>JACPSF010000169.1 GCA_016193385.1 Deltaproteobacteria bacterium
GGGCGGATTCTCAACCAGACCGTCATGGTCACGCAGAGCCTGGCCTTAAAGGGGGAGCGTGAGGTCGTCGGGATGTGCTTCACCCCGCAGGATGGCAATGCGCTCTTGAGCTGCCTGGCCGCAACGCTCTGGTTCCTCTACCCGGACTCCTATGAAGAGCGCTTGAGCCCGCTGAAGCCTTACTTCTTCCAAGAGATCTAAACAACGATCCACGGTTGAAGGGTTCAAGGGTTTCCCTTCATCCCTTCGAGAGGAACGCCTTCAAAGCGAACCGGATCGCCTGCGCCTATACCCCAACGCCTGGCGAGACCGCCTCTCACTTCCAGCACGTACTGGCTCGGAGCTGAGACCGCGAGAGTTGAGGTGGAGAAAGGGGTGGCCTCGTGAATGATCCCGACAATTCTCTGGTGGCTGCCGATGAAGATGAGATCCAAAGAAAGAGGGGTATTTTTCATCCAGAATGTTTGGACCGACGGAGCGGAGAAAAGGAAGAGCATCCCCTCGTCCTCCTTGAGATCGCGGCGGTATTGGAGCCCGAGCTCCCTTTTCGCCGGCGAATCGGCGATCTCCACGCTGACTTGGACTTCCCTGCCCTGCTGGGTCGAGATGAAGACGCGGGGTGCAGGCCGGCAGGACATCAGGACTAGAAGCACCAGCATAAACATCGCTCGCAGCCACCTCGATGCTAAACGAGTCATCCATCCTGCTCCTTGAAATTGACGCTATTATGGCATATGGCAGATAAGGTCGCGAACATGGTGACTCCTTTTCTTCTCACTGCTTTGATTCTCACCGCGGTCGGAGTTTTTGGCCACACTATCTATCGCCGCTTTTTGCTCCTGCGGGCCGCACGGCCGGAGCTGCGTTTCGATCGGCTCGGCGAGCGACTCCGCGGTGTGTTGGTATATGCCTTCGGACAAAAGAAATTTTTAAGCGGCGAACAGCCTGCCGGTTGGATGCACTTTGTCATTTTTTGGGGATTCATCACCGTCGCGATCCGTACGGTCACGCTCTTCGGCCAAGGTTACGCTCCCCATTTTTACCTCCCCGGGCTTCATCCGGATGGTCTCGGAGGACCTTACCTCCTGCTGAAAGACATCGTCGAAGGCGGGGTTATTATCGCCGTGTTGATCGCTCTTTACCGCTGGCTTTTCGCCCATCCCCATCGCCTGTTCGGCTTCGCGCCGGCGGAAAAAAGGCTCGCCCAGAAGTCTCACTGGGAGGCCCTGGTGATCCTCTTCTTTATCCTCGGTCTGATGATCACCGACTTCCTCTACGACGGGGCCCGCTTCGCCCTCGAGTCCGATCCTCTGAATCTAAGCGAACGCCATTGGGCTTTTCTCGGCAGCGCAGTCGCTTCTCTCATGCAGGGAACGGAGCAGAAAGCGCTAAAACTCCTCGGCGACCTCTCGTGGTGGTTGCACATCGTCATCATCCTCATCTTCTTGAACCTCCTGCCGCGCTCGAAGCACTTCCACATTATCACGGCCATTCCCAATGTTTTTTTCCGCAAATTGGAGCCGGCCGGAGCCTTGAGTTTGATGGACCTGGAAAAGGGAGAAACTTACGGAACCTCCCGGATCGATCAGTTTACCTGGAAACAGGTGCTCGACATGTATAGCTGCACGGAGTGCGGGCGCTGCTCCTCCTCGTGCCCGGCTACGGCAAGCGGCAAACCCCTCGCACCACGCCAGCTCCTGCTGGATCTCAGGGATTACCTCTACGACCGGGAAGAGGAGATCCAGCAAAAAAAGATTCGCGGTCAAGACGGGGGCGAGATCGGTGTCAACATCGTGGGGCAGGGTCTTATCTCCGACGATGTGCTTTGGGCCTGCACCACCTGCCGCGCCTGCGAGGAGGCCTGCCCGGTCATGATCGAGTACGTGGATAAAATCGTCGACATGCGACGCCATTTGGTCCAGGAGGAAACCCGCTTTCCCGGGGAACTCAACCGGACCTTTAGAGGGATGGAGACCAACAGTAACCCCTGGGGCATCGGCCCGGAGCAGCGGGACGCTTGGGCCAAAGACCTGGATATCCACCGGCTCGGGGAGCATGGCGCCGCGGAATATCTCTACTACGTAGGATGCGCAGGCTCCTTCGACGAGCGCAGCAAAAAAACTACCCGGGCGTTTGTCAAGATCCTGAAGAAGGCCAACGTTAGTTTCGCCATTCTGGGGAAAGAGGAACTCTGCAACGGCGAGACCGCACGCCGCCTCGGCAACGAGTACCTGTTTCAGACGATGGCGGCGAGCCTGATCGAGGTCCTTGACCGATACGGGGTAAAAAAAATCCTCACCAACTGCCCGCACTGCTTCAATACTCTGAAAAACGAGTATCCGCAGTTGGGCGGCAAATACGAGGTGACTCACGCCGCGGAGCTCATCGAGAAACTGCTCCGGGAGGGGCGCATCACCCTGGAAGGAGAGCCGGCCCGGAGCATCACATACCACGACTCCTGCTACTACGGCCGTTACAATCAGATTTACGATGTCCCCCGCGAGGTCCTCGGGCGCATTCAGGGAGTCAAGCTCCAGGAGATAAACCCGCACCGCCACGAGGGGATGTGCTGCGGCGCAGGCGGGGGATGGATGTGGATGGAAGAGCCCAGGGACAAGCGGGTCAACTACCTCAGGGTCCAGCAGGCTCTGGAAACCCATGCGGAAACCATCGCGGTTTCCTGCCCTTATTGCATGATCATGATGGAGGACGGCTTGAAAGCCAAGGGGATGGATGAAAAGGTGAAGGCGATGGACGTGATGGAGCTGGTGGAGCGAGCGCTGAAGTGAAATAGGCCGGCCCGCAGACAGGAAGGATTTTTCTAATCACCTCTGGCCGGTCGATGAAACTAATGATCCGCATCTCTCCCCGACACTTGAGACACGTAAGGGGGTAAGGTACGTTCCTACATGAAGACCGGACCCTCTCGCACAGGTGGCAGCCTTAGTTTGAGAAGCCGCCGAGCGTTTCCCTCGTAAATCTTTATTTTTTCGTCGGGGGAGGCCCGCATCTGCTCCATACACCGGATCGTCTCCCGGATGAAACCCGGTCCCTTCTCAGGATCGAACGGCATGTCGGTGCCGAAGAACAGGCGATCGGCGCCGAAGAACGCTAACCCACATTCCATAGCTGGCAGCGCGCCGAAGAGCGCGGTGTCCCCGTAAAACATCCTGAAGTAGTCGAGCGGCCGCCGTCGTAGGCGCCCGAGTGCGGCGGCGTCCTGTGCGTCCTCGGTTCGATTTCCGAGCTGATCCAGGCCGAAGCCGGCACGACCCTCAAAAAACGGAAGCATAGCGCCCATGTGATGGGTGATGACAATGAGGTCCGGATGCCGGTCGAAGATGCCTGAAAAGACGAGGCGCCCCATTGCGATCGTGGTCTCATAGGGCCACCCGAACACCCACCAGAGATCGTAACGGGATCGCTTCTCCATCTGATAGTCGGGAAAATTGGGACTCCGGGTTGGGTGGAGCCAGATCGGGAGATTCAACGCCGCCATTCTTGCAAAAAGCGGTTGGAATTCAGTCTCATCGAGCGGCCGTCCGTTGACGTTAGAAAAGACCTGGATCCCTGTAGCTCCAAGCCCGCTAATGGCCCGATCAATCTCCTTAAAAGCGGCGTCAGGGTTGTTCATTGGCATCGAGGCCACAAAGCCCGGGAAGCGATCCGGATATTTGTCAGCCAGCTCAGCCATCCCATCGTTGGCCAAGCGCGCCAGGTCGGGTGTCTCCTGCGGCGTGCCGATGGCCTCGATGGGCGGAGAGGCAAGGGTGAGAACCTGAACGTAGTCCTCATAGCGGTCCATGATTTGGAAGCGTAGATCCAGGTCAGTAAGCACCGGGATCTCCCGGAACCGTTTCTGCATTTCAAAGCCGGCTGCGGGTGTTGAAAGTATTCGCTCGGCAAATCGCTTCGGATAGATATGGGGGAAAACGTCAATCTTCACGATAGCTCCTATAAAACTCCCGCCTCCCAGCAGAAGTGCTGACACGGCCAAGGGCGCCACAGAGCCGTTTTTTGCTCAAGATCTTACTTGCCTTCGCCACGTTTTCACCGATCCTTTGCCATTCAAAGTTCATGCATTGTTTCCTGAGAGAAACCAGAGCTCCTCCAGCGACAGATTGGCAATTTAAGATTTGCAGTCCAGAGAGGCTGAACCGCGGGATCGCGAAGAAAAGGCCGCCAACCTTCAGCCATCTTCACACATTGGGCTAAAGAGTAGACGGAGTTTTAGATCCAGTCAACGCTTTTAAATCCGGCAGGCAGGTCAAGATTTTGTAGACCTTAATCCCTTACATCCACCCCCACCCATGAGTAAGTGAAGAATCTGAGCCGGAAGGTACCTTATTATGTCCCCGGATTTTCCAGTACGACTAAAGATTCACTCATCCCTGATAGCCGAGACGCTTCGATAGCTCGCCGCCCCCGCTCAGGACGAGCGGAGCTAGTTTCTTCTCAATCATTTCGCTGGTCAAACGATGGGCTGGACCTGCTACGGCGAGGCTCCCCACCAAATTTCGGGTATAATCGCGGACCGGCACGGCCACAGAAACCACCTCCTCCATAAACTCGCCGTGATCCACCGCGTAGCCGAGGTCCCTGATTTCCCTCAACTGATGGAGGATGAGTTCGCGATCGACGATTGTCTGAGCCGTGTAACGGGTCAGATGCTCAGGCAGGCTTTGACTCAACCCCTCCTCCGAATTAAAAGCCAGGTGAATCTTCCCCGAGGCCGTGCAATGCAGAGGGAGTTGCAACCCGAGGAAAGCCACCACGCGAACAGCGTTTTGTGATTCGACGAAATCCAGGGGTACAATCGCAGTTCCTTTTTTGATGGCGACAAAAGAGCTTTCATGGCTCGATTGGACTAGTTCATCCAAGACCGCCCGGGCCTGAAGGAGAAATCCCATTTGCTGCGCGTAGGTTTGACCCAGCTGCAGACACTTTAACCCCAAGCGGTAGTTCTCCGTTGCTTTGTTCTGCTCGATATAGCCGCGCGCCTCAAGAGTCGCGAGCAGACGGAAGACATTGTTTTTGTGCAGTTTTAACCTTTTGCTCAGCTCCGTCACGCCAATTTCACCCGGTCCGCCGAAAAATTGCTCCAGGACATCGAGCGCATGTGAAACCGACTGGATGGCGTAATCAGACTTCTCTCTGCGGACCATATTCCCTCCTGGGAAACGCATCGGCCAAAAAGGCGTTTTAATCTAACCCACGGCGGACGCGATGTCAATTTCACGGGGAATCCTGGGGGTTTTACATCTGAGGCTCCCTGGCCCCCGCCGGCCTAGGGGTGGTAGCGGGGGTCAGAGCATCCATAAAAAGGCTCGAAATGAAACCGATAAGCATCAGAGCGAACCCGGCCAGAAAGGCGTACCAAATCGAATCGCCGAGCGCGTCCACAAGTACGGGGAGGAGGCGCTCGGGGATGCCCAAGCGTACGGAAGGCTCCATCAAGTTTTGCGGGTTCGCCAGCCTCTCGAGATCGATTCCGGAGATGCCCATCCCGGAGCGCACTGAGAGGCCAACGAGTTGGCGGTACATCTCAGTGAACAAGACGCTGCCCATCAGGCTGACGCCGAAGGCTCCTCCAAAAGTCCGAAAAAGCATGACCGTAGACGTGGCAACTCCGACCCGAAAGATCGGAACCCCGTTCTGAGCTGCCACCAGCGTGGTCACGTTCACCATTCCCATTCCCGCGCCGACCAAGATACCATCAAGCAAGGCTCCCAGCATTCCGACGCGGGCCCCAAAATTAATGAAGAGACCGTAGCCGAGCGCCATCAGCGCCATGCCGGCGACACATACCGCGCGATAGCCAAAACGGTTCATCCCCTGGCCCGCCATGACACTTCCGCCGGTCCAGGCCACGCTCGCGAGAAGGAGCGCTGTTCCCGCCCCCGAAGCTGTCCCCCCAAGAACGCCCTGAATGTAGAGAGGCAGATAGCTGATCACTCCGAAAACCCCCATAGCGGCGAGCGCGGCGAGCGCGGCCGCCATTTTAAACACGTGGAGCCGGAAAAGGTCCGGCGGGATGATCGGCTCTTTGGAGCCTCGCTCGAGAATAAAGAAGACCGCCAAGGTAGCCAGAGCGAAGGCTGACAAGACGAAGGAGAAAAGGCTGAGCCCATGGCTACCCTTTCCGCCCGGCGCCAGGGCATAGAACAGCAGCAGCAGCCCGAGCAACAGGGAAACCGCCCCTTTCAGGTCTAACTGAGGTTTCCTGCCACTCGTTCTGGCTTCGCGGAATCCCGCCATGATGAGCGCCGTTGCAACCAGGGTACCCGGCAGATTTACAAAGAAGATCCAACGCCAGTTCCAATACTGGGTAATGAGGCCTCCGATCAGAGGAGCAAGAACGGAGGAAATACCCCAAACGCCGCTGATCAACCCCTGCATCTTGGCGCGCTTTTCGCCCGGGAACACGACGCTGATGATGATGAATGAGAGCGCATAGATCGCCCCGCCCCCTATGCCCTGGATAGCGCGAAAGACGATAAGCTGCCCCATGCTCTGGGCCGCGCCGCACAAGGCCGAGCCGAGCGTGAAAATGGCGATCCCGATGAGCATTAGTCGCCGCCGACCAAAGAGATCCGAGAGCTTGCCGAAAAGCGGGGTCGCGAGCGCGGAGGTCAGCATATAAATAGAAAACACCCAGCTGTAGAGCTCAAGGTCGCCGAGCCTGGCCACCACCGTCGGCATCGCGATGCTCACGACGGTGCCATCGATGGCATAGAGGAAGATCACCAAAATCACACCCGCGGCCGCAACGCCGGTCCTGGACGCTGGCATAGAAGATGAGGAATCCTGCAAGTTCATCTTTAAGGAAAACTATCCGACGGCCGGGAATCATGTCAACCGGCCCGCTCTTGACCGATGCCCTTCAATGAGCTAGAAATGGCCCATGATGAGCTGGCTGGAAACCGATGCGGTGATCCCGCTCTGGGGGTGGCGGCGCTTCAATCGGCGTCTGCTCCGTGGCTAGCTCCGGCCGACTTATTTTTGACGAGGAAGGGCCATAGGCAGACTGACCTGTGGCCCTTTTTGTTTTTCCGCGATGCTTCGACCGTCGTTTGAAGAATTTCGCCTGCTCGCCCGGAAGGGAAACTTAATTCCCCTCTGCCAAGAACTCCTCATGGACCTGGAGACTCCGCTGTCGTTCTTCAGGCGGCTCGATAAGGACAACTATGCCTTCCTCCTGGAGAGCGTGGAGGGAAGCGAGCGCTGGGCTCGCTATTCGTTTTTGGGCACGCGCCCCTTTTTGGTCTTCAAGTCCAGAGGCAAACACGTCGATATTATCGAGAACGGCAAGAAACGACGCTTCACGGCCGATCACCCCCTACAGGTTTTAGAAAAGCTGCTGAATGAATACCACCCGGTGATCGTGGAAGGCGTGCCGCCTTTCTTCGGCGGCGCGCTGGGCTATGTCGCTTACGATGCGGTAGAGCAGTTTCACCGGATCCCCAATCCCAAGAGTGATCCTATCGGGATGCCCGAGATGTTCTTCATATTCGTCCAGACTCTGGTGGCGTTCGATAATCTCAGGCACACCATCAAAATTATCGATAACGTGAGGTTGAACGGCAAGGTCAACCTGCGCCAGGCCTACAACCAAGCCACCGCGCGAGTCAATCGGCTCATCGCCTCACTTGAGAAAAACCCCACGGGTGTTCAGGCCCGGAACGTGCGCGAGGGGACTTCGGAGAGAAACGTTCGTTCTAACCTGACGCCGCCGGCCTTTCGGGCCACGATTCGGAAGGCCAAGGACTACATCGAGGCGGGCGATATCATCCAAGTCGTTCTCTGCCAGAGGCTGGAGACTCAGACTCGCGCGGACCCATTCGAAATCTACCGGGCCCTGAGATTCATCAACCCTTCACCCTACATGTTCTACCTCGAGCTGGATAAGCTCAGGGTGATCGGTTCATCGCCCGAGACCATGGTCCGCCTTACCGGCGAGACCATCGAACTGCGTCCAATTGCGGGGACGCGCCGGAGAGGTGCGACGCCCGAAGAGGAAAAAGCGCTCGAAGCTGAGCTTTTGTCAGATCCTAAAGAACGATCTGAACATATCATGCTGGTCGATCTGGGCCGCAATGACGTTGGCCGCGTGGCGGAGGTCGGGTCCGTGGAAGTCAACGAGCTGATGTTGATCGAGCGTTATTCCCACGTCATTCACCTCGTCTCCAATGTCCGGGGAAAGATCGCTCAGGGAAAAAGCGGCTTTGACCTCTTCGTCTCCAGTTTTCCCGCCGGGACGGTCTCCGGAGCGCCCAAGGTCAGGGCCATGCAAATCATTAGCGAGCTGGAACCTGAAAAGAGAGGGCTGTACGCCGGAGCCGTGGGCTATTTCAGCTACAACGGGAATCTGGACACCTGTATCGTCATCCGGACCATTCTCATGCGGGGGAAAAAGGCTTTCATTCACGCGGGGGCGGGCATCGTCGCCGATTCGGACCCCGAAAAGGAATATCAGGAAACCATGAACAAGGCTCGCGCCATGCTCAAGGCCATTGAGCTTGCCGAACAGTGGAAGAGAAAATGATCTTGCTGATCGATAACTACGACTCTTTCACCTACAACCTCTTTCACTATCTCGGAGAGATCGGGGCAAAAGTTGAGGTCTTCCTGAACGATAAAGTTACGCTGGAAGAGATCGAAAAGCTAAAACCGGAAAAAATCGTGATCTCTCCCGGTCCCTGCACCCCCAAAGAAGCGGGGATCTCCTGCGACGTGATCCGCCGCTTTGGGGGAAAGACGCCGATCTTGGGCGTTTGCCTCGGCCATCAATGCATCGGCGCGGCCTTCGGTGGCGACATCGTCCGGGCACCCACGATCATGCACGGCAAGCTGTCCGACGTCTTCCACGACAATCAGACGATCTACCGCGGTCTGAAAAACCCCTTTCCCGGCATGCGCTACCACTCGTTAGTCATCGACCCCGCCAAATTGCCCGCAGAGCTTTGCGTGAGCGCCCGGACCTCCGACAACATTATTATGGGCGTGCGCCACCGCAATTATGCCATCGAAGGCGTCCAGTTCCACCCCGAATCTATCCTCACCGAAGACGGGAAGCGATTACTGAAAAACTTCCTTAGTTGCTATTACTGACTATCGTATAAATAATGGATATCCATTCAATAATCTGTTATTCTATGGGGCATGCGACCCTATGGAACCCCTCAACAACTAGAAGCACGAAGACGTCGAGCCATAGCTCTGCTGCGAGCTGGCAAGACCTACCAGTCTGTGGCGGCGACGCTGAACGCTTCGATAAGCTCGGTGGTGCGTTGGGCCCAGGGCTTTCGCCGGGGCGGGGCAGCAGCCCTGCGGCCCAAACCAACGCCTGGGCGCCCGCCACGGTTGTCCAAGTCGCAAAAGCACAGGCTATTGCACCTGTTGGAACGAGGTGCTGGCGCAGCGGGATATACCACAGAGCTATGGACCCTGCCGCGAATTGCCAAGCTGATCGAGAAACATTTCGGGATTCTCTATCACTCCGGTCATGTGTGGCGAGTGATGATGGGTCTAAAATGGACGTGGCAGAAGCCGGAGCGCCGGGCCACGCAGAGAAACGAGCCAGCCATCGCACACTGGAAGAAGCGTCAGTTACCGAGGTTAAAAAAAAGCCCAAAGACTTGGGGCCCATCTCGTATTCCTCGACGAAAGCGGATTCCTCCTTATTCCTAACGTGCGCAAGACCTGGGCGCCGATCGGCCATACCCCGATCTTTAGACACAGCTACACAAGGGAGCGGATTTCTGCCATCTCCGCCGTCACCGTCTCCCCGTCGCGCAAGCGGCTTGGACTTTACTTTCGCTTCCATACCACCAACATCACGGGGGTGGAGGTCATCGGCTTCTTGCGTTACCTCCTCTGGCACTTGCGCGGACCGATGGTGTTGCTCTGGGATGGCGGCCCCATCCACAGACGTGTCATCGTCAAGGAGTTCGTTCGCCAACACAAGCGGCTCCATGTGCATCGATTTCCAGCCTATGCCCCAGAGCTTAATCCCGATGAGTTTGTGTGGACCAAAGCCAAGGGCTCTCTGGCCAATGGTGCGCCCAAAGATGTTATCGAGCTTGGCCATCGACTGCGTAGTACCATGCATCGCATCCGAAACTCCCAGAGGCTTCTTTGGTCCTGCATTCACGCTTCGGAACTCCCTTGGCCATGAGTGGCGATATATCCATTATTTATACGATGCTCAATAATAAGGAGGCCCTGCCGCCACGGGGGCTCTTTTTCCCGACCTGCCTGGGCCTAGCCTGCAGCCTCGCGATCAGCACATGGGCGGTCACGGCCGCAAGCGCTCTCCCGTACAAAAAAAAACAAAAAGGCACAAAAACGGACAAGTCGCTTTGCCGTGAATTCTAAACTTGGAAGAAAATTTGTCCCCATCCCATTTTTCCACCCCGAAAGACTTGCACGAACCGGGTGAGTTTCGCCATCATGACAGGCGCCAAACAATTTCAGCCACGAAGAAATGGGAGGAAACAAATGGAAAGTGTTAAGCACGTTCCCTTGATCCTTTTAGCTTTCTTGCTCTCGGCTTGGCCGGGTGTAGTCCGTTCGGAAATAGCCTCGAACCAGATCTTTTTGGCCAACGACACAGCTGGATCAGAGGTCACGTATGGCATCCAGTTCGAGACGACCGTGAAGAACAAGTCGGTGGACAAGATCCGGATTACTCTTCCCTCTGGTGCGAACACGGGCAACGCCGAGCTGGGCCGGCTTCTCGTGGGCCGCAACGAACTAGAAGATGATGCAGGCAAGAAAAACGACGCCAAAGTGAAGGTCGATCCCGTCGATCCCAATACCCTCATCGTGGACCTCAAAGGTTCGTACTCGATCAAGCCCGGGACCAGGATTCTCGTGGAGCTTTTTAACCTTACGAATCCTCCGGCCGGGAACCATGCCATCGAAGTGACGACCGTAGATGGGCGCGGCCGTGTCATCGAAAACATCGATCCCATGGTTTTCTCGACCTACTCCGCCGGCACCGGCAACCTCACCGGCGTGTATGCGGGCCCCGGGCTTACCGGCGGGGGTCAGATCGGAAATGTGACCTTAAACGTTGACACCAACCAGATCCAACGGCGCGTGGCAGGCATCTGTCCGGCGGGAAGCTCGATACGGCAGGTCGATGCCAGCGGCAATGTGGCCTGCCAAACTTTTTCGAGCAGCGAGGGGGACATCACCGCCGTCAATGCCGGGACGGGGCTTGCCGGAGGCGGGATCAGCGGAGATGTGAGCCTCTCGATTGCCGGTTCCTTTCAGCTCCCACAAGCCTGCGCCAGCGGCGACATAGCCAAATGGACCGGATCGGCTTGGACTTGCGCCGCAGACGCCGTTTCCAATGGGTCCGTGACGTCTGTCACGGTTTCCTCTCCTCTGGCTTCCACCGGGGGGACGTCGCCCAATATATCGTTGCCGAACGTCGTCATCGAGACCACCAGCCCTTCCCCTAACACCAATCCCAACACCGCGATCGGGGTCGATGTGCTGCTCTCCAATAGCGGGCATAGCAATACCGCCATTGGAGCGAGAGCGCTTTCCTCCAACTCCACCGGACACACGAACAGCGCAAGCGGCGCCAATGCTCTGCGGCAGAACATGACCGGTGTCAGCAATACCGCGCACGGGTTCTCCGCGCTCCGGCAGAACACGACCGGCAGCAGCAACACCGCGAGCGGGGTGAATGCGCTTCGCCTCAACACCGACGGCTTCAACAACACCGCCGTCGGGGGCAATGCACTCATGAACAGCACCATCGGCACTTACAATGTCGCCATCGGCTTCAACGCCGGAATCAACCAGACAACCGGCGGCGACAATATCTATATGGACAACGACGGTGTCGCCGGAGAATCGGGCACCATCAGGATCGGGGCCGATCCCTTTCACACACGGACTTTCATCGCCGGCATCTATGGCACCAGCGTGAGCGGCGTATCGGTCTTGATAGATTCTGCTGGCCACCTCGGTACGGTCCTCTCCTCGCGGCGATATAAAGACGATATCCAAGATATGGGCACCGCGAGCAGCGGCCTTATGCAGCTCCGGCCCGTGACCTTTCGTTACAAAAAAGCGTCCCCGGACGGATCCAAGCCTCTCGAGTACGGGCTCATCGCCGAGCAGGTGGCCGAGGTCTACCCCGATCTCGTGGCCTATTCATCCACAGGCGAAGTCGAGACCGTGCAGTATCACAAGCTCAACGTGATGCTGCTCAACGAAGTGCAGAAGCAGCAACGAAGAATCGATGACCAAAGGGACGGAATGGCGGCGCTGAAGGCGGAAAACGCCGACCTCAAATCCCGGCTCGAAAAACTGGAGCATGTCCTTTTCACTTACGCTGCCCAATAGCAACCGACACAAGACTGGGAGGGGCCTGGCGCGCCAGCGCCAAGCCCCTCCCAGAGGCCAAAGCGAACGGATTGGCATCAGCCCGACCAGCGCCCCGCCGATGAAGCGGTTGGGATAATCTATCAGTTGCAGCGGATCGTGAAATCTTTTTCCCTGCCGAGAAGCGATTCGCCGCAGGCCTTGTGGTCCGCGACGTCGGCGTCGACGGTAGCGAGCCATCTGCGATAAACTTCTCTTACGGTCTCTTCTCTGCCCTCTCTCTTCTCTGCCCGGTCTCTTCCCTGCCCTTGTCACCCGAAGGCTTATCGCATAGAATCGTGGCACCTTCGGATCCCAGAAAGGAATCCACAGCATGAGCGACCCACGAGAGCGACTCCTTTCCGCCCTGCTTCACGGCGACGGCTTGCAAAACGACTTCATCTATTACCTCCCATGGGAAGACTACACCTCTTTCCCGGACCCTCTGCCCCGGACCCGCTTTGAAGTCAAAGAGGTGCAGGAATCCATCCGCCGGTATTCGAATCCGGAAAAACCTGATGAGCTTTTTCGTTGGGATATCCACGGCCGGCTACTTCTTCCGGAAAAAGAGGCCCTGGCTGGAGTCGCGGTGGTGATGATCCATGGCGGCGCGGCCAACGAGTATGAATTCCTCTTTACACCGGATGGTCCAGAGAAATATCTTGATCTCACCAAGATCGCGCCCGAGATCAGCAGGGCCGGCGTGGCGCAGCACGTCGCCTCGTTGGGCTTCCCTGTGCTCGCCATCTCGCTTCCAGGTCACTACAGCCCGAAGCCGTGGCCACCGGTGCCGGAGCGCCAGCCGGAGTTCGTGATCGGCGAAGTCCCGACCCCGAAAGAGATCGCGAACCGCCTGGCGGTTTACACATTTCGTATGTGCGTCGAGGCGATCAAGATTCTCATTGAAAGGTCCCTCCCCGGTTGCGGGATTTACCTGTGGGGCCACTCGACCGGAGGCGAATACGTCTACCTCATGGAGCAGTACGGGTTGAAGAATAAACTTCTCGGCGGGTTGGGCTTTGGAACCGGGATGCCCGCCAACCTGCACAAGGAATGGGACCTGCTCTATCAGCAGCGTAGCCCGGAAGAGAGGGCAGGAAAATACGCCGCGATCGCGGGGTTAATGCGACGTAGCCCCAAAGTGTACGAGGAGATGCGTTACACGGGGCCGAATCAGCCCTGGGGGGGCGCCGAGAGATGGTTCGAGCTGGAAAATCACCGGCGTCCCCAGTTCAAGCCCTTTCTCCAGGACATCGAACACCTAGCCCACGATGTGCTGTGCGACAAGGTCCGGGAGGTATCGGGCTTGACCGACGAGGAGCTTTTCATCACCTACAGGCCCGAACTCGATCGCCTGCGTGGAAAAAAGTATCTTTTTTTTGTCGGCGAGAACGACCGGGGCCATTGGATCGACGGAGGCGAGCACGGCGTGGCGAGCCGCGTAGAGGTGTTCGCCTTGAGAAAGCTCGCCCCTTACGCGCATGAGGTCCGGCTCGCCGTCATTCCCCGGCTCACCCATTACGGCCACATCGAATTGTACAACGAGCGCTTGGCCAACCTGATGGTAACGGGGATCAAGGACTATTTCCCCACGTCACTCGGTTAGAAGCAGGAGAACACCCGACCCCAAAAAATAAAAAACCTAAGGAGAAAAGCCATGAAAAATGCCAAGTTCATCAACGTCGATGGGATTAAAACCCGCTATTTCGAAGCGGGTAAGGGTGACCCTCTGGTCCTCATCCACGGCGGACACTTCGGCTCCTATTACAACGCGTATCACTGGAGCCTGAACTTCGACGACCTGGCCTCGCATTTCCGCGTCTTGGCGCTTGACAAGATCGGACAGGGCCACACCGACAATCCCAACAGCGATGGGGACTATACGATGACGAAAACCATCGAGCACGTCTACGGATTTCTGCGCAGCGCAGGAGCGGAGAAGGTTGCGTTGATGGGCCACTCGCGCGGCGCGCTTCCGGCCGCTCGTATCGCCGCGGACCATCCCGATCTCGTGAAAGCCGTGATTCTTCTGGACACCAACACGTTGGCGGCCGACCATCCTTCCACGCCGACGAATTTCTACGCGAAGCTCGACGAAAACCCTCCTCCTACCCCGAATGAAGAGTTCGTGCGGCGAGAACCTGAGGCAAACTCGTATTCAAAAACCCACATTACGGCGGACTTCGTCGAAGAGATGCTCGCGATCGCGCGGCTCCCGAAGATCCTGGAGGCAAGGAAAAAGACGGAGCAGCTCATGAATCGGCAGTTTATTCCCGACGCGCGGAAGAACAAATATGAAACTCTCGATATGATTCGGGACGGACGCTTGAAGGCGCCGACGCTGATTCTCTGGGGGCTTAACGACCCGTCAGCGCCGGTCGTCCTCGGTCACCAGCTATTTCAGCACATCAGCTATGCTGTACCCCGAACCCAGTTCCACGTCTTTAATCACGCGGGCCATTACGTTTTCAGGGAACACGCGCGCGAGCTCGACAGGCTCGTCGTGAATTTCGTGCAGGAGGCGACCACCGGTTCGGTATGAGCGCCGACCGACTCCACGTAGCGATCCTCGATGACTACGAAGGGCTGGCTGCGGGCGTCTCATCGTTCGAAAAACTCAAAGCGCGCGCCGATGTCGTCGTCGTGCGCGAGCGGTTAGCAACAGACAATGACCTGGAGCGGGCCCTCAAAAATCTACACGTGGTCCTCCTCATGCGTGAGCGCACCCGGTTCGGGGAGAAACAGTTAGCCCTCGCCCCGGCCCTGAAGCTTATCTCTCAGACCGGCCGCAGCATCGCCCACCTCGACCTCCCGGCAGCTACTCGCCGCGGCGTGGCCGTGTCGGTTACCCCCAACGATTCCGGCAGCTCCACCATCGAGCTCACCGTCGGACTGATTCTTGCGGTCTTGAGGCAGATCCCCCAGGTGGACCGCCGGATGCGCCAGGAGGCTTGGCCAGCAATCGCCGGTCGACTCCTTGAGGGCAAAACTTTGGGCGTCGTGGGCCTGGGAAGGATCGGCACCCAGGTATCCCGAATTGTCAAAGCTTTCAACGCCCGGGTGCTGGCGACGGCAAGAACGCTTACGGACGAGCGGGCCCGCGCGGTCGGAGCGGAGCGGGTTTCCCTCGAGACCCTGCTGCGAGAGTCTGATGTTGTGACCATTCATGTGCCCCTAAGACCTGAAACGCGGGGCTTGATCGGCGAAAAAGAGATCGCCCTGATGAAGCCCGGCGCGGTGCTGATCAATACCGCGAGAGGGGCGATCGTATCGGAGGCAGCTCTGATCCGCGCCCTCCAGGACGGGCGTCTGGGTGGGGCAGGTCTCGACGTTTTCGACGAGGAACCTTTGCCGCTCGATCATCCGCTGCGCCGGCTGGACAACGCGGTGTTGCTCTCGCATCGAGGCTACGCGGCGGTGGAGATTTTGACCGAGCGCTACGAGCTCGCCATCGGCAACATTCTTAACTTCATCGATGGCCAGCCGACCAACCTCCTTAACCCGGAAGTCTTCAAAGGAGGTTGAAGGGCTGAAAGGTTGCGAAGATTGACAGGACACCGGTGCCAGACTAAAAGGGGGAAAAACCGACCGACGGGGAAATCACTTGGGAACGGAGGATACGAAGATGACGGACAGAATCGGAGAGCAAAATTCCGAAGAGCTCCTGATTTCAGCGGACTCCCATGTCATGGAGCCGCCCGATCTTTGGGCCACACGGGTGCCACCGGCCTTTCGCGACCAAGCGCCACGCTTCCCGCCGCACAAAGTCGGCGAGGGGTTCCAAAAGCACCCCGGTGGGCAGGATCCGCATGCGCGGATCAGGGAGATGGGGCAGGACGGCGTGAGCGCCGAGGTACTTTACCCCACTCTCGGACTCGACTTATTTTCGCTGGACGACACCGCTTTGCAGGAAGCCTGCTTCCGGGCATACAACGACTGGCTGATCGAGTACTGCCGGGCGGCGCCGAAGCGGCTCCTCGGGATCCCGGCGATATCTGTCTACCACATCGATCATGCGGTAGAGGAGCTCGAGCGCTGCCACAAAGCAGGATTAAGGGGAGCCATAATCTGGCAGGCGCCCCACAAGGACCTTCCCTTTCGCTCCAACCATTATGACCGCTTCTGGGCAGCGGCCCAGGAGCTGAATGCGCCGGTGAGCCTCCACATCCTGACAGGGCACAGTTACCACAAAAGCAAGGATGGCCGGAAAGGAGTAGAGCACTATCGCGGGAGCGTCAATCTCAAACTCCTGGACATAGCCAACGCGCTGTTCGAACTTATCTTCTACGGCGTCCTGGAGCGCCATCCGAAACTAAAGATCGTGACGGTGGAGAACGAAATCGGCTGGATGCCCTTCATGCTGCAGCAATGGGACTATTATTACCGCCGCTTCCGAGAGGAAAATCCGCCGCCGATTCAAAAGGATCCGAGCGAGTATTTCCGGCGGCAAGTCTTTGCCACCTTCTTTAACGACCGCGTGGGCGGGCGAAATTTGGAATGGTGGGGCGAGGATAACTGCATGTGGTCCAACGATTTCCCCCACCCCAATTCCACCTGGCCCAATTCCCGCAAAGTGATCGAGCGCGACCTAGGCCACCTGTCGCAGCCGATACAGGCAAAGCTTCTAAGCGCCAACGTGACCAGGCTCTATCAAATGGAGCTTCCTCAAAATCGTTAGGCATTGATGGACGAGTCGAATACCCAGCTAAGAGGGAGACATGGAAAAGGTTGAAGGCCGCCTTCAAGGTTTGTTTGTTCCTCACGTGACGCCGTTTCGAGAGTCCGGCGATCTGGATCGGGAAAGTCTCGAGCGGCTGGCGAGCTACCTGGCCGCCCAGCCGGGGGTCACAGGACTTGTTTCCTGCGCGCGCATCGGCGAGGGCCCGGTCCTGAGCTCCGAGGAAAAAATTGCGGTTTACCAGGTGGTGGGCCAGGTGACGCGCCGGGCCGGGCTGATTCACATCGCCGCGATCACTCCCCAATCCACCGATGAGGCGATCCGACTCTGCCGGGACCTCGAGGAGCTGCCCGTGGATGCGGCCATGATCTTTCCACCGCTCCTGTTTGCGTGGGGCAAGGTGGGAGGGAATCTCAAGGTCCGGTTCTTCGAGGAGATCGCTCAAAGCTCAACGATGCCGCTTGTCCTGTTTCAGATCCCGGTGTCCAGCTATTGGTACGACGTCGAAACCGTTTGCCGCATCGCGCAATTGGAACGGGTGACGGCCTACAAGGAGGCATCGTTCAACCCCGAACTCTTCGCGCAGACGATGCGCGAACTCGCGCGTCAGAAGTGCCGGATGCAGGTGCTCACCGGCAATGACCGCTTTGTCGCTCGGAGCTACAGGCTCGGCGCGGAGGGGGCCCTGATCGGCGTTTCGAATGTCGCCACCGAAAAGTGGGCGGCCATCGATCGAGCCGCCCGGAGCGGCGACCATGAGAGGGCCATCGCCGTGGAAAGGGATCTGCGGGAGCTCCAGGAGCTTATTTTCGGTGAGCCCATCGTGGAGGCCGTGTCTCGGATCAAGACCATCCTTCGATACCAGGGGCTGATTCGCTGGGACACCGCGCGGCGCCCCCAGCTCGGCGTGACGCCGGAGGAAAGGAAGAAACTGATTGCGACTTACCGCGAGATCGCCGGTGAGGAAATTCGCTCGGAACTTGACGGGGAAACATCGAGCTGAGCGCGTACTCGTCAGCGCTCTCCGGCCAATTTCTCTCACAAGAGCTTGACGTCCCACGGACAGAAAGAGGCCGCCAAAATGCGCAAGACCATATTCGATTGGCTTGGGAAAGAGTTCATCGGGCTCTCTTCCGAGGGAAAAGCGGGACTTCCCGTGCCCGAGCAGACGGGTGAGATTTTTCAGCGTTTTGACAGGGAATTGCGGGATGCCGGCCTCTCCCTGGAGCAGACCGTCCGAACCCGCCTCTGGGCGAGGGACAGCGAAGGCCGAAACTTGGGTAGCGCGGAGCGGGTCAAGATATTATCTGGCCGGGCGCGATCGGCGAGTTCGAGTTTCATCGCACCGATCCACTTTGACTCGGAAGCCCGCGTCGCTGTGGACCTGCTCGCTATGAGGCCGTCGCGGCTGAGCCTTGCGAAAACTCTTAAGGAATATGTTCCACCTATCGTCCCGCTGCGTTATCTGATCTACGACGAGGTGGTCTTCCTCTCTGGGGTAACCTCCACGCTCCCCGCTCTCGACCGGCAGGTCCCCGAGGTTCTTTCTCGCATCTCGGGCTCCTTGGCCGGAGCCGGCACCTCATGGGAGAAGGTCGTCAAGGTCTCGTTCTTTCTCCATCGGGGTCAGAAGCTGGAGGCGCTCAAGGAGTCTTTCGGGAAGGTCGTCCGGGCGGCGAGCGCGCAAGCGGAATACGCCCTCGTGGACGGTTACTCTGCCGCGGGGAAGCTGATCGAGATCGAGGTCACCGCCATAAAGTAGCGCCGGTCGAGACGCCGCATTTACCCGACGCTTCGGTCCTCACCACCCGGAAGCGCGAAGGCAAGCAAAGCGATCGTGACCGCAAGCAGAGCAGCGGCGCTCAGTCCCAGAGACCAGTGAACCCCGATGAGACCTCCGAGCACCCCTACCGTCACTCCGCTAAAGGCGCGCAGTCCATTGCTTGACATATTGAAGAGGCCGATCAAGCGGCCACGCAGCTGCGATGGTGCCAGGAGCTGCACTAGGGTCTGGGCCATAGAACTAAAGGTTAGGTTGAAAACCCCGGCCAGAAATAAGAGGAACAAAGCGAGCGGATAGCTCGTTGCCGCGGCGAACGCGACGATCGTGACGCACCAAAGGCCGGCCGCTATAATCGCCGTGCTCGCCCTTGGCAGGAACATACCGCCGCCTTCCAGCAAGAGTCCCCCGATCACGGCTCCCGCGGCATTGGCAGCCAGCAGGGCGCTGTAGGCGACCCCCGCCTTGTCCGCGCCGAGGTCGTGGGCGTACTCCGGCATCTGGGCTTGAAAAGCATTCCCGACGAACAGGGAGGAAAGGCCGGCGAGCGCTACCATAGATATAATGGCGCGGTTGCTGGAGACCTCACGCAGAAGCTTTACCGCGTCTTTGAATCCCAGTCCGCGCGCCCGGCTGCCACGAGCAACTTGCCTGTGGTGTCCCGTATAGGGGATCAGCATCAACCATACGGTTAGCGGGAGGTAGATCAGGGAATTAACGAAAAGCCCGACGGAAGGGCCGAGACCTAGCAGCAGCGCGCCGCCTACGGCCGGCCCGAACAGGACCCCCAACTGTCGGCTAGTGGCGTTCAGCCTGACCGCGCTCTGGAGATGCTCCGAGCCGACGATGTCGTGGATGATTAGCTGGCTGGCAGGCCCCCAGAGAACCCCTGCCAGCCCGTGAATCACGAGCAGAACACAGGCGTGCCAGACCTGCATGGTGTTGGTGATGAACAAGAGACCCCAGCTGAAGGAAACCACCATGTACATGACCTGCGAGATCTGGATGATTCGGCGGCAATCGTACCGGTCCGCCAGCGCCCCGAAATAGACCGAGAATAGTAAAAAGGGAGACCAGTGACTGATGATGGCAAATCCTCCCAAGACCGGCGACTTAAAGGCCTGAAAGATGACCCAGTAGCTGATGACATGTTCGATGTTATCCGCCATCATCGAGAGCATCGTAGCGATGAAATACGCGCGGTAGTCGCGGTGCTGCAGCGCGGCGAAAGCAATTGGTTTCGGCCTTCGGACACGAGGACGCGCAAGAACGCGCTCGGTTGCATTCTCGCCTTCGACGTCGCTCGACGGCAGCGATTGGAACTTGAGTTTAAGCGCTTGCCAGGGGGACAAAAAACACCTCCGTATTCACGTGCCAGCCTGCGTCTGAGAGCTTAAAGGACGGCAGAAGATGAGAAGATATCGGGGAAAAGACTAGCGAAAAATCCCCTCCAATGCAATCCGCGAAGCGAGCAACGGAGCTATAAAGCCAGCAGGCGGCAATGAACCCTTGCTATTACTCGCTTCTCGCACTAAGTTAGTCCCTTAACTCATCCAAGTCGCATGCTCCAAATCGGAAAGCACGACTACCCGGCGCCTTCCTTGAGATTCTATCCTGGGCGATGAAACCACAACCCCTCTCCCTAGAAGATCTTATCCGTACCTGTTCGCGCGCCTTGGTGATTGGGGTGGGCGGAGGAGGAGACGTGGTCGGGGCTCTGGCGGCCGCGCGCTTCCTTGAGTTCTGCGGCCTGGAGTTTTGGCTCGGCGGCCTTTCATGGGAGCGCTCGGTCTTCGACCCGGTTCCCGGCCCCCGCTCCTTGAACGAAGTCAAAGAGGTCCGCCCGCTTCATCCCTATGCGTGGTTAGCCAATCCCAACAGCCGGACATTCACCGATGTTCCCTTTGCCGAATCCAAAATGGCCGGGATGATTGGCCGCGATATTCTTCTCATCGACATCAACGGGGGAGTGCAGGGCGCAGTGGAGGGATTGGAGGCGGCCCTGAAAGAGTTTCAGACCGATTTGCTTGTGGGCGTAGATGTGGGAGGCGATTCCTTGGCCCAAGGCGATGAGCCGGGACTTCGAAGCCCGTTGGCGGACTCGGTCATGCTCGCGGCCTACGCCGAACTTGAGCAGCGAGGTCAACGGGTGCTGTGGGCCGTCTTCGGCTATGGCAGCGATGGGGAATTGACGACCGAGGAGATTGAGGCGGCGCTCCAAAAGGTGGCCAAGGCGAGGGGCCTGCTCGGAGCCTGGGGTCTGACGAACAAAGTCGTTTCCGAGCTGGAGCAAGTCGTTCAAAAAGTACCCACCGAAGCCAGCGCGATACCGGTGGAATGCGCGCGCGGGGCCTGGGGAGAGAAGAGAATCCGCCAGGATAAGAGGAGAGTCGAACTTACTCCCCTGACCACGCTTACGTTCTTTATGTCACCTACCGTTGTTTTTCACACCCTGTCGCGGCCGGCCCAAGCCGTGAGGTCAAGCGCCTCTTTAGAAGAGGCAAACCAGGCACTGCACGCCATGGGTCTCAAAACCGAGCTCGACTTGGAACGCGAGAGATACAAGGAAAAACCCGGCTAAGAACACTTGTAGATTGGAACAGAACGAGCCCCTCCGATGAACAGCAACTTGAATCCAGATGTAAAGATCATTTTGCTTGCCCGCGGCTTAAGGTCCTTCGCCTTTTCTAACCTCAATGTGGTCTTTGCGATCTATCTAAGTAAGATCGGTTACTCTACCCTCACCATTGGCATCGTCCATTCAGTCGCCTACATCAGCGGCGCGTTCCTGAGCGCGCTTTGGGGATTTTCCTCCGACCGCCTCGGCCGCAAAAAGATTCTCATTTTGCTCTCGGTTCTGACCATTATCTCGACCTCCATCTACATCTTCTCCACGCACCTGGCTATGATTCTCCTGGCGGTGGTCCTAGTCAACGTTGGAGCGGGCGGCACGGCGGGAGGCGGACAGGGAGGAGGACCTTTCAACCCTGTAGAGCAGGCCTTACTCGCCGAAAAATCTAGAGCGGAGGAGAGAAACCGGATTTTCGGGATCATGGCCTTCATCGGTTCGGTGTTGGGATCCTTGGGGGCCCTGGTGAGCGGTTTGCCGGAATATCTCGAGGAGGCGAGGGGATGGAATCCAATCGCCTCGTACAAGCCGCTATTTGCTTTGACCGTTCTGTTCTCTATCGCCTTCATCTGTCACGAAGATGTCGCTCCTGGGTATCGTCGATAACCTCGGGGCAGGAATGCTGAGCCCGTTGATCTCCTACTGGTTCTATCTCCGCTTCGGCGTGGACCTCAAGGCTCTGGGCGTGCTCTTTTTCCTGTCCTATTTACTCGCGGCGATCTCTTTCCTGGTCGCGCCTCTGATCGCCCAACGTATCGGCGTCGTAAGGACCATGGTCTTCTCTCACGCGACGGCTTCCGTTTTCTACCTCATTCTTCCCTTCGCTCCGACGTTTTACTTTGCCGGGATGATCCTGGTCGCTCGCTCCTTTCTCGCCTACATGGACAATCCCCTGCGTGAATCCTACACGATGGCGATGGTAAAATCGGAGGAACGAGGGTCAGCCGCCGGCGTGACCAATCTCGCACGAGTTGTCCCCTTCGGGGTGAGCCCGACGATTTCCGCCTACATGATGCAGAGCCTCTCACTGACTATCCCCCTGGTGATTGGCGCTGCCCTTCAATTGACCCACGACATCACCTTTTACTACCTGTTCCGGCATGAGAGACCGCCGGAAGAAGCCAGAGTCCGCGAGATCAAGGTTGAAGGGATCAAGGGATGAAGGGTTCAAGGGAATGAGAAATGGCTCTCCCCTATTTCCATAGAATTGTGGAAGAGAGAATCCGGCAGGCGCAGCAGGCTGGAGCTTTCGACAATCTCCCGGGGAAAGGAAAGCCCTTAGAGCTGGAGGATCTGAGCTGGGTGCCTGAAGATCTCCGCGCCGCCTATATCATGCTCAAGAACGCTCACGTCCTGCCGCCCGAAGCGCAATTGCTTAAGGAGATTCATACCCTCGAGGATCTGCTGAAGTACGTCGAGGACGAAGGCAAGCGAAGCTCAATGGTCAAAAGCATTTACTGGAAAATGATCCGCCTCGACCTCCTGAAGCGCCGCTCTCTGCCACTGGGAACCGCCCGCTATTACAACCGGAAGCTCGTCCGGAAGTTTTCGTCGAAATAACCCGTTCTCTCTTCATGTCACTCTGAGCCCGCGGCGAGCTGAGGCGAGCGGAAGCCCCGCCCTGACTTCGGCGAGCTCCCTTCGGGATGATCGGTACAGAAAAAATTTTGATGCCTGCCGAAAGCGAAAAGGAGATCAGAGTGCTTTATAGGCCGAGGATAATCCGGACGCGCCCTTCCAGCTCGTCCATTAAATCACCCGGCAACACGCCGATCTCCTGTCGGAAAGACTCATTGGCCACGGCGATCAGTTGTCCCACCAGGACGTCGCTGTCGCGTGCAAGCCCACCCTCGCCCTTGCTGAGCCGAAGCCTCAGGATGCCAGGGTCTTCAACCAAACGGGTGGTGGTAGGGATAACGATGGTGGATGGGTAACCTGCCTCGTTAACAAGATCAGATTGCAGGACCACGGCGGGACGGAGCTTGCCCGGTTTGGTCTTGACGCGCGGGTTGGGGTCGATGATGTAGAGATGCCCCCTCTTGATCTCCATGGACTAATCCGTGCTATGGCGGGCCATTCCTGCGTTCAACAGCTCTTGGTTTTCTTCTCTGTCGGCTTCCGCACACCGCTGGACGGATTTTTGAATCTCCCGTCGCAGACGCTCCTCTTCAGCCTTCTTCTCCAAGGCCTTCAGGGCGACCCGGATCAGCCCCGACTTGGTGGAAATGCCGAGCTCCTTCCGGAGCTTTTCGATTTGCTCTTCTTCCTTCTTCGAGACAGCAATGGCTCCCATAATGTATTCTCCAATAGATTTTATTAGTAAATTTATAATACATGAGGTCAAAGAAATCGAGGATGGACTTTAACCTGCAAACCCTTACCCCCCCTTTGACAGCCGTTTTTTAATCTGATATTGGTCAGACCAGCAGACAGCTAGACCTGATCATGCTCAAAGCCATTAAAAAAACGCGGATTTACGAGGAGGTCGTTAGCCAGATCCACGACCTCATCCGAGAAGGGAAGCTCAAGGCTGGGGACCAACTCCCTTCGGAAAGAGAGCTGGCGGAGACTTTTAAAGTGAGCCGCTCCTCCGTGCGCGAGGCGTTGCGGGCGCTAGAAACCGAGAGATCGGTTATTAGCCGGACGGGCATGGGAACCTTCGTAGCCGACCTGCCGATGGAATCGCTGGTTTCCACGCTGGCAACCCTTTTAAGCAAAGAGAAGGATGCCCTGGCGGATATCTTCGAGATGCGAAAGCTCATTGAGCCCGAGATCGCTTCTCTGGCCGCGGAACGAGCGACCAGCAGAGAGGTCGAGCAGTTGAAAGAAATCCTGGACAAGCAAGCTCAAGAGGTCAAAAAGGGCGGGACGGGAGTAGAGGCGGACAGTGAGTTCCACTTCACGATCGGACAGGCAACGCAGAACCTGGCGCTCGAAAAACTGGTTTCCGCTCTGATGGACATTCTGAGCCGCAGCCGCGAGGAGTCGCTCCAGACCCCAGGCCGCAACGAGGCCTCCCTGGAATCTCACCTTAGGATACTCTCGGCGATCGAATCTCACGACAGAGAGGCGGCGCGGGAGGCGATGCTTCACCACATCGAACAGGTGGAGCAGAACGTGCTCCCGATTAAAAAATCTAAAAATCAGCTCAGTCACGCGAGCACCGACTTGAGTGAGAGGAGTATTTCTTAAAGCGATCGAGCCAAAAAAACTATCGGAGGAATCCATGATCAAACGCGTAGAAATCAACTACCGGGGGATTTTCCAGAAGAACCTGGGCAAGAAGATCGGCAGCGACATCGTCATGATCGCGAGCCGAATGGGGCAGAGGGCATTCTCCAACGGCCGTTACAGCGACTCGCCGGAGAGAAACGGCATCCCGTGTAAATATTTCGCCTTTGTTTCCCCAGATCTCCCGGAGGAGGAGCTGGAAGCGGAATGCGGCGCCAAGCTCGAGATCGACGAGGCCGATATCTCGGTCGTCCTGGACGACACGATGTGCAAGGGCGTGGAGCCCTGGGGTTGGCATGGTGTGCGGCCCATCAATGAAAAGGTAGTGAACGGTGGTTCCCTCCTGGTGTTTTCCAGGAAAGAGCACAAAGACCTCCTTAAGTTTATCGGCAAAAAGCCCTACAACTACAATTTAGCGATCCTTGATGGAGATGCCAGTCTCGCAGGACTCTGGGTCAATAAGGACGACCTGACCCACGAGCGGACGCTTGGCGGAATCGCCGCCCTGGACCCGGCCCTGATCAGCATTGAAGCCGTAGAGTCTTATCTTTTGGAAAAGACCAAGCAGAAACATCGTGCGGAGGCGGCGCGCCAGGCCTACGAGTCCCTGAGGTCAGAAGCACCGAAGCCCATGGTCAAAGTTGTCACTCCCAAAGAAGGGATCAACTGGACCCATGAAATTCCCGTTCTTCCCAAATGGTTTGAGATGGCCGAAGGGGCGATGGTCCCGGCCGTGAAGCGTGGATTTGAGATCGGCTCCAGGGGACAGTCGAGAAACGCGATGTTCAAGCGCGGCACTACCAAGAGCCAGAGACCTGCGGTGCGGTTCGATCTGTGTACCAAGTGCACTCTCTGCTGGGTCGAGTGCCCGGATGAATGCTTCGATCCGACCAGCGACGGCTACTACGACATCGAATACCAGTATTGCGTGGGCTGCGGCAAATGCGCTGAAGTCTGTCCGGTGAAGGAGTGCATTGTGATGGCGGACGAGCTCCGCTTCGAGGACAACAGCAGCCCATATGAGCATTGGAAGAAGGACTCCAAGGGCTATATCAAGTGGGTCGAAGATAAGAAGGGCAAAGATAGAGTCTCCTACCCTGTGGTTACCGGAAAAGGAATGATCGTCACCAAGGGAGAGATAATGCCGGAGGGAAAAATCGTCCCAGTCAGAAAAACCGAGGAGGTTGAAGTATGAGTGTCGCAGTCGCGCAAGCCAAGTCTGATATCTATGAGAGAGAAGATCTCTTAAACGGCTGCCAGGCCGTGGCCCATGGAGTGCGGTTGGCGGATGTCGACGTCATCGCTGCCTATCCGATCCGTCCCTATACCGAAGTGATGGACGCGCTCTCGAAAATGATCGCTGACGGCCAGTTCGACGCCGAGTATATCATCGCGGACAGCGAGCATTCGCAGTTTGAGATCGTCAAGCACGCAAGCTCCGTGAACGCCAGAGCCTTTGCCGGATCGAGCGGCACGGGCTGGATGTACGGCTTCGAGGCCCTGGTGGTGACGGCCACGGACAGGCTGCCGCCGCTGTTTATCGTGGGTAACCGGGCCCTGGATGATCCGGGCGCCTTTGGTGTCGAGCACAACGACGCGATGGCGATACGGGACATGGGCTGGCTTCTGTGCTGGGTCACGACGCCGCAGGAGGCGCTGGAGCATGTGCTCCTCGGCTATCGCATCGCGGAGGACAAGAGAGTCAGGATGCCTATGGCGCTGGCGATGGATGGCGCCTTCCTCACCCACTCCCAGCACATGGTCAAGATTCCGTCGGCACAGGCCGCGAAGAGATTTCTCCCGACCTATGATCTGGCCGAGCGCCGGCTCCATCCCGACAACCCGATCTCGATCGCCCCGCAGATCAACGAGGACTGGGTCATGGAGCTCAGGCGCCAGAACTGGGAGGCCGCGAAACGGGCACGCGGGGTGATCCAGGAGGCCTATAAGAAGTTTAATAGCGTCTTCGGCAATCGGTACTCCGCGCCTTACTACTTCGAAGAATTCATGACCGAGGACGCGGACGCGGTCCTGATCGGGGTCGGAACGGTGGCCAGTCCCGGCCGCACGGCCGTGCGCCGTTTGCGGGAAAAAGGACACAAAGTGGGATATGTTAATCTGCGCTGGTTCCGCCCCTTCCCAACAGTGGAGCTGAGAGAGTGCTTAAGCCGCTTCAAAGCGGTTGGGGTCATCGATCGGGATTTCGCTCACGGCTCGCCTGACGACTGCGGCATCCTCATGCACGAGGTCCGCTCCTGCCTCTACCCGGCCAAGAATCGGCCCGCGATCGTTAACTTCATGGGCGGGTTGGGTGGGCGTGATCTCTCCATCGCGGACGCGCAGAAGATGTACGAGATCACGGAGCAGGCTATGAAGAAGGATTCACTGGATGGCTTTGTTACCTGGATCGGCCTAAGAGAGTAGGGGACTGGCTCCGCAAAGCGGTGCCTGTCCCCATGAAGCAGGGAGGGAAAAATATGCCAACCGCACCGACAATCGATTACGAAAAAATCAAAGGCGTTCACAAAATTCCGCTGGAGGAGCTGTACACCTCCGGCCACCGCACCTGCCAGGGCTGCGAGTCCGCCACGACGATGCGCGGCTTTATCAAGGCCGCCGGCCCGCGCACGGTCGTCACCGGGTCCACAGGCTGCATGTATGTCGCCAACACCTCCTACATGACCACGCCCTGGATCGTCCCCTGGATGCATACCCAGCTCGGCGCCAGCGGCTCCTCAGCCGTCGGCATGGCCGCAGGCCTGCGCGCGCTCAAGCGCAAGGGGAAGATCAAAGAGGAGCCGATCAACGTCATCGCTTTTTGCGGCGATCTCGGCGGCGGCGATATGGGAATTGGCGGCATCTCAGGCGCGCTGCAGACCGATTATGATTTGTTGATCATCATGTACGATAACGAGTCCGCCGCGAACACCGACATCCAAGCTACCGGACTCACCACCTTCGGCGCCCAGACAACATTCACGCCTCCGGGCACAAAACATCCCATCATGCAGCGACGTTGGAAGAAGAATGTCGCCGGCATGCTCGCGGTCGGCCATCCCACTTGCCGTTACGTTGCCACCGCCTGCGCCACCTATCCTCCCACGGACTATCTCAACAAAGTCCGCAAGGCGCTCAACATCGGCGGGCCGACATTCATTCACACTTATGACCCGTGCCCCAAAGGCTGGGATTATCATCCCCGCTACTCGAACGAGCTGGGCGAGTTGGGTATCAAGTCGGGCCTCTACCCGCTCTATGAGGTGGCGGAAGGCCAGGTGATTTACACCTATGACGCGCGCAAGACCGGCAAGGGACGAGTTCCAGTGAAAGACTTCCTCACCAAGCAGGGCCGCTTCGACCATCTCAAAGAGGAGCATTTCAGCTACATCCAAAAGATGGTGGATAAGATGTGGGACGAGTGGGAAATCCCCGGCGTCGCGCCGATCAAGGGCATCTTGAAGGCGAAGATCTAGCGGGCACTCTCGACAAACGAGCGCTTCGCACAGAGGCCCCCACAAGGGGCCTCTTTTTTTTCCTTTGTGCCGCCGCCTTTCGTCGCCGTAGCCTCCCCTTGCGAGGCGCCACGGCATTCGCGTAAAATGCCGACGGGGTGAGAGGTTTCGAGAGTCCTCTTTGGCGAATCAATCTTAAGGATGAACGAATGGACATCCTTATCTGGGTGAACACGCTGTTTTTGATCTTTGCGGCGGTCGCCGAAGGGATCATTCTCTACGCGGTTCTGCAGAAAGTCCGCAAGGGAAATGAGGTGCTTTCCAGGAGCGCGGAAGCGCTCGCACGGGTGGAGCGTATATCTCTAGCGACTCTCGAACGCCTCGTGCCCCAACAAGGATCACCGGTATAAGTTTTCAGTGTAGCTTGCGACCCGTATGGCCTTACACCGGCTGTAGGTCAGTTCCCGGTCCTGCTGTCTAACCCACCCTGCCCGTTCGACGTTTCGACAATTCCCGAAACCGCCATTTTTTCCTTGTCAATTTAAAAATTCGCAGTATAATCAACTAGTTTTGCCTCTTCGCCCGCGCATCCCGGATGGCCCGAGTGAAAAAGAATAACCAAAGAGAAGTAAACAACGGCAAAAATCTTGCCTTGAATGCCTTTGACGATGGGCTTTCCTCCCCTCGCGCCTGATGTTTCCCTTGTCACCCCAAGGCGCAATCGCCTAGGATGGTGCTGCAGTTGAGA
>JACPSF010000089.1 GCA_016193385.1 Deltaproteobacteria bacterium
CCCCATTTCACAACCATCATGGCGCCGCATTTGTCGCAGGGGATCTCCGTGGGCACCTCTTCGCGCTTCACGTCCCTCATCTGCGCTTCCGCTTTTTTCAGATCGCGCGAAAATGAGGCGTAGAACCGTTTCATGGCTTTGAGCCAGTCCTCTTTCCCCTCCTCGACCTTATCCAAGATGTCCTCCATGCCGGCAGTGAACTCCACGTTCAGAATATCGGGAAAGGAATTGACCAAGAGCTCCGTCACAAGAACGCCGAGTTCGGTGGGGACCAGGCACTTCTTCTCATCCAAGACCACGTACTCCCGATCCAGGATATTGGACAGGATCACGGCGTAAGTGGAGGGCCGACCGATTCCCTTTTCGTCGAGCTCCTTGATCAGCGAGGCCTGGGTAAAACGCGGCGGGGGTTGAGTAAAGTGCTGATGGGGATCCAGCGAGAGCAGCTTCAAGAGGTCGTCGGCCGCCAGGTCCGGTAGCGTCCCTTCTCTTTCTTCCTCTGCTTCGTCCCCCTCTTCAATGTAAAGCCTCATGAACCCGTCGAACTTGAGCTGCTGGCCGGTGGCGCGGAACAGCGCCTCTCCGACACGGATATCAAAGGCGGTTTGATCGAACAGCGCCGGGGTCATCTGGCTCGCTACAAACCGCTCCCAAATCAGGGAATAGAGGGCAAAGGCGTCACGGCGCAGATATTTCCGCACCCGCTCCGGTACATACTCCATCGAGGTTGGTCGAATGGCTTCGTGGGCATCCTGAACGCCCTTTTTGCCTCGATAGGTGACCGGCTTCTCCGGCAGATATTTTTCTCCGTACTGGTCGTGGATGAAACGACGCGCTTCTCCCAGGGCGTCCGCGGAAACGCGGGTCGAATCGGTCCGCATATACGTGATGAGCCCAACCGAACCTTCGGGCCCCAACTCTACCCCTTCATAAAGCCGCTGCGCGATTTGCATAGTCCGTTGGGGCTGAAATCCGAGTTTTCTCGCCGCCTCCTGCTGGAGCTTGCTGGTGACGAACGGCGGCGCTGGAAACCGGCGCCGCTCTTTCTTTTCCACTTGGCTGATGGGCCACGGCAGCCCTTCCAAAGCTCCGATGATTTTGCGGACTGCCGCCTCATTTTCAATGCGGAACTTCTTCTGGTCGACCTTCTCTCCCTGCCACTCGATCAAGCGCGCCTCAAACGACGGGCCGACCCGCCCCTCCAGGAGCGCGCTCAAGGACCAATATTCTTGCGAGACAAAGGCGCGGACCGCTTTTTCACGCTCGCAGACAAGGCGCACCGTCACCGACTGCACCCGCCCAGCGCTCAATCCCCGCCGTACCTTTTTCCACAGGATGGGGCTAATCTGGTAGCCCACCAGCCGGTCCAGGATCCGACGGGCAATCTGGGCCTCAAACTTTTTCCGATCCAGCTTCTGGGGGTGCGCGATGGCCTCTTGCACCGCTTTACGGGTGATTTCGTTGATCAGAACTCGGTGCAGGCGATGATGGTCGCGACCGATCTGGTCCGCGATGTGCCAAGCGATGGCCTCGCCTTCTCGATCTGGGTCGGAAGCCAGGTAGATCTGCTCCTTGCCTTTTGCGGCCCGCCGCAGCTCTTCAAGAATCTTCTTTTTTCCCTGGATGACGTGGAAGTCGGGCACAAACCCTTTCTCGATGTTCACGCCCAATTTGCTTTTGGGCAGATCCACGATATGGCCAACTGAGGCCTCAACCTGAAAATCCCGGCCCAGGTATCTCGCCAACGTCTTGGCCTTGGCCGGGGACTCGACTATGACTAGATTTTTCGCTGCCATAAGATCAATTTCATATCTCCGATTCCAGATCTCAGATTTCGAAATTGAGGTCTGAGATCTGCAATTTGTGATTGTCTAGTTTGCCACGAACCTCTTTCCCGGAAGCTGTTTTAAAAGCCCCTGAAGCTCCAGCTCCAAAAGCAGCTCTGAAACCTTGGCGGCAGACAGCCCGCTTTTTTGGATCACCTCGTCGATCTGGAGCGGATGGACCTCGACCAGCTCGAACACTTTTCTCGCCTCGACGCTCAGCCCTGCCGGCACGCGGCGCTGGGATGCGCCCTCAATCGCGCCCGCTCGCCGCACGAGCTGGGGTGCGATCTCCTCGACGATGTCCTGCACGCCCTCCACTAACTTGGCCCCCTGCCGGATCAAGCGATGAGTGCCGCGACTGCGGCTCGCACCCGCCTCCCCCGGCACGGCAAAAACTTCCCGCCCCTGTTCCAGGGCCAAGCTGGCTGTGATTAAGGATCCGCTCTTCTCGGTCGCCTCGACCACTACAACACCGAGAGAGAGACCGCTGATCAGGCGGTTACGCGAAGGGAAGTTGTAGGAAAACGGCGGAGTTCCGATCGGTTGCTCGGAAACAATCGCCCCGCGCTCGCACAGCGTTCGATAGAGATCCTCATGCTCCGGGGGGTAGACCACATCAACACCTGAACCCAAAACCGCCAAGGTTCTTCCCCCGGCGCTGAGCGCGCTCTTGTGTGCTTCCCCATCGATGCCACGCGCCATGCCGCTCACTACTGTGAACCCCATCCCGGCCAAACCTTGGGCAAGCTCGCGGGTGATCCGGAGGCCATACTCGCTCGCGCTGCGCGACCCGACCACGGCCACAGCCCTGTCATCCTCGGGTCGGAGCTGCCCTTTGACGTACAGGAAAGGCGGCGGATCGGGAAGGGTCCGCAGGCGCCCAGGATAATCTGGAGCGTTGAACGGGAGAATCCCGGCGCCGGCCGCCAACGCACGGCGTCCTTCCTGCTCAACTTCCTCCCATTGGGAGAAGCGAAGCATTCCCGCGATCGCTTCCCTATCGAGGCCGGGGATTTTGCCCAACTCCGCCTCCGAGGCGGAAAAGGCCCGCGTGGGATCGCCAAAATACTCGACCAGTCTCTTAAAACCTACGCAACCCAGCCGGTTGACTCGCCCCAGGGCCAGCCAAGGAACACAATCCTTTCCTACCAAAGAAGGCAAAAAGAGATCCTCCGCCAAATTTATACAAGCCTGAACCATATCTTTTTACCTTTTGTCAACCGGAAGTGCTTAGTCCGGAGCTCGAATCAGGGATGCCAAAAAAGATTTATTATATTGCAAAACCCCGCTTACCGCCAGACTCGCTCCTGACGCTCCGCAGAACGCCGCTACTCTCGCTCCTTCTGGCGCTGGGCTCGCAGCCCCCCGCGCAGTCCTTCAAGCTCCAGAAGTCTTCTCTTCCAGCTCAGGCCCAACGCGAAGCCGCCCAGTTTCCCGTCGCTGCGGATCACGCGATGGCACGGAATGATAATAGGGATAGGATTCCGAGCCAACGCGTTGCCCACCGCCCGGCTAGCTCCCGGTCTTCCCAACCGCCGAGCGACCCAACGGTAGCTCCTGACCTGGCCATAAGGGATCTGCGCGGTGACCCTCAAGACTGCGCTTGTAAAACCGGGAAGGCCGGAAAGATCGCACGGCACCTTAAATGAGCGCAGCCGGCCAGCCAAGTAGGCTCTGAGCTCTTTTCGCGCGAGGTTCTCCCAGCGCCGCACGGATCGGCTCGCCCCTTTCGCTCGCGTGGAGCCTGACTCGCGGTCAGTTTCTTTCCTCAGCCGCACTGCCTTGATTCCTGCCTGAGAGACCTGGACAAAAAACCCGTGCTTCACTTTTTTCTTCTCCTGCGCTCGTCCCTGCGCGCGCGTAAAATTAAGCGGATCGGCGATCCCGTAAGCCCCAAAGCTAGTCGCAGCTGATGGATCAAATAACGTTGGTAGCCGGAAGAAACCCCTTCCGGGGCGCTGACGAAAACCGTCAATGTCGGGGGACATACCGCGGTCTGGGTGGCATAAAAGAGCTTCACTTCCCGGCCTTGATACAAGGGGGGCCCATGCGCTTGGACCACGTCCCGCAGGGCCTGATTGAGCGGCGCGGTTCGAATCCTGCGCTGATAGGACAGGGCCACCCCTCGAACTGCTTTTAGCAGATCCTCGACCCCTTCCCCCGTCAGCATCGAGAGAAAAACAAGCGGCGCAAAATCGACGAAGGCGAGCTTGTGAAACACCCGTTCACCGTACGACTCCGGGCTCCTCCGCTCGGGTGGCACGAGATCCCACTTGTTCACCGCCAAAATCAGCCCCTTTCCGCGCCTCAATGCATAGGCCAGAATCTGGGCATCCTGGTCGGTTACGCCTTCCGGCCCGTCCAGGAGGTGGATGACCAAATCGCCTCGCTCCACCGAGCCGAGGGAACGGATCACGCTATAGCGCTCGATCCGGTCCACAATTCTTGCCTTGCGACGGATTCCCGCTGTGTCCACCAAAACGTACGGTTCCCCTCCTAATGTGAAAGGAGTATCCAAGGCGTCCCTCGTGGTGCCGGGAACGGAATCCGCCACGGAGCGTTCATAGCCCAGCAGCCGGTTCACCAAGGTTGACTTCCCCACGTTGGGACGCCCGACGACGGCAAGAAAAAGCGGCCTTGGCCGCACCTCTTCCTCGCCTGGACCCTCCTCAGCCGCCAGCGGAAAGGCCGCGACGATCCGATCCATCAAAGCGGTTATCCCAAGGCCATGCTCTGCCGAAACCGGAAGGATCTCGCTTACTCCCAGGGTATAAAACTCGTACAGGCGGTCCTCTCTAGGAGGGGTATCGATTTTGTTGACGGCATAAAATACCGGCTTGTTAACCCGCCTCAGGAGATGCACCGCGTCGCGATCCAGGGGATTCAAGCCGGCCTTTCCGTCGAAGACAAACAAGATAACATCTGCCTCCTCCATAGCCAGACGGCTTTGCTCCTGAATCTTTCTCTCCAGACCGCTCTCCGCCTCCGAGTCAAACCCACCGGTGTCAATGAGGATAAATTTCCTTCCCTCCCACTCAGCCGCCCCATAATTGCGGTCTCGAGTCACCCCTGGCGTGTTATCCACGATGGCTTTCCTTTTGCCGGTGAGGCGGTTAAAAAGCGTGGATTTACCGACATTGGGCCGGCCAACGAGGGCGAGAACCGGAAGGCGGCCAGTAGGGGCGGGGCTGAACTCGGTCATCCGGGCCATCTTTAAAGACCTAGGCTGGTCAAGGCATGCGGATCCTGGGTCCATCCCTTGTGCACTTTGACGAAGAGCTCCAGAAAGATTCGGCAGCCCAGAAGCCTCTCCAGCTCCTCCCGCGCCTGCGTGCCGATCTCCTTGAGCATGGACCCTCTTTTGCCGATTAGGATAGGTTTGTGCGATTCCCGATCGGCGTGGATTGCCGCCTTGATGACGATCAGGTTGCGCTCCTCTTTTTCGTTGAATTCCTCGATCACTACCGCGGTGCCGTAAGGGATCTCCTCGCGCGTCAGGATGAAGACCTTCTCCCGGATAATCTCAGCCGCCAGAAAGCGCTCAGTCTGATCCGTAACTTCTCCCTCAGGGTAATAGCGCGGCCCTTCCGGCAGCTGCTTGACGACGAGATCCAAAATCAGGGGTAGGTTCTCTCCCTTGAGCGCGCTCACTGGGACAATCTCCCTTCCCGGCAATAGCTCGGCGCACCGCTGCATCAGCGGCAGGAGCTTTCCCTTGGAGATAAGGTCCATTTTGTTGAGCAGGATCAACACGGCGGCCTCGGACTGAGCGAGCGTGCGCGCGATATCCTCATCCTCGCTGCGGATCCTGTCACTGGCGTCGAGGAGCCAGAGGACTCCATCCACCTCGTGCAAGGTGGTCTGCGCGACCTCCACCATGCGCCGATTCATTAGCGAGCGAGCCCGGTGGAGACCGGGCGTATCCAGGAAGACGACTTGGGCATTCGCCATGGTCTTGATACCGCGAATCCGATTCCGCGTCGTCTGCGGCTTGGGCGTCACGATGGCGATCTTCTCCCCCAGCAGCTGGTTCAGCAGCGTGGATTTTCCGACGTTGGGCCGCCCGACGATCGCGACAAAGCCCGAGCGATGCGGCTCCGCACCCGGCCCGGCCCGATGGTTTGGTTCTTCCGCCAACATCTTAACCCAGACCCCCAACGTCAAGCTTGAGTTTCTTCCCCAACCAGAGGCAGCGGTCCAGGTGGTCCGCCACAGCGTCGTCGGTCTCGGGATGGACGAGGATATCCAACCCCTCACGATTGAGCATCAACCATGGGACAACCCGGGCGAACTGCTCGGGAGCGAAAACGACTTGATACATGGATTTTGGATGGGGACCGACCGGCTTGTCATGCCAGCTCCCGAGCTGAACCTCAAACCGGGCCGCCAACCCCTCTCGCACCCTCGCTGCAACTTCTCGGCTCTTCGGGTCGTAGTAGACATGAGCATGATAACCGCGAACCATATCCGTTTCTTTCATCATAATCTCGCCTCCGGAGCCGCGTCCGGCCTTATCCCATCTCCAGCTAACTCACGGGTTAGATCATCATTTTTATCAAATATCCCGGCTTGACTCCAACGGCTTCTTAAACCTATGGGTGGAATTTGTGCCTCGCTCTCCCGTGATATATGGTCTTGGCATCAACTGAGCACTGCCGGAGGATGCGCGGCAGGGCTGCGCTTATTAGAATCCTGCGACATTTCTCTACATGAGATGGACCTATCGCCGCAAATGATCGGCCTGGGTGCTGGGATCGCTTACGCCGCCGGCAACATTGCGTCCCGGCGCGGCCTTCTCTATTCCACACCCCTCACGATGACTTGGATATCGATGATCGTCCAGAGTCTCACGCTGTGGACCATTGTTTTCGCTACCGCAGGCATCCCCGCTGTTCTACCTCTGGCGCTGTTAATGTTCATCCTCGTGGGCTTTCTCATGCCGATCATCCGGCTTCTGACCTATACCGGCATGGCCAAGATTGGCGCAGCTCGCAGCACGCCGCTACGGGCAACCCACCCTCTCTTCAGCGCGGTTTTTGCCGTCGTAGCGTTGCGAGAGAAGATCAACCTCCCCATCGCCTCAGGTACAATCTTAGTTGTTCTGGGAGTCGTCCTCATATGCTGGCAACGCCGAGAAAGCGTTGCCTCCTACCGGCCCTGGCACACGCTGATACCGCTGGTGGCGGCATTTTTTGCGGGCGTTGTCCATCCGATGGTCCGTTACGGCCTGGGAATCTCGAACCAACCCTTATTTTTTTCGGCCGTCGTAGGCGTGGTCTCACTTCTCGGCCTTTGCGGCTCTCTGGCCCTGCCCGGCCACAACCAGCGACTCCGTTGGGATCAAAAGGCGCTCAAGTCGTTTGTGCTGGCGGGAATTTTTGAAACCGTGGGATTCCTTTTATTCCTTGCCGCCCTCAGCGCGGGGCCAGTCGTGCTGGTGGCCCCTTTCATCGGCACGACCCCGATGTGGGTCCTGATCGGCACCGTGATCCTGATGCGGGACATCGAGCAAGTCAACTATCGGACAGCAACCGGAACCTTGTTTACCGTCGCGGGAACCATCGCTATTTCCCTCGGAGGCTAGGACTTGCTCTAAGCCCAGTAGGTCGTCCGGTCAATAGGAATATGTTGCAGGATCTCCCCGGGGATATAGTCCTCCAGCTTGATCCTCGCCATCGCGTCATCCGGACACTTGGACACCGGCGAGAAGGGACGGTCCAATGGCCGCGTGGCATCGACGATCATGCACGACGTTTTAATCTCGTCGACCAAGGAGGGGTCCAAGAAATTGCCTCTGAACAGCGGCTGGAGGATCGAAACCTGTCGATGGGGCTGCACCCGGGTCGCAAGAGCCCAGAGGATATCGGTAGGGTTATAAACATCGATGTCGTCGTCGAAAACAAATACGTTCTTCGTATGATCGAAAGTCAGAGCAGCCGCGGCGGCGCGGCCGGGGTCGCCCTCGGACATCTTCTTCATCGAGATGAACACGTTGTAGTGCGCATGTCGACCCATCTTGCAGACCGCCGTGACTCCCGGGACAGCCTCGCGGCAGCGGCGCAGATAGGCGCCCTCGCGCGGCAGATCCATCCATGGCTTGTCCGCTTCGGGAGTGATGACGGACTGATACATGGCATCCTTGCGTCGGTTGATGGCCCGCACTTCGTAACACAGACAGCTCGCGTAGCGTTGGGGGCCGAGGTAGCCGGGCGCTTCTCCAAAGGGCCCCTCGACGACGCGCTTTCCGGGAATCAGCGCCCCTTCGATCACGATCTCGGCATCGGCGGGGATGAGTAAATCCTCTCCCCAGGTCTCCGAGGGAGTAAGGCGCAGGGGCTCCTGAAAATAGCCGCCGATGACATCGAACTCGCTGACCTCAAAAGGCCCGCTGTAACACGCACCCATGTGATAGGCCGGGTGATGCCCGAGAACAGTCGCGACCGGACATTCCCGGTTTTCCTGCTCATAGGC
>JACPSF010000090.1 GCA_016193385.1 Deltaproteobacteria bacterium
TTCCCAGGCGCGATCTACTGAGCCGGCCAGCGGGTTCTCGTCCGGCCGGGCGGCGGCAAGCAGGCGCAGCGGCAATCCTGCGCTGAGCGCCGCCGTGCCGGTTCCGATTCCCATCCACCGTAAAAAGTCCCGACGGCTCAACCCGGTTATCTCGTCTCTCTTCTCATCGCTCATTGCTCTCACTCCTGTTCAAAACGTTCAAATTGTTCCAATGGTTCAAGCCGTTAAAACCGTTTTGAACGACTCGAACAGCTTGAACGGCTGGAACGGTTTACTTTGCAATCTTTAACTCCTGCCATATGGTTACCGACTTCTTTCCATCGCGGTCACCTGCGCTTCCGTTCCACACGGCAAAGGCCACCGGCACCGTGCTTCCTGGGCTGAGCGCTACCGCATCCCTCCCCGTGGGCTTGAGGCTGCGCCGGAACATGACACGGTAGGAGGCTGCCGCAAAGATGCCCTTGGCGTCGATCTTCTGATCGATCCGTGGGCGCGCTCGAAGCGTGCCGAATCCCTGTGCCGTCAGATCTTCAGCCGGACTCTGACGCTGCGGATCGGAAACGATGTTTCCCGCACCCCAGCCCGTCACAAAAGTTTTATCGGAATCGAGCGTGAGCGCATGGCGCAAGGGCTGCTCCACAGGTGCGCGTAGCAGGTTGGGATAGGAGTCAATGCCGAGATTGGGATAGACCTTCTCCAGGTCCTGGAAAGCAGGTTCCAGGTCAGCTTGACGCTCCGATTTCCACATCCAGATATTCACATGCTTGCCCTTTTCGCCCATGGCAAAGAACGGCGGGTTCCTGGTGAGAGAGTATTCCACCGCGACGGCATCGCGAAAATCCTGCGGCCGCATCGCCGTGTGGTCGTGGGTCTCATCTGTCCACATCAACAGGATGGCTATTTCTTTTCCGTCATGGACCGCGCGCACGGTGAGTTCTTCTGGCCGATCGCTGCGCCACCAGAGGGGCATCAAGTGAAGGTTCACCCGCGGGGCCGAACGCCAGATTCCGGAGTCAGGATGGTCTGGTAGTTCCTTGACGCGCGCGGCGATAATCTCAAACTTCTTCATCTCTACGCGCTCCCGCTGCTTTTCGCTGGAGAGCGAGAGGACATAATGCGCCAGGTGCCAAGCATCATTACCGTAGGCCCAATCGCTCATCGGCATGGGGCTGCCGGGGATGCCCGCGACGATCCGGCGGTAAAGCTGTATCGGGTCCGGGTTCCCTTTGAAGACCCCGGCGGTGAGATCGCGAGGGCGGGTGGGAAAACCCTCCTCGTCTTTTTGCTCCTGCGTGCCGTCTCCCTTCCCGGTCGCGCCATGGCAAGAGGCGCAGGCATCCTTGTAGAGCTCCAGGGCCCGGGTCTTTGCGGCCGCGTCGAACGGGGGCTCTTTCGGTACCTGGATCACCCCCTCACCGCCGCTTCCGTCCGGTGCGGGATTCTTTGACGCTTTTACTTGGAGAGGCTTCTCCGAAAGCGATTTCACGTAGTAGACCAAAGCCCAGCGCTGCGCGGCTGGCAGGTGTCCCCATGAGGGCATCGCTGATCCCGGCATGCCGCGTGTAATCGTGTTAAACAGATCTTGATCAGTCGGGACACGATCCCAGGTCGAGACCAGGCGATAATTCGCAGCGACAAAATTACGCGGCTTCGGATATAAAAGGTAGGCCGCTTCGCCGTCCCCTCGCCCTTGCACACCATGGCAGGCCGCGCACTGCTGGTTGTAAATCTGTTTACCCAGGGCGAGGAGTTTCGGTGAAGGCGGCGGAGGCTTCGGCTCAGCGGGATTGCTGAGCTTGATCGACAGGAACAGCAGAACCACCATCGCTAAAAGTGAAGAGAGCCATTTCATCAATTGCTTTCTCATAGGCTCAATTTAACCTCCTGGGGTCTTAAATTAATCTCCACCACCCGCGGGCTGGGCAGCGACTGTCCGCATAGTCTGGACGAGCCGGTCGGAACCGATCTCTTTAAGGAGGATTGCCTGGGCGCCAGCCCGCATCAGTACGGATCGTTCCTGCTCCGTGACATACGCGGTCAGAACGACGATCTTAGCCTTTGGGACCGCGGCGGCCATCTGGCTTAAGAACTCCGCGCCATCGCGGTCGATCCCCCGTACGTCCACCAGCACCACATCGGGCCTCTGCTCAGAGACCACCCTAATCGCTTCCTCGGGATCTGCTGCCTCACCCAACACGGTGATCCCAGGTATTTGCTGCAGTCGCCGGATGAGTCCCTCACGGGCCCCAGAGTTGCTGTCGATGACTGCGACCGTGATGCCCCGCTGCATGCACGCAGGATAAATCGGCTGCGAGAACTAAAGAAGTGCCGGATGGGGAATGGCAAGAAGTTTTTTAGCTCTATGAGAAATAGGGCCAAATGGCCCTACGCCGTTGCTTTAAGGGAGTTGGCGGCGGACGAAATAGGCTGCGGCCTCAGCGCGGCGAGAGAGGTTGAGCTTGGAGTAGATATTGCTCAGGTAGTTCTTTACGGTCTTGTCGCTGAGGTTGAGAGTGTTGGCGATTTCCTTGTTGGTTTTTCCTTCGGCTACCAGGGCGACGACCTTTCTCTCCTGAGGGGAGAGGGTGGTGATCTCGTCGGACGGCTGGCCTGAGGCCAGCCGCTTCATCCGATCCAGGACTGTCTGAGTCACGGCCGGATCGAGGAGGGATTGGCCGGACGCTACGGTCTCGATGGCGCGGGTCAGTTCCTTCCCCCTGGTCTGCTTGAGGAAGTATCCGGCGGCCCCGGCCATTACGGAGGCGAGAACCGCCTCGTCATCGGCGTACGAGGTAAGCATAATCACCTGAAGCTTAGGGTTCTTGGCACGAATCTCCCGGCAAGCCTCCACTCCACTCCCATCTGGAAGCCTGATGTCCATCACAACCACGTCAGGAGTCAGCCTGGAGGCCATCTCGACCGCCTCGGCAACCGAACCAGCTTCGCCGGTCACCTCCACAGAGCCCTCGCGGTCAAGGAGAGTCCGGAGCCCCATCCGGACCACCTCGTGGTCATCCACGATAAGGACCTTGAAGGCATTTTTCTTCATCTTCCGTCACCGTTGCTTTCACCCAAGGGAATCGTTACCACGAGGCGGGTTCCCTTTCGAAACCCACTCTCGATCTCGCAGTCGCCTCCCAAGAGCTTCACCCTTTCCGCTATATTCTTTAACCCCTGTCCTCCGGCTCTCACGCTTTGAGAGTCCAGTCCAATCCCATTATCCTCAATGGAGAAAGTCAAGCCATCGGGAGCAGGGAGAAGCGTCAGACGGACTTTGCTGGCTTCGGCATGCTTTGCCACGTTGGCGAGGGTCTCCCGGGCAATGTGGAAAAGGTGCGTCTTTTGCTCTTCAGAGAGCGGCCTGTCGATCCCTTCTCCCACCACCAGCTCGGCATCAACCAAGGAATTGATCTTGAAGCCTTTCACGAGATCGGCCAGGGCCCGGCCGATCTCCTTGCCATGGAGCACCTCTGGTTGCAGGTTGAAGATGTAATTACGGACATCCTTGATCACGTCGTTTAGGTCCTCAATAGCCTGTTCCAATCTCTGCTTAGCTTTGGCAGCGTCCTCATCGACGAGTTGGATGCCATCCTCCAATCCCAAGCCTGTGGCGTAAATGGACTGGATAATGCCATCGTGCAGGTCCTTGCTGATGCGTTCTCTTTCCTCCAGCGCTGCCAGGCTTCGGACCTTATTATGAAGCCTGGCGTTCTCGATGGCTATGGCTGCTTGACTTGCCAATCCTGAGAGAAGATCGATATCCCTTTGACTAAACTCACGTAGGGTCCGATTACCCACGCAAAGAGCCCCGATGACCTTATCTCTTGTTTTGAGGGGTACCGCGAGTTGCGCCTTGAGGTAGTCACCGTTGATCACACGGCAGGCAAAGGTAGAGTTCTTGGGCCCGCCGTTTTCCTTTGACACTGTGCAGCAACCGATACACTCCGGGAAACCTGGAATGGTCTGCCCACTTCCGAACGAAAAGGCCTCGGCGGGACCGCTGGTGGCCCCGACAGTAAACCCATGACCATCTTCGGCCAAAAGACCGAGGGCAGCGACGTCGCCGCCTAGAAGCTCCTGCGCCCTATCCGCGACCAGATGTAGGATCTTGTCGAGATCCAGGAAGGCTGAGATCTCCGTCCCAAGCCTATAAAGGGCCTCGGCCTCCCGAGCTTTCATTTCCAGTTTCTCGTGGGCATCTCGCAGTTGCCCCTCGTGTTCTTTAAGCTTGTGGGTCATGAGGTTGAAGCTGTGGGTGAGGTCTTCGATCTCATCGTTGGTCTCCACTCTGATGGAGTAATTGAAGTTTCCTGCTGCTACGATCTCAGCGCCTCGGCTGAGCTCCAGTATCGGAACCCCTAGTAAGACGAAGGCTATGACCAGTTTGCTCCTGATGGTCAGGCGGCGGAAAAGCTTGTTAACGTTTATCACAAAACTTTCAGGTCGTTAGGGAACGGACGAAAGAGAAAGCCACCTCTTTGGTGTGCTTCCTGTTCTTTTCAGATCAATCTCGGCGGCCTGTAGGCCTCTATGCATTTTTCGCAGGCGCCTTCTTCAGGGCTCCATCTGGGAAAATGGTCGCGAATGTTTTCTATGATTTCTTCTTCCATGCCTCCGACCCAAACGTGACCTGCGAAACTACAGAGAGGGCAGGGCGTTCCCAAGAAGAGGACCTTCAGGACGACTGCACTGCAGCGATCGTCGGCAACCTTCATGGTCTCTTAAGGAGAGCAAAAGGTATACCAATGGACGTAGTCGAACGGAGCGGGGAAATTCGGAGGTGCTCTTGAGTGGGCCTTTCCAGAAAATAAGAATTTCAGCGGTGGGTTTTCTTAAATCCGCAAACGCCTGCTCCGAAGTGGTCAATGTTGGGAGTCACTTTGGAGCGAGCCTTCATGAATATGGTGAAATTTATCTGGCATGTTTTGTGCTTTTAGTTAGGTAGGAATCATGGCAAGCCAGATCCAGCGCTATTTAGCCGATGATCATGCGCGCCTTGGAGCGCTGCTGGAGAAAGCTTGGGCTAAACCGGGGCTAATCGACCGGGAAGCGTACGCCGAGTTCCGCGCGGGCCTGCTCAGACATATCGGGCTGGAAGAGAAAATTTTGCTGCCTGCCATCCAAAAGCTTCGGGGCGGCCAACCACACCCCGTTGCTAACAGGCTCCGGCTCGATCACGGCGCGTTAGCCGCGCTGCTTGTGCCGACGCCGACGCGGACAATCCTCGGGGCGATCCGGGGGATCCTTACTGTGCACAACGCGCGGGAAGAAGGACCGGGTGGAGTCTACGAAGTCGCCGAGAAATTCGAGGGCGCAGCGGCAGATGCGCTCTTTGATCTGTTGCGCACTGCCCCCGAGGTCGCCGTTGCGCCGCACAACGATGGCCCGAACGTGCTTCAGGCAACCCGGCGCGCGCTCTCCCGAGCGGGCTACGATCTCGATGATTATGCCGAAAGCCATGCTTGAAACCCCATTGAGGAGCTAGCCGAAACGATGCCGTCAGGTGCGAAAGGTCATATGCTTCTAATGACGTTGGCCGGGCTCATGCTTGTGGCTGGCCTTTGGGCGGGATTGGCGCGGTTGGGTTGGAATTTTCCCCAACCCGGGGCAGGTCTCGCTGGCCTCCACGGCCCGCTCATGGTCAGCGGATTTCTGGGCACGCTCATCGGGCTTGAGCGCGCTATGGCCGTAGAGAGCGTGTGGGCTTATAGCGCGCCTGCCTTTGCCGCGCTTGGCGCTGTGGCGCTCCTAGCTGGGTTCACGCCCCTTGTAGGGCAACTCCTTATTCTGTTCGGCAGCCTGATTCTGGTCGCTATTTTTGCTAGGCTCTTCCATCGGCATGGTTCGCCTTCGCTGGCAACTATGGCGCTAGGAGCTATCGTGTGGGCCGTTGGAAACGGGCTCTGGTTGATGGGATATCCTCTTTATCGGGTGGTCCCCTGGTGGGTGGGTTTTTTGGTGCTCACTATCGCGGGTGAGAGGCTAGAGCTCAGCCGCCTGTTGCGCCCTTCCTCCTTAGGCCGCATGGGTTTTTCCGCTGCCGGCGGAATGATGGCGTTTGGCCTGGTCGCGTCGCTGGTGGCGTTTGACGCTGCGATCAGGATGGCCGGCATCGGGCTCGTCGCTTTGGCTGCTTGGCTCTTGCGCTACGACATCGCCTGGCGCACCGTCTCGCATCCTGGCCTGCACCGCTTCATGGCTCTTTGTTTGTTGACAGGTTACGTCTGGCTTGGGATGGGTGGGTTCATGTGGGTCGGGTTTGCGTCCGAGTTTCGGGCCGGGCCGCTCTACGATGCGATGCTTCACACGATTTTTCTGGGGTTCGTCTTCTCCATGATCTTCGCGCATGCATCGATCATTTTGCCCTCGATCACGGGGATGACGATGCCATTCCAGGCGGCCTTTTACGGCCATTGGGTCCTGCTCCAGCTCTCCCTTATACTCCGGGTCGGCGGGGACTTGACGCAGTGGCGGCCCGGGATCCAGTGGGGCGGGCTGCTGAACGTTTTGGCGCTGCTGGTCTTCCTGGCCAACAACATTCGCGCGGTGAGAATAGGAGAGTTGGCGGGCCGAGAGCCGTTGAAGGGTTGGGGTACTCAGCGATTCGGCCGTTGAGTTAGAGAAAGTAATCATGGGAGGAAATGATGGAACACAAAGCGGCCTTCGCGAAGGCCAGTGAAGTCCTGAAGGATGAGCATCGCTTGATCGAGAAGGTGCTCACGGTTTTGGAGCGGCTCACGGAACGCTCCGGGGAGGCTCCTTTGGAGATTTGGACGAAAGCCATCAGTTTCATAAGAGGCTTTGCCGATCAGTGCCATCACCTGAAAGAAGAAAAGCTTCTCTTTCCTGCGTTGGAGAAGCGGGGCATTCCTCTCGAGGGAGGTCCCATCGGAGTCATGTTGATGGAGCATGAGGAAGGCCGAGCGTATGTGAGGGGGATGGCAGAGGCCCTCACTCGCTGGGATGAGGATCCGGACGGAGCCAAACGTGCTCTCGTTGAAAACGCCGTGCCTTATCTACGGCTTTTAAGGGAGCACATAGCGAAAGAAGATCAGATCCTTTTCAGCATGGCGGATGATGTCCTGAGCGGGGAAGAGCAGAAAAAACTTGTCGCAGCGTTCCAGGAGCACGAGGCAGAGGAGATAGGTCCAGGAGTTCACGAGAAATTCTTGCAGATCGCCGAGGAGCTGGAGCGATATTCAGGTCGTTAAGGGCTGTCAGGTGGCGGTACGCAAGGGAAAGAGAGTATAAGAAACCCATGATCTCACAGTATCGCGGCTGGGTGATGCTGGCGGGCGTTTTTCTGGCGTGGTTCATGATAGGGGGTGTGCAGACCTATACCTTGTTCCTTGCACCGTGGGGTAAGGAGTTTGGCTGGAGCCTCACGGTGATGTCGTTTGCCGCCTCGGTTCAGTACGCGGTCAACGGTTTGTTTGGTCCGGTTGGCGGAAGGCTAGCGGACCGGTTCGGCACCAAGCGCATCTTTCTGGGCTATTTGTTGATACTTGGATTTGGGGCTCTAGGGGTGAGCCGAATGTCCAGCGTCTGGCAACTGGTTCTGTTCCAGGGTGTCATGTTTGGGCTTGCCAGCGGTCTGAGCCCGGTTTACTCTCCTCTTCTCGCGCGCTGGTTTCCGCGGCACAGGGGTATGGCTTTCGCCATTGCGCCATCCGGACATCACTTGGGAAGGGGTGCCTTTGCTCCGATTGTGGTGAGCTTGATCGCGATCGCTGGATGGCGCGTCCCATGGCTGCTCATGGGAAGCCTGATACTTCTCACTTTGATTCCTTTCGTGCTTTGGACTTTTCGGGATTATCCAGAGAATCCCCCCTCGCCTCAGCTTTCCGTGGGGCGGCCAAGTTGGGGATCGGCCGCGGGCTCACCGCCGAGCGGCACTCGGGATGAGGGCGCGGCGGTACTCGAAGCAGTTCGCACCTCTCCCTTCTGGCTTATTTTCGCCGGGTTTCTCGTCTGCGGCTCCACCGCTCAGCCAATCACCGTTCATCTAGCTCCGCTGGCCATGGAAGGCGGGTTGGGCCAGGCGGAAACGGCTGCCGCCCTAGGCATTTTTGGCATTTCTGCGCTGCTGGGTCTCTTGACCAGCGGCGCCGCCACACAGACCATAGGCGGACGCGGCACGCTCGCGACGTACTACCTATCCCGTGCGGTGGGTTTCCTGATGTTGCTCTTTTTCGTTAGGTCGGGTAATCCCTGGTTGCTTTATCTCGCCTCGGGAATTATCGGCTTTTTCGGTCGCGGCACGGATCCGGCGGTGCGTACCCTCCTGGCCAACTGCTACGGTGTCCGGTCTCTCGGGACGCTGGTAGGCATGGTGCTCTTGATTCACCAACTCGGCTCGGCGTTCTGGATCTTTATGGGTGGTTATCTGTTCCAGCATACCGGAACTTATTCCGGTTTCCTGATTACCAGCGTCGTCATGCTTGTCATTGCGTCGATCATCAGTTGCTACATCCGAGAGCGGCGCTGCTACCCTGTAACAGAAGAGAAATTTGAACCGGTAGCCGTCGGGTAATCCATCAACCCTGCCGGCGTTGAAAGTTGCGCCTGTGGTCGGGTGCGGCCATGCATGCTCCAATGAAGGTCAAGGGCTACACCGGAGTCTTGTTGATCCTTTTGGGGGAAGCCTTAAGTTTTGTTCATTTCCTTCCCTGGTCGCAATTTGTCTTTCCCCTTTTGTGGTATGGCTACATTCTCCTCGTCGACGCGCTGAATCAGCGGCTCCACGGTCGCTCTCTACTCGGCGAGCGGAGGCACGAGTTTGCTTGGATGCTTCCCGTCTCCGCCCTCTACTGGTACCTCTTCGAAGGGTACAACCTGGTTATCCGGAACTGGGTCTATCTCAATACTCCGCCAGGGGTCTGGCTGGCGACGACGATGAAGATCGTCTCCTTCGCTACGGTCATCCCCGCGCTCTATGAGACCGCTGAACTCCTGGGAGGACTCACGAAGAAGCGAGAGGGCTTCAAGCTACGGCCGCTTATTCCTGCCCGATGGCATCTTCTCGTTTTCGTGTCAGGCGTTCTTTTGTCTCTATTGCCTCTGTTTTTCCCCCGGCTCTTTTTCTGGTCGGCGTGGCTTGGCGTCTTTCTTGTCATTGACCCGATCAATGACCGATTGGGCCGTCCTTCCGTTTTCCGTGATTGGCGCGAAGGCAATCTTCGCCGAACGGTGATTTGGTTAGCCGCTGGCTATATTTGCGGCTTTTTCTGGGAGTTCTGGAACTACTTCGCCTATACCAAGTGGGTCTATACGGTTCCCGTTCCCAGTATGCCGCATATTTTCGAGATGCCGATTCTGGGATTTTTCGGCTTCGGCCCGTTCGCTCTCGAAACCTTTGCTTTCTGGACGATGGTTTGGGGATCTAAAGACGCGAAAAGCTGAAGTCTGTCGAATTTAGGACAACAGCGCCTTTTGTGAGCTTAATCGCTCAGCTCATCCGGAGTCGGTCTCTCTCGGTGCTTGATGTCTCCTGCCAAGCCCCGGACAACCTCTATATTTTCAGCGGTGCCCGTGGCGATAACGAGTTGATCCCTCGCTTCGAGACGGGTGGTACCTCTCGGAACCAACACTAACTGGTCGCGGATAACGGCAACGGCGACCAGATCGGCGAAATCGCTGAAAACTTCAGCCACAGTTCGGCCGGTAAGCTGAGAGCCTTGTGCAATATCCACGGCGAACAATTCCGCCTTACCGCCGTGAATGGGTATGGGATGGCCATGCCTGAGCAGGGTGTTAAGCTGTGGAAGAGCCAGCCCACCCAGGTTAAGCGTTGAGCTGTCCTCCAGAACTTCAAAGGCCGCCTGAAGCAGGCTTTTGTGATGGGTTGGGGAATCCTTTCTTAGTTCCACCTGGGCTTCGTAAAGCCGCGTATACCGAAATCTCGCCCCCGCACTCCGCTGGACGACGAAGGCGATGGTGGTGGCCAGCATCGACGGAACGATCAGACCGTAGCCACCCGTCATCTCAGCTACCATTACTAAAGTGGCGATCGGCACACGTGCCGTGCCGGCGAAGACGGCGGCCATCCCTACCACAGCGAATGCCGACGGGTTGAACCCTGCTCCGGGTATAGCCTTGTCAACAGCGAATGCTACCCACGCCCCAACCATAGCTCCGATATAGACATTTGGCCCGAAGACACCGCCGGACCCACCGGAGGAGATTGTAAAGGACATTGCCGCTATCTTCGCCAGGGCGAGGAATATAAGAGACCAACCTATGTAGCCGCCTGTCATCGCCTTTTGAACCCAGCCGTATCCGGTAGAAAGCGTCTGAGGAACGAGTAGCGCCATGAATCCCATTAAGAGCCCACCGATGGCCGGCTTTAGATGATTGGGAACCTGGAGACGTTTGAAAAAATCGCGGAGGCCGTAGAAGATCGGCGGTTCAATGGC
>JACPSF010000091.1 GCA_016193385.1 Deltaproteobacteria bacterium
AGCCATATCGCCTTCTCAGATCTTAAGGGCGTGCTCACGCACTTCTTGCGGCAGGTCTTTCGGCCAGAAACCGGCGTGCGGTTTCGTCCGAGTTTTTTCCCCTTTACTGAGCCCAGCGCCGAAATCGACATCCAATGCTTGCTCTGCCAGGGGGGGGGATCGACTTCCGAAGGGCAGCCTTGCCGCGTATGCAAGGGCACGGGTTGGTTGGAGATTCTTGGCGCTGGCATGATCGACCCTGAAGTTTTTCGCTTCGTCGGGTACGACCCGGATCAGGTCTCTGGCTTCGCCTTCGGTATGGGGGTTGAGCGCATTGCCATGCTGAAGTACGGCATCGAAGACATTCGGCTGTTCTTTCAGAACGATCTGCGCTTCTTAAGACAATTCTCCTAGACCCACACCCGGACGATGAAGTTCACCTTTAGTTGGCTGAGGGAGTTTGTCGACGTTAAGAAGTCGCCGCAAGAGACCGCGTACGCGCTCACGATGGCAGGCCTCGAGGTCGAGTCCTTGGCGTCCTTGGGTGGCCAGGAGGACTGGGTGATGGAGGTTGCCGTAACGCCCAACCGGGGAGACTGTCTAGGCATCGTCGGCTTGGCGCGTGAAGTAGCGGCCCTTACCGGAGGCCGATTGAAGCTTCCGCCGGCGCTGCCTCATGCGAAGGGCTCCGGCATGGAACGGCTCGTTGATGTCCAGATCCGAAGCCCGAGCCTGTGCCCCCGCTATTCTGCGCGAATGGTTTCAGGGGTGCGCGTAGCGGACTCTCCCGATTGGATGAGGGTGCGGTTGGAGACTTGCGGGATCCGTGCCATCAACAACGTCGTCGATGTGACGAACTATGTCATGCTGGAGACCGGCCAGCCGCTCCACGCCTTTGACGCGGATCGGCTCGCGACCAAACGGATCGTAGTCCGCGAGGCTGGCGGCATTGCAAAACTCGTGACCCTAGATGGAACCGAGCGGGAGTTGGCCCCCGGGGATCTGTTGATCTGCGACGGCGACGCTCCGATAGCCTTGGCCGGAGTCATGGGCGGAAAAGACTCGGAGGTTCAGTGGGATACGAATGCGGTGCTGCTGGAGGGCGCCCATTTTGATCCCGCCTGTGTTCGGCGCACCGCAAAACGCCTGGCGATTCACAGTGAGGCCTCCCATCGGTTTGAACGAGGGGTGGATCCTGAGGGGACTCTCTATGCCCTGGATCGCGCAGCCTTTCTCTTGGCCGAAGTCGCTGGCGGGGTTCCGGTGAAGGGTATGGTGGACCGATATCCGCGTCGGGTCAAAGCGACGCCAATCGTGCTGCGCGAGAAGAGGGTGAGCGGGCTTCTGGGGATCGAGCTGCCTCGTCGCGAGGCCGAAAGATTACTCAAATCCCTCGGGATGCAAGTGCAGTCGCGCTCCAAGATCGGCGCCCGGGTCGTTCCCCCATCGTACCGGCGCGACCTGACGCGGGAGGCCGATCTGATTGAGGAGCTGGCGCGGCTCCACGGCTACGAGAAAATCCCGTCAACCCTTCCGTGGGTGCGGCCGGTGGGCGCGGGCTATGATTTCCGCTTGCAACGGGAGCGGAAAGTTCGCGCCTTTTTGCTCGGGGAGGGGCTGACCGAGATGATCAACCTGCCCTTTACCTCGGTCGAGTTGAACCGGCGTTTCTACGGGCTTTGGGGAGATCGTGGAGCTGCGGTGTCCATCTTGAATCCGCTGGCACAGGATAAGACGGAACTGCGGCTGAGCCTGATTCCCGGTCTGCTGGAGAACCTGCGCGCCAATTTGGCGCAGAAAGCGCGGAGCTTTCACGCATTTGATTTAGGCAAGGTTTTCTGTCTCAACGCTCAAAGATCCGCCGAAGAAAAGCAATATTTAGCTGCCCTGCTCTGTGGGGCAAGGGGGCACAGAGGCTTGCGACTTAAGGAAGAACTGGCCCCGAACCTGCTCGATGCCAAGGGGCTCGTGGAGGGAATTCTCGAGGTGCTCGGCATCGAAGCGCAACCGACATGGTCAGGGGTGGGCGTCGGCTCCTTCCTCCACCCGGGAAAGGCCGCTGTCTTCGGGTTTGGGGAGCGCGAAATGGGATGCTTAGGGGAGGTCCACCCGGATCTCTGCGAGGAGCTCGGGCTGGCGCCATTTCTGGTTGTGGAGCTTGACTTTGAGGGTCTGGTTCAGTATGCTCCGCGCCGATTGGCGGCCCGTCCCCTGCCTCGATTCCCGTCCGTTGAGCGGGATCTGGCCGTCGTGGTGGACGGAACGTTTCCGGCTCAACGGATTGTCAGTTGGATCAAAGAGCTCAACCACTCCCTGATCGAAGATGTGCAGGTTTTTGACGAGTATCGGGGTTCTCCAATCCCTGAGGGCAAGAAAAGCTTGGCCTATACGATCTCTTACCGTGCGGAGGATAGAACCTTGACCGACGCGGAGGTCAATCAGCTCCATCGCGAACTGGCTGCCCGGATTGGCGACGTCTTCAGAGCGAAACTTAGAGACTAGGCGGTTCAATGCGGAGATTTGTATCGCGTGAAGGCTTATAAGTAGGAAAAGAGGTCAGAGATGACAAAAGCTGATATCATTGCGGGAATTTACGAAAAGGTGGGGTTCTCCAAAAAGGAAGCGACGGACGTGGTGGAGGCAACCTTCGAGATCATCAAGAGCTCCCTGGAAAGAGGGGAGAAGGTTAAAATATCGGGCTTCGGCAACTTCGTTGTGAACAGCAAGCGCCCCCGAAGAGGGCGCAATCCCCAGACCGGAGACGAGATCATTATCGTGGGGAGAAAAGTCCTGACGTTCAAGCCGAGCCAGATTTTGAAGAAAAACTTGAACAGCATTGCCTCAACTTAGCCCGCAAACCTCCATGGCGGCGCGTTTGCCGGACAAGCTCTATTTCAAGATCGGTGAGGTCAGCCGCATCGTCGGTGTCAAACCCTATGTCCTGCGCTACTGGGAGACGGAGTTCGACCCGCTGAAACCCGGTAAGGCGCCTTCACGCCACCGCCGGTTTCGGAAGAAAGACGTCGAGCTACTGCTCGAGATCAAGCGACTTCTCTATACCGAGGGCTTCACGATCGAGGGTGCGAGGAAGAAACTTAAGGAAGCCAAGAAAGAAGAGCGGCAGCAACTTAGATTGCCGCTCTCCGAGTCGGCATACCGAAATGCCCTGATCAAAATCAAAAAGGACCTTCAATCGCTGCGCAAGATGCTTTCCTAGCTCTCGCCACCCGCCACCGGGGTCCTTCCGGACTTTCGCCTTCAGCTCTCCTTGAGAAAGGAGGGCGTAATCTTATGTTTTCTGATCTTGTGCCACAGGTTCTTGTGATTCAGTCCAAGCAGTTTTGCCGCTTCAACCTGAACGCCGTTGCTCTTCTTTAAGGCCTGAATGATGAGCTCCTTCTCGACGGCCTCCAGCGTCTCGTTCAGGGAGGCTTTGGTCTCGATCCTATCCGTCTTCACTTCCAGTCCGTTGGCATGCGGGGCGGAGACCTGTCGTGTAGGAGTGAAGGCCAACGGGAGATCTTCGGGCTGGATCACGGACCCGTTGGCGAGGAGACAGGCCCGCTCGATGGCATTCTCCAATTCACGGACGTTGCCCGGCCAAGAATAGTTCAAGAGACAATCCATCGCGCTTCGAGAGAGCGGTTTCTTCTCCGTCTGGCTTTTCTTGGCTGCCACGGTCAGAAAGTGATCCGCTAAAAAGGGGATGTCGGATTTTCTCTCGCGCAAGGGAGGGATGCTGATGGTCATGACGTTCAGTCGATGAAAAAGATCCTCGCGGAATCTTCCGGTGCGGACTTCCTGCAAGAGTTCTTTGTTGGTTGCGGCAATAATGCGCACGTCCACCTGTTTGACCTGGGTTCCGCCGAGCGGGGTGACTTCCTTTTCTTGTAGCACTCTGAGGAGTTTCGCCTGCGTGGAGGGGCTCATGTCGCCGATCTCATCGAGGAAGACGGTACCTCCGCTGGCCTGCTCGAATTTTCCCGGTTTTTTTCCAGTCGCTCCCGTGAATGCGCCTTTCTCGTGGCCGAACAGCTCGCTTTCCAGAAGCCCCTCCGGGATGGCCGCGCAGTTGAGCTTGATGAAGGGTTTGTCTTTGCGCCGACTCAAGTGATGGATGGCGTCGGCGATGATTTCTTTCCCGGTACCGCTTTCCCCCATCAGCAGAACCGTGGAGTCAGTCGGCGCGACTTTGGCCGCCAGGTCCAAGACTTCCGTGAAAGGCTCGCTGTGGCCGATAATCTCGGGAAACTGCGGCGGGCTTCCCGGATATTCCGTAAAGGTCATAATCACACCGATGAATTCCTGCGGCTCTTTCCTGAGCTTGAGCGGAGAGGCCTTGACGGAAAGGAGCAGCTCTCTTCCCGACCGCGAGCGGAAGGGGACGCGGTTGTGTCCCCGTTCTTGCTCCTCGCGCAGCACGCCGTCGGCAATGCTCAGGAGCACGTTGTTGGAAGGGGACTGACCTAGGAGTTCGCGCAGGCTTTGTTGGCGCGCTTCCGCTAACGAGACTTCGAGCGTCTCCCGGGCTCTTAGGTTCATTCCCGCAACTCTTCCTTCTTTATCGACGGCCACGATTCCTTCATTGATACCATCGAGCATCTCTCTTGCCTGGACTACCTCGATGAAAGAGACAAACGCTTGGTCAAACAGGGCGGACAGCGCGCCGACTTCGTTGGCTGCTTTGATCGGAACCGGGTCAGCCTTGGCGTAGCGGATCATTTTTTCCGCCTCGAGGATAGCCTTTCTGACCGGCTTGGTGATCCCATAGGCCAGGAAGGCGCCAAACATTCCGGCAAGAAGGGATGACCCTACAATCCCAAGCCTAAGCAGAAGCAGATCTTTGGAGCTGGGTTGGGGCGGTCGAAAGACCACTTGGGTCAGCGTCATAGCCAGCAGACCCACGCTGAGGGAAACCAAGATGAATATCACAGGGATGATAATGATCAGGCGAAGATGAAGATGCTCTTCTGAGGAGCCGCGGGGGAAAGTTTCCTCTTTTTGGTCCACTGGGTCAGATCAGATAAAACACCATTTAGCAGCCTAAAATGAAGGTTGTCTTCCGTCTATTTAATTGCTTTTTGGCAGTCCCGTTAGTATAATCGCTAAGTTACAGAGATGTCAATTAAAATCAGCTAGTATTGAACCAAGACTATGAATCTGAAAGAGGACAAGCCGGAACGGGGGCCGGTCGGAAGCAAAGCTCAATCCGCCAAGAGGAAGGGGATGGGAAGGCTGGCAGTCGAGGCCGGTCTCATTACCGACAGGCAATTGGCCTTGGCGCTCGCCGAAGAAGAAAAAACCGGTAAGTCTCTTCCCGATCTCTTCCAGGGGCTTTTTGGTCTGAGCGCTGAAACGATACAGTACCTGATCGCTGAGGAGGCCGGCATCGAGCAGGTAGACCTCACGCGCGCGCGCATCGATTCAGAGGCGCTAAAAAAAATACCCAGCCAATTTGCTTTGGAGCACAAGCTGATTCCAATTTCCCTATCGCAGAACCGGCTCACCGTGGCCATGGCCAACCCCTTTGAACTCTCCACCCTTGATCAGCTCCAATTCATGACGCGACTATATATAGATGCTCGCTTCGCCCCCGAATCGAAAATCAAGGAGGCCGTCGAGAAGCATTACGGGGCCGGAGGGAACAGCTCGGTTCGTGCGGAGGCGAGAGAGGAAAAAGGCGGGTACACGGACCCTCAGGAGGGGGAGGAGACCGTCGGCCTCCAGGTCATTCGCCTTGTGGATACGTTGGCAGGGCGCGCCATCCGGGAGGAGGCGACCGACATCCACATCGAACCCGAAGAGAAAAACCTGCGCATCCGTTTTCGAATTGACGGTGTTCTCCATGGCCGGCCGAACATCAGCAAGGTCCTCCAGCCGGCGGTCACGACCCGCATTAAGATCATGGCGAATATGGACATCTCAGAGAATCGCCTGCCTCAGGACGGCCGCATCAGTTTTGCCCTGGAAGGAAGGAGCTACGACCTCCGAGTCTCTACCTTTCCCACCATTTACGGCGAAAAGATCGTCATGAGAATCCTGGACAAGGAGAGGACGGTCGTGGGCCTCGAAAGCCTCGGATTCTCGCCCTCGGCCCTCGAGGTTTTCAAGAAGGGCGTGCAGCGGCCGAACGGGATTATTCTGGTTACTGGCCCCACGGGTTCGGGAAAGACGACGACGCTGTATTCGACGCTCGCCTTTGTAACCACCAACGAAAAAAACATCATGACGTTGGAAGATCCGGTGGAATATGAGATCGCTGATCTTAACCAGTCTCAGATTAATCCCAAGGCAGGTCTGACATTTGCTTCAGGATTGCGGGCGATGCTGCGCCAGGATCCCGACATTATTTTGGTAGGGGAGATGCGGGATGCCGAGACGGTGGATGTGGCCATTCGGGCCGCCCTTACGGGCCACCTGGTGTTCAGCACCCTGCATACGAATGACGCCGTAGGGGCGATTGCGCGTTTGCTTGATATGGACGTGAATCCCTCCCTGATGGCCTCGACTTTCGTTTCCATTGTAGGGCAGAGGTTGGTGCGGAAAATCTGTAGCTATTGCAGGGAAGCCGCGCTGCCGGAAAGCTCCCTGCTGCAACTGATCGGCCTCAACCCGCTTCAGCCTGGGACCACCTTCTATCGCGGCAAAGGGTGTTTGCGCTGTTTTCAAACCGGCTACCGGGGCCGCATCGGGATCTTCGAAATCCTGGCTGTGTCTGCGGCCATCGCCCAAATGATCGTCCGGCGGAGTTCGGCGCAGATGATTCTGCAGAAAGCCCGAGAAGAGGGCATGACGACCATGATGGAAGATGGTGTCCAAAAGGCGGCGCGTGGCGTAACGAGCCTGGACGAGGTGGTCCGGGTGGCCTACCAACCGTAGGAGAAAACGTAAGGATGAAGGGACCATCAAGCCAGCTCGCAGTCCAGTAGTTAGAGAAAGATGCCGCGGTTTAATTATCGGGCAAGGAATCTGGCGGGACAAAGCGTGGGAGGCGTCATGCTCGCCGACAATGAAGAGCAGCTCGCCGTGACCTTGCGGGGGATGGACCTGTATCTGGTCGCCGCGAGGCCTGAGAAGGCTTGGTCTGCCATCTATATCACTCGCCCGGTAAAGCTCAGGGAGATCATCAATTTCACGGTCCACATGTCCACATCCATCGGGGCGGGAATACCCATCCTCCAGGCCCTGGAAGACGTTGAACAACAAACCACCAACAGGCGGATGCAGCGAGCTATTCGGGACATCACCGAGAACCTGCGCGGCGGCAGCAGCTATTCGGACGCGCTGGCGCGGCATCCCGTCGTCTTTGGCGATGTCTATGTGAGCATGGTCCGCGCCGGTGAGGCGAGCGGGACCCTGGATCAGGTGCTTGAGCGCCTGGTCGATTTCCTCGAGTGGCAGGATGCTCTGGCCTCGGAGATCCGCCGGGCCTCGATTTACCCGGCTGCGGTTTTGGTCGCGGTCCTGGCTCTCATCGGGGTGCTCTTAGGTTTTGTTTTTCCCCGGATCCTTCCCGTTATCCACAGCCTCAAGGTCCCGCTCCCGTTCATTACCAGAGCGGTGATTGCGGCAGGTGACTTTGTCCGCTTCGGCTGGTTCTGGATCTTGCTGGGACTAGCGGGTTTATTTGCCCTCGTCAGGCTGCTCGGGGCCAGCGAGGGAGGGCGGCTGATCATCGACGCGGTCAAGCTAAGAATACCGGTGATTGGTGGGCTGGTGGAGAAGATCTGTCTTTCCCGCTTTGCTCATCATTTGGGGCTCCTGCTCCGAACCGGGGTGGATATTACGCAGAGCCTCTCCATCACCGCTGAGGTGGTGGGCAATACGGTCATCGCGCAAGCGGTAAGCGAGGTGAGAGAAAAAGTCATTCAGGGCGGCTCGCTATGGCGCTCGCTTCAGGAAACCGGGGCTTTCCCGCCTCTGATCGTCCGCATGGTATTCGTGGGCGAGAACACCGGCACGGTCGATAGCAGCTTGGAAAAGGTAACGGCTTTTTATGATCGCGAGATCCCGGCTACGGTCAAGAAGATGTTCGCGATCATGGAGCCCCTGATTATCGTCATCTTGGCCGGTCTGGTTCTCATGGTGGCCCTGGCAATTTTCGTTCCCCTCTACGATGCCCTGGGGAAGGTGGGTCGGAGGTAACGATGATCTTCGGTAGCGCTGGGGTTATCGCCGTCGATTTGGACTCGAATCAGCTACGTCTCATTCACGGCTCCGTATCCGGCCCTTCGCTCAAGGTGCATGACTTCGCCGCGCAGGAGCTTTTTACCGCCAATCCGGAAAATGTGGCCCAGCAATTGGAGACACTGCTTCGACCCTGGCGCGTGGGCGTCTCGTCGGCTGCCCTCGTGCTTTCCGGCCCCGAAGTCGTGCATCGCGTGCTCGAGCTTCCGCCCATGCCGCTGAAAGAGCTTGGAGCGGTGGTGGGAAGGGAGATACGCATTCTGGGGGAAATCGGCGGCAAGGAGTTGGTCTTCGATTGGGAGGTCATCGAGGAGGCCCAGGCGGGAAATCTTGAGCAGATGCGGGTTTTAGTGGCCATAGCGCCGAAATCGCAGGTGGATGCGACACTTGAGTTGTCGCGGCGCTGTCGCCTGAAGCCAGCCCTGATAACGACTACACCCATCTCGCTCCTGCGGTCGCTTAAGTACATCCGCGGTGAGAGGGCGGGGTTGGAGGTAGCGCTGTATTTGGGTCGGCAACAAGGCTATCTCTTAGGTCTCCGGCATGGGGTCTGGAGCTTTCTGCGGGAATTTTCCAGCAGATCGTCAGGGGCGGAAGGGGAAGGCTTGTTGGAGGAGGCGGTGCGCGAGGCTCGCCGAGCTCTCCTGTACTATGGTCCAGAGAATCCCCAGCGAGATCAGGCTTTCGAACACGTGCGCGAGGCTCGCCGAGCCCTCCGGTACTATGGTCAGCGGCAACGGGGGGAGCAGAAGATCACCTTCCTTTTGGGTGGGGAAAATAGGCTGGAGGCTCTCGGCGTTCGACTGGAGAGGGAGCTTGGAGTTGCAGCGGAGATCGCCAGCCCCGCGGGGAGCCTGGACCTCGATTCCTTGGGGAAGCGCGCCTCAAGTTTTCGCGAGGCCTTTCCGGCTTTTCTCTCCGCGCTCGGTCTGGTCGCGGCATCAGCCCAAACAGGAATCAATCTGGCTCTCAAGGCGTCCAGAAAACCGGTCGCTCGGCAGATGGACTTCGATATCTCGTTTTTTCAAAGACCAGTCTGGCTCCTCGCTCTGTTTTTGCTTTTGGTCGGCGTACAGGGGACCCTGGCGTGGTCGGAATCGAAGTACCGGAGGCTCTTGGAAGAAAGGATTTCACTGTACGCGCAGTGGATCCCCGTGGCGCAAGCGGCGGAAGACAGTCGCGCGCTCCACGAAAACGAAAAACTGTTGCACGGGGCTTTGGGTGAGGATCGTCTCGCCGACACCCCGTGGGTCGTGCTTTTCAAGACGTTCAGCCGCCTGGTCCCTCCCGATCTGGTGCTTCATGCGCTGAGCGTTCGTAGGGATCAGGGGAAGTGGCAGGTTGCGCTCAAAGGGGAAGTCATCTCGGTCGATCTGTACTCAGCGCAGGTTGCCTTTCACCGTTTTTATCAAAGTTTGAAGAGTTCGCGGGGCTTGGAGGGCATAGAATTGCTGCCGCTTCACGTATCGACTGTGACGGAAACGGCGCCAGCCCCGGCAAAGGTCGTCGCGGCCAATGCTAAGGCAGCAGAGTCGGAAAAGGCCGAAGCGCCGACGACGGAGATCAAGAAGACCAAACTCCAGTTCGAGGTGCGGGCTAATTTGAGCGGGAAATGAAATGTTGCGCTTAAGCGGCACAAAGCGTCCTGCGTTTGCGGGTCTGGTCATGGGAGTCGCTGGACTCCTGTTGGTGCTTTCTTGGGTTCTGAAGATTCGTCACATCCAAAACCTCAAACTGGAGATCGCCGCGGCGGAGACCAGATTGAAGGCCACCCAAGGCCTCTGGAGGAACTATCCGCCTCTGGACCCGGGAAAGAGAAAGGAGTTGCAGAAGACGCAGGAACGGCTGCTTCAAGGGCTTCCGCGGGAAAAAGATATCCCAGGGCTTTTCGAAGAGGTCAGTCGTCTGGCGAAGGAGCACAATTTTTCCGAGGTGGCGATTAGCATCGAGGATGGCCCGGCCGGTCCGGGCGCGCGGCAGGGGTCGTCGGAGAGCGGTCCCCCTCGAGTGGCCCCGTCCCAGCCGACAGCCCCCGCATCGCAGGCCTCCGGAACTTCCGGCCCCATAGATTCCTTTCCCGTTAAGGTGAATTTTACGGGGGATTACCGCGAGATTGCCTATTTCCTCGAGGATCTCGAGAGAATTCCCCGCGTCCTCACGATTCAGACGTTGGAGTTGCGCCGGCGGGTTCCCGTGGTGTCGGCAGGGATCACCCTGCGGGGTTATTATCAAAAGGGGAGCCTTCCGGGGAGCATAAAATGAACCGTGAGCGGTGGCTCCTTTTGGCGTCGTTTCTGATGTTTGTCGGGGTGGGGGTTTACTATTTTCGCCCCGGAGGAGGTGTGCGCTCTGCGGGATCGAGTCCCGCCGGGGTGTCCCAACCACCCACCTTCAGCCCGTTCACGCAGGAAATCCGTGGTGAGAGTTTGCCCCAGGCCAGCATTAAGAGCGAGGTAGTGGAGGAGCAGACGCCGTGGGGACGAAATCCGTTTTTGACTGAGAAGGAGGAGGTGGAGGGGAGGGGTTGGAAAAGAGACGACGGATTCCAGGTCAAAGCCATCATCGTCGGCCAGCCTCGAGCGGTGGCGACATTAGACGGTCACACGGTTGTTGTGGGTGAAAAGGTGGGGGAAGAGACGGTCTGGGAAATTCGACCGGATGCGGTCGTGCTCGAGAAAGATGGGCGGAAAAGGGTGCTGAGAATCAAAGAGCCTTCTATAGCCATCGAGGCGAGGGAAGGGACGAAATGAAGCAGAGAAAGCATTCCGGCGCGGATTGGCTTACCCGGGTGGGAGAATGTCTCGTTCTGGCACTGCTCAGTCAAACGGGCTGCGCTCCGGTCAGGCCTCCCGCGCGTGTTGCGGCTGCACCTGCGCCGGTGCAGGTTGCCCCACCCCGGGAAGCGAGGGCGCCCCGCGAGGCCCTTCCGGGCCTGATTGTCACGGAAATCGAGGGGAAAAGGGAGCCGGAGAGGCTCTATAGCCTGTCGCTGCGCGAGGCAGGGATTCGCGAAGTGCTCATGGCCTTTGCAAAGCAGACGAACTTCAACGTCGTCGTGGACCCCAAGGTCAAGGGCACGGTCACGGTGGATTTGAAAGATGTGACGCTGACGGAAGCGCTGGATACGCTCACGGACCTTGTGAATGTGAGCTATAGGATCAAGCAAAACATTATTCGAGTCTTCGAGCCGGTTCCGGAGACAAGGATATTTGCGCTTCAATACGTCAACCTCAAACGGACGGGATCTTCCTCTACTTCGGCGCAGATTGGTGCTGGTGGGGGATTCGCCGCGGGGGCTGGTGGGGCAACGGTTGCCGGGACATCCGGTGAAGCAAGGGTGACGACCACGACAGAAACCGATTTGTGGAAAGACATCGAAGCCGGCGTCGGGAAATTACTCTCCCCGGCCGGTAAGATGGTCGTCGATAAACAGGGCGGGAACATCCTGGTCACGGATTTTCCCAGAGCCTTGGATCAGATCGCGCGCTACCTCGAAACCATTGAGGGGTCGGTCCAAAGGCAGGTCCTGATCGAGGCCAGAATCATCGAGGTGACGTTGACGGGACAGTATAGTTTCGGCCTCGATTGGAGTGCCATTGCTAGGGCCGGGGCCTTGCGGGGAGTAACCGCTATCTCGCCGACTCGGCTCGTGGGCCAGAAGCTTGCTCCGGCCGATGGCCAATTTCAGTTGGGCGTGACGAGTACTGACTTCGCAGCCCTCCTGTCCGTGTTGAGCCAGCAAGGCGAAGTCAATGTTCTCTCCAGTCCCAAGCTTGCGACCCTGAATAACCAGACGGCTGTGATTCGTTCCGCCACTGATCAGGTTTTCTTCGAAACCCGAGTCACGACCATCCCGACCGGTAACACGGTGGTACAGACCAGCGACGTAATCCCCCGTACGGTTACCATCGGGGTGGTTTTGGCCGTTACCCCGCAGGTCGGCTCGGACGGAACGGTCGTTCTCCATATTCGTCCGACGGTGACTGACTCGACTCGAAGAGAAACTTTTCAGGGACAGGGTACGCAGATTACCGTTCCCATCGTGGATGTTCGAGAGGCGGATGTGATTGCCCGGGCCAAGGAAGGGCAGATCGTGGTCATCGGCGGACTGATCCAAGAAAGGAAGACCGATGACGAGAGCAAAGTGCCTCTTCTTGGAGATCTGCCCGGAATCGGCCGCCTTTTCCGCTCGACCACGCAGGAACGGAAGAAGACTGAATTGGTCGTCCTACTCAGCCCGACGGTCATGGTGGGTAAGAAAGTCGATGAGATCACCTCCCGCGAGTTAGAGAGGCTAAACAAAACCAAGGGGCGTTCTCCCTGGTAGCCCCGCCATGTACGAGGAGTTTTACGGCCTTAAAGAAAAGCCTTTTAATCTAACCCCAGACCCCCGCTTTTTCTTTTTGAGCGAGAATCACCGGGGGGCTTTCGAACATCTCCTTTACGGTATCAAAGAGAAAGAGGGGTTCATCCTGATCACCGGCGACGTGGGGGCGGGGAAAACGACCCTCTGCCGTGCGCTTTTAGACAAGATTGATTCTCATGCGACAGACAGCGCTCTCATTCTCAACCCGATGGTCTCCGGGCAAGAGCTATTGCAGAGCATTCTCAGCGACTTTGGCATCCCGGGCCCGGGAAACAGCAAGAAGGAGCTGCTCGATGGGCTCAATCGGTTTCTTCTGAGCCAACAGGGAGCCAATCGCAACTCCGTGCTCATCATTGACGAAGCCCAGAACCTGCCTCTCCCCGTCTTGGAGGAGTTGCGTATCCTCTCGAACCTCGAGACGGAGAAGGAGAAGCTATTACAGATTATCCTAATGGGTCAGATCGAACTGAAAGAAAAACTCTCCCTGCCCCGGCTGCGCCAGCTCAATCAGAGAATTTCGATACGGTATCACCTGCAGCCGCTGGCGAACGAAGAGGTCCCGCGCTATATCCAGCACCGCTTGATGGTGGCTGGATCAGCGGGCGATATCCACTTTAGCGCAGGGGCGCTCCGGGAGATCTATCGTTACTCGCAGGGGATTCCGCGCCTCATCAACTTAGCGTGCGATCGAGCCCTTTTGGCGGGCTATGCGGAGCAGACCCGAGAGATTCAACGCCGGACAGTGGCCAAGGGCTTGAAGAGCCTGGAAGGCGAAGAAACCTCGGCTAAGCGAGGTGTGCTAAGGCAGCGACTCATTCTCGGTCTGGCCGGGCTGCTGATTTTTTGCTTGGGTCTTCTTGCGGCCATCCTGTTTCTGCGCTCCGAGAGGGATACGCTAACGCGGATCTCGCCGACGCAAGCTCCCGGCTCACCCTCGGCCGCAGCCGCCGCGAACCCGCAGCCCGCTGGCCCCCAGGCGGGCTCGTTCTATACCGTTCAGCTTGGCGCCTTCAAGACTGAGGCCGAAGCCCTAGAGGTCGCGGAAAGGGTTAGGGCCACCGGCTATCCCCTCTTCTTGGCGAAGCCCGATCCCGCGGATCGGGAGGGCCGCCATCGGCTTTATTTAGGAAGGTTTGCTCAGAGGAGGGAGGCCGAAGAGGTGGGAAAGACCTTTATGAAGGTAGAGGGATTTTCCCATGTCGAGGTGGTCACGACCGCGGTCGAGAATGCCAAGGAAAAAGCGCCATGAGCCTGATTGCGGATGCTCTCAAGAAGGCACAATCGGCAAAGCTGGGAAGGCGCTACGCCGTTCCCGATCCTACGGGGGTGTTGCCCCGCCCTAAGGGCGATCGTCGCACCCCGCAGGAGGCTTTTCTCAACTCCATTCTGAATCGGGTTCAGCTCTCGTCTACTCTACTCATCGGCTTGGGTTCCGGAGCGTTTCTGTTCGTGGTCCTGTTCAGCTATTTCTTCCTGTCCGGCCGCGGTCCGAGAGCCAGGCCACCCGGGACCGGATCATCCGCCCCCTCGGCCAATCGGCCCGCGGGGCTCATTCTTACGCCTCCGCCTTCGATTCCTTCGGTTGAGCCCCTCGTTCTGGAGGAAACAGCGCCGGCGGGAAGGACAGGAGAAACCGCGGTAGCCGAAAAGAAAAGCCCAGAATTAGAAAAGGCCGAGGAAAAGCGCGTACCCGCGAAGCCCAAGGCCTCTAACGACTTGAGAAAACCTGCTGAACGGCGCAAGCCCGGGGAGTCCGCAAAGGAGAGCGAGGCGCCAAAGGTTGCTGTGGTACCGGATCTCTCTGAAGAGGTACGGCGTCATTTCAATCTCGCTCTTTTCTATCAGGAAGAGAAAAATTTTCCCCTGGCGCGCCGGGCGTATGAGAAAGTGGTTCAGATGTGGCCTCTCTATGCCGAGGCCCATAATAATTTGGGCGTGGTCTATAAGGAGCTAGGACTGTACGACAAAGCCGTCACCGAATTGAAAAAGGCGCTTGCCCTGAACTCGCGTTACCCCAGGGCCTATCACAATCTAGGGGTTATCTATCAGATCAAGGGGGATTGGACGCAGGCGATAAGAAACTATGAGCTGGCCCTCTCTTTGGATCAAAACCATTTGAGCTCCTATAACAATTTAGGCTTGGTGTACCGTTCGCAGAAGCGACCCCATGAAGCGCGCGAGGTTCTGGAAAAGGCCCTGGCGATTAACCCGGCCTTCGCGCAGACTCACTATAACCTGGCCCTGGTGTTGGAGGAGATAGGGGAACTGGACCGGGCGCGTTTTCATTTCCAGAAATTCGTCGATCTGTCCGGTGAGGAAAACCGAACCCTCGTCGAGAAGGTCCGCGCTCATCTCCAGGAACTGCTGGCGAGAAAGTGAAGCGATGCCCAGGGTTGTGATCTATACGAAGGACTACTGCTCTTACTGCCGCGCCGCTAAGTCGTTTCTGCGAGTGAAGGGCGTAGATTTTGAAGAGATCGATGTGACCGATGACGAGCTTTTGCAGGAAGAAGCCCGAAAGATGTCGGGTCGCTCGACCGTTCCCCAAATCTTCATCGATGGCAAGCCTGTGGGAGGCTTCCAGGAGCTTAAGGAGCTCGACGCGCAGGGAGAGCTCGACCGCCTGTTGGGCGTACGCGCCTAAGCTGACACCCTTTCTGGCGAAAAGAACCTTGCAGAGGTATCCTGCTGAAAGGACACGGACAAAGCGTAATAGTTCGTGTCAGCAAAGATCCTTTAAGACACCCCCACCCCAAAAAGTGAAACTGTTTCACCCGCTAACGGGGAGAAGCACGATGCAGGATTCGTGTGACGGAGAATTCAGTCTAATTGCGGCAGACCCGCAGACAATAGAATCCTCTAATTTTCCCACAATTAACGCATACTGTCCCCGGAATTCCGACCAGGCGCAAAGAAAGCACACAAGTCCAACCAATTGGTCTTGACACATTAACCCTTTGCTGAGTAAGTAAGGGTCATCTATGGCACGCCGACCCGCGAGGAAAACCATCGAATCCCGCCCGACGGCAGTAGAGCGGGGCATCAAGTCACTCCAAGCGAGTGACGCGGCGATCATAAGGTCGATGCGGGACGGCTTTTCCCAGATGGAAAGCCGCCTTGACCAGATCTACAACCACGTCGATGGATTTATGAAGCTTCACGAGACACTCGATATCGAGTTTCGGGTTATCAAGGAGCAGGTGCGGCGTCTCGAGGAGCGTGTAGAACACTTGGAAGCTACCGGAAGAAACTAAAACCCTCTGGCCCGACTCCTGAACCGTACCGCATGATCCGCAATCCCGTTTCCGTCGTCCGCTTCCTCCTGTCCGAGGAGGCGCGCTACATCACTGGCGCGAACATCCATCTGAGCGCGCCGTGGGGAATATAAAGAAAAGGATCAACGGTTTGTTGAACCGGCTAAAGACTCCCGACCCCTTTAAATCTTCTCTTGCGCTTACACGCAGGTAGACTGCGCTCCGAGGTCACGCCGTGGGTTACGTGAAAAAACTCCCTTTAAATTTCCCTCGGCCGAGGCAGACCACTGCTTGACAGGGCCGTCCCGTTTAGAGATGTCCCCTTTTCTTTCCGTAGCCGGGCGCAGAGTTTGTCCACTTAGTTAACAACGTTCCCCTCTTGGTACTCCGATACGCAGGAGAGTGCTCCCGGATTGACAACGGAGGCATCACAGGGTTTGAGCCGCAGCCGCAACTTTCTCAATAGCGCAGCAGACGCGGTGAATCTGCTTGTAGAACTCCTCCTCCGTGGTGAACAGCATGATGGCCCGGTTGTACAGCGCGATCCTCTTCGCGCCGCCAGCGTGCTCAATGACCAACTCGTCGTACTGCAAAGGGTCACCCACCAACGGATCACCGTAGTCACCCGCAGCCCCGAGAAGCTGGTTGTCGTGAATCGCCACGACAATCTCCC
>JACPSF010000223.1 GCA_016193385.1 Deltaproteobacteria bacterium
GGAACATCGAGCCGCAGAGGATCGGCCACGGTTCGAATCGCCTTCTCGGCGAGATCGAGCCTCAGCGGGATTTCGCCGCCGAGAAAATAGTCGGCCGGGATGTAGCCCAAAGCCAGGTCCGCATCTGTTACCGTGGGCTGAGTTCCTCCCTTTCCATAACAGGCGGGTCCGGGGTCGGCCCCTGCGCTTTGCGGCCCAACCCGGAGTAATCCTAACGAATCGATCCAGGCGATGCTCCCGCCTCCGGCGCCAACGCTCTGGACGTCGACCATTTTCATGGCCACACGCTCATCCCCGACCCAGTTAAAATCGGTGGTCGGGATGACGCCATTCCGGATGAGAGAGACGTCAAAACTGGTACCACCCATGTCGATCGAGAAGAGATTGTTGCTGCCAAAGCTTTGGCCGAGACGGATGGCCCCCGAGGGAGCCGCCGCCGGACCCGAGCCGATGAGAGACACCGCACGGCGAATCGATTCTTCGACGGATTGAACCAGCCCTCCGCCTTGAACCAGGTAGATGGTTCCCCGAAATCCGAGTTCTTTCATCCGCTGGGTCAGCGCCTTGAGGTAAGACTCGGTAATGGGCCCGACCGCGGCGCTCACCGCCGTGGTGCTGAAGCGCTCGTATTCTCGAAACACCGGCAGCACCTCGTGGGAGGCCGTCACGTAAACACCTTTCAATTCCTGCCGGCAGATCTCCAAGGCCCGCTTTTCATGAGCCGGGTTGACGTGGCTATGGAGAAAGCAGATTGCCACGGCCTCGACTTTTTCCTCCCGCAACTTCTTGATGGCCGCGTATACATCTTCCTCCTTCAAGGGCTTAAGGATCTCTCCCGTATAGAGGGTCCGCTCCTCAACGGGGAGCCTCAGGTATCGGGGGACCAGGGGCTTGTAGGGAGGGACGAAAACATTGAATCGCGATGTCCGCAGGTTTTTATACCCCCGCCGAATCTCCAGGGTGTCCCGAAATCCTTTGGTGGCCATGAGGCCGGTCTTCGCGGTTCGCCCGGTCAACAGAGCGTTGGTGGAAAGGGTGGTGCCGTGCGCTATCAGCACCCCGATGTTACTGAGGAACTTGGATAATTCTAAGCCGAAATTGGCAGCGGTCTTATTTAGGACATTCACCAGGCCCTGGGTGGGATCGTTGGGTGTGGTGGGAGATTTGAATTGGTGTAATTGGCTCTGCTCATCGAGGACCAAACAATCCGTAAACGTGCCACCGACATCGATTGCAATCTTGATCATTTAATCACTCGCTCCTTTGCCTTTGGGATTAATCGTTCAACGCAGCGCCATGCGAACGGCATCGGTAATGCGCGACTCCGACGGGCTGATGGAGTCCTCCAAGGGTCGACTAAAAGGCACGGGCACATCCAGCCTGGTGACCCTTCGTATCGGCGCCTTGAGCTTATCAAACCCGGCCTCCCCGATTCGTGCCGCGAGCTCCGCGGCAACACCGCAGCTCTGATTACACTCGTCTACGATAACGACCCGTCGGGTCTTTTCGACGGAAGCCATGAGGGTCTGAAAATCAAGGGGAACAAGAGTCCGCGGATCCACCACCTCCACCTCGATACCCTCCCCGGCCAGACGATCGGCGACGGTGAGACAGCGCTGCACCATGTAAGAGGTGGCAATCACCGTCACGTCACTTCCCCGCCGCTTCACGTCCGCCAGGCCCAAAGGGATCGCCTCATCCGCTTCAGGAACCGGCCCCTGCGTTTCCAACAGAAGCGGATGATCGATGAAAACCGTCGGGTTATCCGAGTTCACGGCGGATTTGAGGAGCCCCCGCATATCGCGCGGCGTCGAGGGAAGAACGATCTCCAGCCCTGGGCAATTCCACAGCATCCCCTGCGGGCTATGGGAGTGCTGGGCGGCGCCTCCCCCTCGCAGACCATGGAAAATATGGAAGACGACGGGGGCGCGAGTCTGACCTCCCGACATGTAGAAGGCGTTAGCGGCCTCATTGATCACTTGCGGCCAGGCTTCAAAGATGAAGCTGGCCGTGACAACGTCTACTACCGGCCGAAGTCCGGCCATGGCTGCTCCGATGGCGAGGCCGCAGAAGCTGAGCTCTGAGATCGGGGGGGAGATCACCCTGTCGGGATAACGCTCCGCGACCTCGCGGAAACGCCCCCGATGCGGGCTCAGCCCCAAAAAGCCGGTGGCGGTATCCGTGATCAGATGAACTCTGTCATCGGCGGCGAGGATTTCATGCAGCGCCTGCAGCTTCGACTCGTAATAGGCTAGTTCACGCATATGGATCCTGGTTCCTTTCGCGGTACCATTATTAACATGATTTCTCCCTCGCTTTAAATAAGAGGCAACAGGTCGCCGAAGAGGACACCCCTGAACATTCGGATACGCATAAAAAATTCAAAATAACCAACGATGAAAATGAAGAAGACCACCGCCGTAAGCAGGCACGCAACCCAGCTTGCCCGGCCCTCGACGCGGCCAAAGGACACGATGAAAACAGGCACCGTTAGGGCAAACCCAACCAACCCTACACCCAAGGCGCTGCCAAGCAGCCAGCCCACCATTCTCATGAGACGCGCGCCTGAATAGCCAACTTCCTCCCTCTCGGTTAAAGAAGGCACCTCGGTCCTGCCCGACCCCCCGGCCCCAACCCCCGTCCGAGAAACAAGACCGGACGCCCACAGGGAAGCCAGGTCGAGAATGATAAGGACCGCTGTCACGATGCCGATGGCGACCGGAAAGAGCCTGGAGTTTCGCCCGTAGCCGAGGCCAGCGAACACAAAATAGAGCGCGCAGCCCAAGAGTAAAATTAACAGGATGATTCGGCCATCTGATAGTTTTCTCACTACAGAACTCCCTTCGCCACTAGGCGCTGGAACACGGGATAGAGGCCCGTAGCCCCGACGCCTAAAAAGAGCAGCAACGAAAGCGGGTGGGAGAAAAAGATGCTGAGGCTCCCTTCGGAGATATGAAGCGAC
>JACPSF010000092.1 GCA_016193385.1 Deltaproteobacteria bacterium
TCCACAAAGGGACGCCCGTGATCACCACTCAGGGAAGAATCAATCAGCGCCCGATCAGCCTTCCGATGCTCGACATCCACACCGTAAGCGCCGGCGGCGGCACCATCGCGCGCGTCGATGCCGTCGGGGGCGGCCAGGTCGGCCCGGACAGCGCGGGCGCCGACCCGGGACCGGGTTGCTATGATCATGGGGGCATGCAGGTCACGATCACCGACGCCAATTTGGTCCTCGGGGTGCTCCACCCCGACAAATTTCTCGGCGGTCGAATGAAACTGAATAAGCCTAAGGCTGAAAAGCTGTTGGAAGAAAAAATCGCGCGTCCCTTGGGCTTGAATTTATTGGAGGCCGCCGACGGAATTTTGAAAATCATCAATGTCAAGATGGAGGAGGCGATCAAGGCGGTCTCCTCCCAACGCGGCTATGACATTCGCGATTTCACCCTGGTCGCGTTCGGCGGGGGCGGACCGATGCATGCGGGTAAAATCGTACTCGACCTGGGGATCCCCTCGCTGCTCATTCCATTCGCTCCGGGTGTCACCTCCGCCCTCGGGCTCCTGATGTCCGACGTCAAGCACGACTATGTCCGCTCCAAGCTCGCGCCGCTAAAGGGGCTGGATCTCAATGAGATCAACCGGCTCTTTTCCCAGCTTATCGAGCAGGCCCGGCAGGAGCTACGGGCTGAGGGCTTTAACGAGAGCGAGATGGAGATCGAGGCGTCCGTCGATCTGCGCTACGCGGGCCAGGGCTACGAGCTGACGGTGCCCTCGCCCTCTCCACCGCTAAAACCAGAGGACTTGGACCTCCTGCGCCAAAGATTCGATAGCCAGCATGAGCAGGCCCACGGCCACAAGGCGGAGACGGAGCCCGTGGAGCTGGTGAGCTTGCGCCTGGTGTCTCTCGGCCTGGTGCCGCAGGCCCGGCTCTCCCCGGCTGCGGCTTCGGGAAGAAAGGTTGAGGCTGCCCGAACCGGAGAGAGAAAGATATTTTTCGGTCAGGAGCACGGGCTGCTGGATTGTCAGATTTACAGCAGGGAACTGCTCGAGCCGGGTCACGCGGTGAGCGGCCCCGCGGTGATCGAACAGATGGACACGACAACGGTGATCCATCCCGTTTGTAGATAGCTACCGGAATATGATGGTTAGAGCCAAATAAAATTTTGAATTTTAAATTATGAATTTTGAATTGTCAGAAGCCAATTAAAAATCAAGAATCCAAGATTGACGATTATGGTAGTCGATCCCATCACTCTTCAAGTCATTCATGCTCGCCTGGCGGGCATCGTCCAGGAGATGCAAAACTCGCTCTTCCGCACGGGCTTTTCTACCATCATCCGCGAATCCCAGGACGCTAGCTGCGCCATCCTCAACACCCGGGGCGAAGTCGTCGCCCAGCACGTGGTCCTGCCGCTCCACATGGGAGCCTTCCCCGCCTGCGCTGCGGGAGTCCTTCGACACTATGCAGCCTCCGAGATCGAGGAAGGCGATGCCTTTATCACCAACCATCCCTATCTGGGGGGCAGCCCCCATGCGCCGGACATGGCGGTCCTGACGCCGATCTTCTATCGCGGGGAATGGGTCGGTTTTGCCACCAGCATGGCCCACAAAAGCGACATCGGCGGGCCGGTGCCGGGAAGCTGTTGGAGCCAGGCTCGTGAGATCTTTCAAGAGGGGCTGCATCTGCCGCCGCTCAAGTACATCTCCCGCTTCGAGCCCAGCCGGGACATCGAGGCGATCATCGGTGCCAACAGCCGCACGCCGGAACTGGTTGTCGGCGATATGCGCGGGCAGGTAGGCGCCGACCGCCTCGGCGAGCGGCGGTTTCAAGAGATGATGGACCGCTACGGTAAAGAGACGGTCCTCGCCTCTTACCCCCGCCTCTTCGCCTTGACGGAGACCAAGGTGCGGCGTGAGATCGCCTGTTGGCCCGACGGCGTCGGAGAGGGCGAGCGGTTTGTCGACAGCGACGGGATTGAGCTGGACAAGCCGGTGCGAATCCATGTGCGCCTTGAAAAAAAAGGGGATCGGTTGCTCTTCGATTTTGGCGGCACGGCCGACCAGACCAAGGGGCCGGCCAATATCCGCCCGACGGTAGTGAGGGCTGCCTGCTCCTACTGCGTCACGGCCCTGGTCGATCCCGCCCTGGCCATCAACCAGGGCCTGGCTCGGGTCATCGAGGTAAAAGTGCGAGAGGGCAGCGCGCTTGACCCGCTTTTTCCCGCTCCGGTCAACACCTATAACCCCACGGTTCACGCGCTCGTCGAAGCGCTCTTCGAAGCCTTTAGCCAGCTCACGCCCACCAAGAAGGTGGCCGACGGCTGCAGCAGCCGCTCGATCATCATCGGCGGGCGGAGCAACAAAACCGGCAAGAGCTATGTGCAGTATGAAATCTTCGGCGGAGGCTCCGGCGGCCGCACCGGTAAGGACGGCGTCTCCGGCACCAACGTGAACCAATCCAATGCCAGGATTGCCCCGGTTGAGATCATCGAATCGGAGTTCTCAGCGCGCCTGTGGCGCTTCGAGCTGATTCCCGACTCCGGCGGCGCGGGAACCTTCCGCGGTGGTCTGGGCTTCGTGCGTGAATACGAGATCCTCGACCACGAGGCACGCTTTTCCCTGCGCTCCACCAAACACTCGGTAGCCCCGAAGGGAATCCAGGGAGGCTTCCCCGGCAGAACCGGCAAGTGCACCCTGAACCCGAATACCGAAAAAGAGAGAGTGCTCCCCTCCCGCTATTCGGATCACACTCTCTACCCCGGCGATGTGGTCCGGCTGGAGACCCCGGGCGGCGGCGGTTTGGGGAACCCCCTGGAGCGTGACCCGCAGAAAGTCTTGAGCGATGTCCTGAACGGGTACGTCTCTCAGGAGAAGGCGGAGAAGCTATACGGCGTCGTCATCGAGAGGCTCAATGGAGAGCTCAGGATCGACCGGGCGCGCACCGCGGAAAGCCGAAAGAGGAGGCAGTAAGCAGTTGTCGATAGTTACCGAAATATGATCGTCAAAGCTAAGTAAATTCTGAATTTTTAATTATGAATTTTGAATTAGGGTCTGGCCAATTAAAAATTAAGAATTCAAAATTAAAAACTGTTTATGGTTGTTGACCCCATCACCCTCCAAGTGATTTACGCGCGCCTGGCGGGCATCGTCCAGGAGATGCAAAACTCGCTTTTCCGCACCGGCTATTCCACCATCATCCGCGAATCCCAGGACGCTAGCTGCGCCATCCTCAACACCCGGGGCGAAGTCGTCGCCCAGCACGTCGTCCTGCCGCTGCACATGGGAGCCTTCCCCGCCTGCGCCGAAGCGGTCCTCCGACACTATGGGGCAGTTGAAATTCACGAAGGAGACGCTTTCATCATCAACCACCCTTATCTGGGTGGTAGTCCGCATGCTCCCGACATGGGCGTGCTGACGCCGGTCTTTTATCGCGGGGAGCGGGTCGGGTTCGCCGCCAGCATGGCCCACAAAAGCGACATCGGCGGGACCGTCCCTGGAAGCGGCTCCGGTCAGGCCCGGGAGATCTTTCAAGAAGGCCTCCACCTGCCGCCGGTGAAATTTGTCTCGCGACATAGACCCGTAAAAGAGATCGAAGCGATCCTTACAGCGAATAGCCGCACGCCGGAGGTAGTCCTCGGGGATATCCGCGGCCAGGTGGGCTCAGGGCGCCTGGGGGAGAGAAGAGTTGCCGAGCTCATGGAGCGCTATGGCAAGGAGACGGTAATCGCTTCCACCGAGCTGCTTTCCTCCTATACCGAGAACCGAGTGCGCAAGGCGATCGCCTCATGGCCCGACGGCCGCTCGGAGGGAGAGAGCTTCGTCGATCACGACGGTATCGAGCTGGAGCGGCCCATTCGCATTCACGTGGCGGTCGAAAAGGAAGGCGAGCGGATCCGCTTCGACTTCAGCCAATCGAGCGACCAAACCAAAGGCCCGGCCAACATTCGCCCGCCGCTGGTCCGGGCCTGCTGCACCTATTGCCTCATATGCCTGGTCGACCCCTATCTACCCATCAACCAGGGACTGGCGCGGGTGGTCGAGGCGAGCTTTCGCGAAGGCAGCGTGGTTGATCCCCGCTTCCCGGCCGCCGTGAATACCTATATGCCGACCGCAACGGTTGTCGTGGAGGCGATCTTCAAAGCGATGGGGCCGTTCGTGCGAGACAAGCGGATCGCCGCGGGCTCCGGCAGCTGCGCCGTAGTGCTCGGAGGGAGCCGCGCGGTAGGGGGCCGATCGTATGTCCATTATGAGATCTTCAGCGGTGGCACCGGCGCCCGCTGGGGGAAAGATGGGGTAACCGCTACTGCTTTTCATCTGAGCAACTGCAAAACCGCGCCGGTGGAAATTATCGAATCCGAATTCCCGACACGGGTGGAAAGGTTCGAGATCATCCGCGACTCAGGCGGTGCGGGAACGTGGCGCGGCGGCTTGGGCTTCGGCCGGGATTACCGGATCCTCCAGGGGGAGGTCCGCTTCTCGATGCGGACGGACAAGCATGTCATCGCTCCCTGGGGGGCCGAGGGAGGGATAGAGGGTGGCAAGGGAGCCTGTATCGTTAATCCCGGCGCCCCGGAGGAGAAAAGGCTCCCCTCCCGCTTCGGCGACTTTCGCCTACAGGAAGGTGATCAATTGCGGATCGAGAGGCCGGGGGGCGGAGGCATGGGCGATCCTTATGCGCGCCCGGCCGAAAAGGTCCTGGAAGATGTGCGCCAAGGCTATGTCTCCCCGGAGAGAGCGGAGTCGGATTATGGGGTCGTCGCGCACTGGGCCGACACCGACCTCGTGTGGGATAGGGCGGCGACAGAAGAGCTACGGCAAAACAAAAGGAAAAAAAGCTAGTAAAAGAGCCCAGTGTTTGGTATAAGCTCAGACTAATTAAATTCCTACTCCAAGGAGGAAACTATGGCCGTAACAAAACGGAAACCGAATCCGGCATTTATGAAACCCATGCAGCCAGACACTGCGTTGAGCGCGGTTGTCGGCAGCAAAGCGCTTCCCCGGACTCAGGTGACGAAGAAGCTCTGGGCTTACATCAAGCGCAACGGGCTTCAAGACAAGAAGAAGAGAACCATGATCAACGCCGATGAAAACCTGAAGGTGGTTTTCGGCGGCAAGAAGCAGGTCACGATGTTTGAGATGACTAAACTGGTCAACAAGCACATGAAGTAATTTAAGACCGTTTTAGACTCATTCTCGGGGTGGCTAAGGCATGCGGCCAGCATAGTCTTAGCGCGGAGCTTGTCTATATTTTAGGAAGGTATGCCCCAAAAATCCCTCCCGCGTCTGAACCTCCATCGGCAAGGGTGAGGAGTTGACCATGGAAGCTTTGACCCTGAAAGAGGCCCAGGTCGGAGTGACGGCCATCCTCGAGGCAGCTTCCAAGGATGGAGGGAGACCAGTTTCGATCACAGTCGTGGACCGTAACGGCGATCTGGCGTGCTTCGCTCGAATGGACGGGGCCACGTTGCGCTCCGTCCAGTTTTCCATGAATAAGGCCTTCACGGCGGCCTACATGGAAAGGGACAGCGGCGATCTGGGAGAGTCGCTGCTGAACTCGAAGCGAACTATCGACTGGTACGGCAATCCCCGGATCACGGGAATTCCCGGCGGGGTGACGATTCGCAAGAACGACTTCACAGTCGGTGGCGTCGGAGTCAGCGGACGTCCGTCTGCCCAAGACCTAGAGCTTGCCAGGTTGGGACTTGTGGCCTTGCTAAGACCTTCGTAATCGGTCCAGATCGAGGGGTTCAGCGCTCCTGCAGCGCCTCGAAGAGGTGGAGCTGGTGCGTGTGGCCTTCGTCGTCGAAGTGAACCGGCTCGTGCCGGGGTCCCGCGCCTCCGCGCGGGGCCCCATTCCCGCAACGGGTGGGATCTTTTGCCGAGCCCCCGCCTCCATTGACTCCTCCCACGCTATTTCATAACATGACCATGAGACTATGACCATGGACGTATGGAGTGAGTCATGAAAACAATGCCGGCAGGAAAGTTTAAGGCGCATTGCCTTAAGGTCATGGATGAGGTTCGGGCACGGCGCGAGCCCGTGATCATCACCAAGAAGGGAGTGCCGGTGGCAAAGCTGGTCCCGACGGGCGAGCGTCAACTGGACGTGTTTGGCTGCATGGCCGGCACGGCCGAGATCCTGGGTGACATCGAGGCTCCGGTGGCCCCAGTCAGGAGCTGGAAGGCAACAAAGTGATCCTTCTCGATACCCATGCGCTCCTGTGGCTCTGCCTGGAACCCAAGCGGCTTTCCCGATCGGCAGCCGCTGCTATCAGGAAGGTGGTCTCAACAGGCGGCATCGGGATCGCTTCCATAAGCCTATGGGAGATCGCCATGCTGATCGCCCTGGGCCGGCTCTCCCCTCGCGGCACTCCTGACGCATGGATCTCCGAACTGGTTGAGGCGAGCGGTGTTGTCGTCAAGGAGCTTACGCCGGCCGTTGCTGTTCTCTCCACTCAATTTCCAAATGATTTCTCAGCCGATCCGGCGGACCGTTTAATCGCGGCCACTGCACGAGCCGAAGGCCTCACGCTGATAACGCGGGACGCCAAAATTCGCCAAAGCTCACTTGTGAAGACGATATGGTAACAGAGGGTGGGCCGAAAATGCCGACCTCAAGGCCCGGATGGAAAGGCTGGAGCGCAGGATCGGCTCTTATGCCCTTGCAGTGAACGCTGAGTAAATTAGCGAGTGTAAACTGGTTCTCCTCCGAGTTTAGATTATAGGGAGGGAACTATAGTGACGGAATTAAATAAGTTGACATCAAATCCCCTCACGCTCTCCTAAATCCCCCTCTATCCCCCTTTACCAAAGGGGGATAGAGGGGGATTTGAGGGAGGACAGGGTAATTATGGTAATTTTCTTTTTTCCTTCATTATAGTAGCTTCCAAACAGCCGGGGCCAAAGGAATCTGAAACTGCCAGGCCCAAGTCAAGGTTTCAGGATTTTGGCCAAGGACCACTCCAGCACGGAGGGGGAATAAATAACCGAGAGATCCCCCTCTCTCTTTTTACCGCTCCTGCAGCGCTTCGAAGAGGTGGAGCTGGTGCGTGTGGCCTTCGTCGTCGAAGTGAACCGGGTAGTTGCCGCTGAAGCAGGCATCACAGAAGCCCTGGGTTTTGCCGTCGAGAAAGACGTACATTCCCTCGCGACTGAGATACGCAAGGCTGTCCGCTTCGATGAATCTGCGGATCTCCTCCACGGAGCTGGAGGAGGCTATAAGCTCGCTGCGCGTTGGGGTGTCGATCCCGTAATAGCAGGGACTGATCGTAGGGGGGGAACTGATCCGCATGTGCACTTCTTTAGCGCCCGCGTCGCGCAGCATTCGGATGATCTTGCGGCTGGTCGTGCCGCGCACGATCGAGTCATCCACGACCACCACTCTCTTTCCGTTCAGCACCTCCCGTTGGGCGTTCAGCTTGATCTTGACCCCGAAGTGCCGAATCGATTGCTGCGGCTCGATGAAGGTTCGTCCCACGTAGTGATTACGGATCAGGCCGAACTCCAAGGGGAGCCGTGACTGCTCCGCGTAACCGATCGCCGCAGGGACGCCGGAATCCGGAACCGGCGTCACCAGATCGGCGGCCACCGCGCTTTCGCGGGCAAGCTGACGGCCCAATTCTTTTCTCACCTGATACACGTTGCGGCCGTAAAGGCTGCTGTCCGGGCGGGAGAAGTAGATATACTCGAAGATGCACTTGGCATGGGGCGCTGGGGGAAAAGGCTTTAAAGACTGCATCCCATCAGGGCCGAAGGTAATGATCTCGCCGGGCTCTACTTCCCTCAGATATTCGGCCTCGATAAGATCCAGGGCGCAGGTCTCGGAAGAGACGACATAAGCTCCCCGGTCCTTTCCCCGCTTCAGCCTCCCCAACACGAGCGGTCGAAAACCCATCGGGTCACGGGCTGCAATCATCCGATCCAGTGTCAGGAACAGAAGCGAATAAGCTCCTCGGACGCGGCTCAGCGCCTCCACGATCCTCCCCATAAGAGTCCTCTCCTTGGAGGTGGCGATGAGATGGATGATCACCTCGGTATCGGAAGTGGACTGAAAGATGGAGCCGGAGGTCTCAAGCCCTTCCCTCAGGACACCCGCATTGACGAGATTGCCGTTGTGGGAAACCGCGATGGGGCCCAGAGCGTACTCGACCACGAACGGTTGGGCATTCTTGAGGTGGCTTTGTCCCGAAGTCGAATAGCGATTGTGTCCGATGGCGCTAAAGCCCTCCAACCGCTTGATGACCTCTTCCCTAAAGATATCCGCCACCAGTCCCATTTGGCGATGGGAGATCAGAACCTTGCCATCTGAGGAAACGATCCCGGAAGACTCCTGACCACGATGCTGGAGAGCGTAGAGGCCGAGGTAGACCAGGTTGGCCGACTCGGGGTGGCCATAAACGCCCATAACAGCGCACTCCTCCTGAAACTTATCCCGCATCGTAGCCTTTCGTAACTCGTGGCTCGTGCTCGACGAACGCGAAACACCCTTCGACTTTACTCAGGGTGGTGGGCTTGTCGAACCACGATCACGGACACGATTCTTTACTTGAGCCGCCTTTCCAAACTGCTCGACCATATGGACTTTAGCTCATCCACCGGAGCCTGGATCACAGGTTGAATGATGAGACGCGTCCCCCCTACCACGCCGATCACCCGCAGCGGTGCACCTCCTTTTCCGGCAATCTCCCGCAACCGGCCGAGGTCGCGCTCCTTGATGGAGACAATAATGCGCGACTGCGATTCCCCGAATAGCAAAGCATCCGCTCGCATCATCTCGTGCGTCTCGATCCTTGCCCCCAGGGCTTTCTCCGGCCCTACGATGCAACACTCCGCCAACGTCACCGCTAGACCTCCCTCCGAGACGTCGTGGGCAGAACGCACGATGCCTCGTTCGATCGCCTTCAAGCAGCATTGCTGCACCGCCCGCTCCGATCCCAAGTCGATCCACGGCGGGGTACCCTTAACCAGACCGTGAACGACCTTGAGGTACTCGCTCGCCCCCAGCTCCTCGCGCGTGCGTCCTAACAGCACCACCAGATCGCCGGCCGTTTTGAACCACGGTGTAACGCAGCGCGCGACCTTGGGCAGAAGTCCCACCATCGCCACCACCGGCGTAGGATGGATCGGGCGGCCATCGGTTTCATTATAGAAGCTAACATTGCCACTCACAACCGGCACTCCCAGGCCGACGCAGCCATCGCGCATCCCCTGGATAACCTGGGAGAACTGCCACATGACCTCGGGTTTTTCCGGGCTGCCGAAGTTCAGGCAGTCGCTGAGCCCAAGCGGGTGGGCGCCGACGCAAGCGAGATTGCGGGCCGCTTCGGCCACCGCCAAGACCCCGCCTACGTACGGATCGAGATAGCAGTAGCGGCTGTTTCCGTCAGCGGTGAGCGCCAGCCCCTTATCGGTCCCTTTGATGCGGATCACGGCCGCATCGGCGCCCGGAGCCACAACCGTATTGCTGCGAACGAAATGGTCGTATTGCCGATAGACCCATTCTTTCGAAGCGATATTGGGAGAATCGAGAAGCTGCTTTAAGACCTCGCCCAGGTCGTCCGGCTCCTGGATCTTACGCAGGTCCAATTTCTGCACTTCGTCGTGCCCCTCGGGCCTTTCCGCGGGTCGACTATAGACCGGCGCCGCAGAGGTCAAGGCCTCGACGGGGATGCGCACGACCTCTTGGCCGTGAGACAAGGCGCGAAACAATCCTCCCCGGGTGACTCGACCGACCACCACTGCGTCGAGGTCCCAGCGGTTGAAAATGCTCTTGACCTCCTCCTCGCTCCCTTTCTTGGCGACCAGCAGCATCCTCTCTTGCGACTCCGAGAGCAGGATCTCATAGGGCGTCATGCCCTTCTCTCGGAGGGGAACGAGCGAAAGCTCAAGCTCCACCCCGGTCCCTCCCCGCGCCGCCATTTCCGCGGCGGAGCTGGTCAACCCGGCAGCCCCCATATCCTGAATGCCAACGAGACAGTCCTTATCCATCAGTTCTAAACAGGCCTCCAACAGGAGCTTCTCTGTGAAGGGATCGCCCACCTGGACCGTCGGGCGCCGCTTCTCCGCCTCGTCGGAGAAAGCCTCGGAAGCCATCGTCGCCCCATGGATGCCGTCCCGCCCGGTCTTCGCCCCGACGTAGATCAAAGGGTTGCCTATTCCCTTTGCCCTACCCCGCAAGATCCGTTTTTTCCTGGCGATCCCGAGGGTAAAGGCATTGACGAGGATATTGGAGTTGTAGCATTCGTCGAAGAACAGCTCGCCGCCCAACGTCGGCACGCCGACGCAGTTGCCGTAGCCGCCGATGCCCGCGACCACCCCGCACAGAAGATAACGCGTCCTGGGATGATCGAAGGCGCCAAAGCGAAGCGAGTTTAAGGAAGCAATGGGGCGTGCCCCCATCGTGAAGACATCACGGAGGATGCCCCCCACCCCCGTGGCAGCGCCCTGGTAAGGCTCGATGAATGAGGGGTGGTTGTGGCTCTCGATCTTAAAGACGGCAGCGAGCCCACCGCCGATGTCCACGATCCCGGCGTTCTCTCCTGGACCCTGCAGCACGGCCGGACCTTCGGTAGGCAAAAGCTTGAGCAGGCGCTTGGAGCTCTTGTAGCTACAGTGCTCCGACCACATGACCGAGAAGACGCCCAACTCGGTATAGTTAGGCTCCCGGCCGAGGGCCTTGACGATCTTCTGGTACTCTTCCTCCGACAGCCCGTGGCTGGCGATGATCTCGGGGGTGAGCAAGGGCTGGGAGCGCTCCGCCTGACTCAACCGACCCGCGCCCCCTTTTCCCGCTCTTCGCCCGCCGCCGCGATCGAGGAAAAAATCTTGAGACCATCGTCGCTTCCCAGGATTTTTTCCGTAGCATCTTCCGGGTGAGGCATCATGCCGAAGACGTTTCGTCCCTCATTGCATATCCCTGCGATGTCATCCAGGGAGCCATTGGGGTTGGCGGCGGCAGAGGTCCGGCCTTTGGCGTCTACGTAGCGGAACAGGATCTGGCGGTTCTGGCGCAGCCGCTCCAGGGTGGTAGGGTCGGCATAGTAGCAGCCCTCGCCATGCTTGACCGGAAGCTTCAGGACCTGCCCCTTTTTCCCGGCGCAGGTGAAGGGGGTATCGGTTTCTTCAAGGCGCAGATAAACGTGTCGGCAGACAAATTGGAGAGAAGCATTGCGCGTTAACACCCCGGGCAGGAGTCCCGCCTCGCAGAGGATCTGAAAACCGTTGCAGATCCCCACAACCAAACCGCCGCGCGAGGCATACTCGACAACGCCCCGCATGATCGGGGAGAAGCGGGCCACGGCCCCGGCACGAAGGTAGTCGCCGTAGGAAAAGCCTCCCGGCAGGACCAGGCAATCAAAGTCAGCCTGTAGATTATCCCTATGCCAGAGGAACTCGACCTTTTGTCCGAGCACGTGCTTCAGGCAGTCGTAAACGTCCTGCTCATCGCACGACCCGGGAAAGACGATCACTCCCCAACGCATATCAATAGGCATTAGGCAAAAGGCATCAGTAAGAAGTTTCCTTCTTTTGCCTATTGCCTCATGCCTCGTGCCTCTCTTTGCCCATTGCCTTGTGCCTATTCCTGGATTTCAAAGCGATAGTCCTCGATAACGGGATTGGCGAGCAGCCGCTCGCACATCTCGCGGATGCGCGCCTCTGCTTCCTGGCGTGAGGCCAGGTCGAGGTTGACCTCGATGTATTTCCCCATCCGGACCTCCTGAACCTCCTGGTAGCCCAAAGAGTGAAGAGACCGCTCCACAGCTTTGCCCTGCGGGTCCAGAACTCCTTCCTTGAGGGAGATAAAGATCTTGAAGCGCACGGCGAAGCCTTACCCTAACTGCACACCCGGCGACACACTTCCTGGTACGCGTCTTCGACTCTGCCCAGGTCGCGCCGGAACCGATCCTTGTCGAGTTTCTCCAGCGTCCCTTTGTCCCACAACCGACAGGTATCGGGGCAGATCTCGTCTCCCAGATAGACCTTTCCATGATGGCGCCCGAACTCGAGCTTAAAATCCACCAGGATGAGATTGCGCTGGTCGAAGAACTCCTTTAAGAGCTCGTTGACGCGGAAAGCGAGCCTCGCGATCTCCCTCAACTCCGCTTCGGTTGCCCACCCCAGCCCCAGAATATGGGATTCGTTGACCATGGGATCTCCCAAGGGATCGCTCTTATAACAATGCTCTAAAGCCGGCCTGGAGAGCGGCGTTCCCTCCTCTAATCCGAGCCGTTTGGCGAGGCTTCCGGCTACCAGATTGCGCACGATAACTTCCACTGGGATGATCTGAAGCCGGCGCACGAGCATCTCGCGATCGTTCAGTCGGCGGACAAAATGGGTGGGCACGCCTTTCCCCTCCAAAAGCGTGAACAGGACTTCCGAGATCTTGTTGTTGAAAATTCCCTTTTCCCGGATGGTCCCCCGCTTCTGCGCGTTAAAGGCGGTCGCGTCGTCTTTGAAGTACTGAATAATGAGGCCGGGGTCATCCGTCAGGTAGAGAATTTTGGCCTTCCCCTCATAAAAAGCTTCGCCCCTCTTCATCGCTCTCTCCTTCATTCCTTACTGAAACACCCGGTCAAAAATCAGGTCCACGTTCTTGAGATAATCGTCCAAGTCCCACGCCTTATCAATCTCACGAGGGGAAAGGTAGCGGCGGACTTGCGGATCCTTCACGAGCTCCTTCCTTAAGTCGCCGCCGTCCCGGCTGACTTTCAGGGCAAGGCGCTGCACTATACGGTAGGCCTCGTCGCGCTCCAGCCCTTTTTCTACCAAACACAGCAAAACCCGCTCGGAAAAGATCGTCCCCCCGCTCAACTCCAGATTGCGCCTCATGGCCTCGGGATAAACCGAGAGATGTTTCAAGATATAGGTCATGCGTCGGAGCATGAAATCGAGCAGGATCGTCCCATCCGGGACGATCACTCGCTCCACGGAGGAGTGGCTGATATCCCGCTCGTGCCACAGCGGGATATTCTCCAGCGCCGCTGCGGCATAGGAGCGCATCAGGCGGGCGAGACCCGAGAGGTTCTCCGAGAGTATCGGATTCCTCTTATGGGGCATCGCCGAGGAGCCTTTCTGGCCCTCGGTAAAGGGCTCTTGGACTTCCCGGACCTCGGTACGGTGGAGATGGCGGATCTCGATGGCGAATTTCTCCAGGGAGCTGGCAATGATCGCCAAGATAGCAAAAAAAAAGGCGTGCCGATCGGCACACGTAGGCTTCGACCTTGGGCGAGATCTGAGCGAAGGTGCCAACCGCGCCGGAAATTTTACCGACGCTGATCTCCTCAATGGCCCGCTCCAGGCGCGTCGAATTCCGGAACATCTCCTCGTACCAGAGGGCCAGCTTGAGACCGAAGGTGATGGGCTCCGCATGGACGCCATGGGTGCGCCCGATCATCGGTTGTTTCTTGTACCTGAAGGCGAGCTGCTTGAGGACCCGCATGAGCTCGCGCACGTCGTCCATCAGAATCGACGCCGCCTCCTTGAGCTGGAGCGCCATGGCAGTATCCATGACATCGGAGGAGGTCAGGCCGGCATGGAGGAAGCGCGCGTCGTCGCCCAAAGTTTCCGCAACGGAGCTCAAAAACGCGATGACCTCATGCCGAACTTCTTTTTCGATTTCCCGGATGCGGTCGACATCGAAGCCGGCGCGCTTCTTGATGCGGGCGATAGCGCTCTTGGGAACCTCCCCCAGGCGGGACAGCGCCTCAGCCGCCAGGACCTCCACCTCCAGCCACTTCTGAAACCGATTCTGCTCCGACCAGATCCTGGCCATTTCCGGGCGGGAATAACGCTCAATCATGGCGACACAGCAAATGGCGAATAGTCAATAGAGAATAGTCGCCGCTTGCCCCTCCCCGGTTACTAGCTACCTGCCATTCGCTATTCGCTTTCTCATCCGTGTGACCGAAGCCGCCCTCCTGGCGCCGCGAAGGGGGAAGCTCCTCAACTTCCTCCCACTGGGCCTTGCACACTCGCTGCACGACCATCTGCGCCATCCTTTGCCCGCGCCGAATCACGACCGGCTCCTTCCCCAGGTTGATGAGGAGAACCTGGATCTCCCCCCGGTAGTCGGAATCGATCGTGCCAGGGCTGTTGACCAAGGTGATCCCTTCCTTCAGGGCCAGCCCGCTCCGCGGCCGGATCTGCGCCTCGAACCCAGGTGGCAGGGCGACGGCGATTCCGGTCGGAATCAAAACCCGCTCAAGCGGAGCTATCACAACATCCACATCCATATCCGCACAGAGATCCATGCCCGCGGATCCTTCCGTCCTATAAACAGGCAGAGACACGGCCTCGCCGCTCTGCCGGAGCCGCTTGATATGAATTTGGACCTCCTCCACCGACGCGAAACAGTCCAATTTGGGATCGGGAATTGACTAGCGCTTCAGGTCTAAGCTTTTGGCTTTGAAGTCCTCTTTGAGATCGCCCAGGAGGGTGAGCGCCATCGCTTCCGGCCGGAATAACTCGCGCGCCAAAACCACGAGTTCCTCCCGAGACACCGATTGAACCCCCCGAGAGATTTCCTCCAGGGAAACCGCCTTGGCGAAATAGATCTCATTTCTGGCGATGTGATTCATCCACGAGTCCGAGGTCTCGAGCCCCAAGATCATGTTCCCGATCAGCTGACTCTTGGCGCGCTGAAGCTCTTCCTCTCCAACCTCCCCCGCCGCAAGGCGTCCGATCTCCCTGAGAATCAGATCCACCACTTCCTCGACCCAATCGCGACTCGTGCCGGCGTAGATACCCAGATACCCCACGTCTTTGTAGGACGCCAAAAACGAATAGACCGAATACGCCCGGCCTCTTTTCTCGCGGATCTCCTGGAAAAGCCGCGAGCTCATCCCGCCGCCGAGGATCGTATTGAGGATGAAGGCCACATAGCGAAGGGGATGGGATTGGTGGATTCCCGCCACACCGAGACACAGGTGAACCTGCTCCAGCGTCTTAGGATGCTGAAATACTCCGCTCCGTAGTTGGGGAGCATCTGCGAAAATCCCCGACCCGGAGCCCTGGACGGCCCCCAGCCTTCGGTCCAGCTCCCGGGCCAGCTCCTCGTGCCCGAGGTGGCCCGCCGCCGCGACGATGACGCGCCCTGGGAGATATCGATCCCGCATGAAGTCGAGAAAATCTTCGCGGTGAAAGTTCAAAACCGTGGAGACCTCGCCGCATATCGGCCGGCCGAGGGGATGGTCTTTGAAGAAGTCGAGATTGAAGAGATCGTGAACATAATCATCGGGAGTATCCTCGGCCTGGGAGATCTCCTGCAGGATCACCGACCGCTCCCGCTCGATTTCTTCCCGGTCGAATACCGAATGGAGGAAGATGTCTGTAAGAAGATCGAGCGCCATAGGAAGATTCTCATCCAGCACCTTGGCGTAGTAGCAGGTGTACTCCTTCCCCGTAAAGGCGTTGAGCACGCCCCCCACCGCGTCCATCTCTTCCGCGATGCGCGCCGCGGTGCGCCGCTCGGTCCCCTTGAATAGCAGGTGCTCGATAAAATGCGAGATCCCATTCTGGTCGCGGCCCTCGTGGCGGGACCCGTTCTCCACCCAAATCCCGAGGCTTACGGAACGGGTATCCGGCAGTTTCCGCGAAAGAACACGAATCCCGTTATCCAGAACGGTCTTAGCGAACATGAAAAGGAAAATTCAGGCTAGTGCCCCCCGCCGGGCGCATCATCGGATTGGGCTTTCGAACCTGGAGGAAAAGATGCCTTTCCGGTTTCCGCCAGGGCCTCTTTACGGCTGAGTTTGATCTTGCCCTGCCTGTCGATCTCCAGGACTTTGAC
>JACPSF010000179.1 GCA_016193385.1 Deltaproteobacteria bacterium
GCCACCGACGACGACGGCACGGTGCTGGACGAGCCGGTCTGGGTGCGGGTGGACCTGACCGTGCGCGGCGACGAGATCACCCTGGACTTCTCGCGCAGCGACGCCCAGCGCAAGGGCTTCGTGAACATGATCTACGCGGCCAGCTACTCCCAGGCAGTGGCGATCATCCTGTGCACCCTGGACCCCGAGCTGGCCGACTACCACAACGAAGGCTCCCTGCGGCCGATCAAGATCATCAACCCCAAAGGACTGGTGGTCAACGCGCAGTACCCGGCCACCGTCGGCGCCTCGCCGGTGAACGTGGGCATGCGGGTGGCCGAGGCGGTCCAACAGGCCATCTCCCAGGCGCGCCCGCAGCGGGCAATGGCCGGCTGGGGACGGCGGCGGGGCGACTACGTGTTCGGCGCGGACCCGCGCAGCGGCGAGCGCTACGTGCGCACCTCCTTCGACTTCGACGGCTCGGCCGGCGCCACCTGGGGCTACGACGGGCCGAACGGGCCGTGCAATATCACCTCGCTGGCCTCGGTGCGCCGCGGTAATGTGGAGGAGATGGAGGTGCGCGTTCCGTGGCGAATGCTAAGGTACGAGCTGGCCACCGACCTGATGGGCGCTGGCCGCTGGCGCGGAGGCGCGGGCATGCTCTGGGAGGCGGCGAACCAGGGCGGCGAGGCGGGTATGGCCACCGGCAGCACGGACGGCGACGTGACCCTGCCTTTCGGCGCGCTGGACGGCCACCCCGCGCTGTCCAGCCGGAGCTATCTGGAGCGAGGGGAGGAGCGCATCCACCTCAAGCCCCACCGCATGTACCAGCTCAAGGACGGCGACGTAATCAGGAAGCAGAGCTCCGGCGGCGGCGGCGTGGGCCCGCCCCAGGAGCGGGACCCCGAGGCAGTCCATGAAGACGTGCTCAACGAGATCGTCTCCGTCGAGGCCGCTCGGGACATCTACAAGGTCGCCGTAGATCCTAAGACATTGGAAATCGACCGGGAGGAAACCCGCCGGCTGCGCAGCCAGCCTTCAAACTGAACCGCCAGAAAGCTCCAGTTACAGGTGTACGTTGGTGCCGACTTTACGCTCGAGGGCTTTCTCGTAGGCAAGCTGGGCCGTGGCCACGTCCTGAATGGCGATACCGACGGCTTTGTAGACCGTAATCTCGCTGGCTGCTGTTCTCCCCGCCTTTTTGCCGGCCAGGATCTCGCCGATCTCGGCATAGATATGATTCTCCGTGATCACTCCCTCTTTAATGGCGAGAAGAATATCTCCGCACTCTGCCATGATCGCTTCGCGTGAATCGACCACTATCCTCGCCCGCTCGAAAGTTGCTGCGTCGATCTCCCTGAGATCGGGACGATGGGAACCCACGGCGTTGATATGTATCCCGGGCTTGAGCCAATCGGCGCTCACGATCGGCTCCTTGGCCGTCGTTACGGTCACAAGCAGATCCGCATTGCGAACCGCCTCCTCCGCGGTTTGCACGGGCTCAATCTTGATTCCCACCTCCGGTTCCAATTCCTCTTTTAAACTCCAGACGCTTTTTTCCAATACGTCGTAGACCTTGATCTCCCTGATTTTCCTTACCCTGCACAGCGTACGGATATGTGCCCTAGCCTGCACTCCGGCTCCGAGAACGCCAAGCGCGGGGGTCTCTGGATTTGCCAGTACCCTTGTCGCGACGGCCGACACGCATGCGGTCCGAATCGCGGTGATGTAGGTCCCGTCCATCACAGCCAGAAGTTTTCCAGTCTCTGTGCTGTACAGGAAAACGGTCGCAAGAATCATGGGCAGGCCCTGCTTGGGATTTTCCGGAAAGTAGGTAACCACCTTCATCCCCAACGCGCGGGACTCGCCCAGATAAGCGGGCATGCTGGTGATGCGCCCTTTGATTTGCGGCAGCGGCACCACCTGCCTGACCGGCATGACAGCCTTGCCGGTGGAGAACTGGATGTGCGCCTGTTCCAGAACCGGGATCAGCTCTTCAACGTCGAGAAGGCTCCGTACGTCATTTTCCGATAAGACCAGCATGGCTTCACGCTTCATAGCACAAAATGAAGCAAGAGGGGTAGCCCTTGACAGATTCCATCATCAGAATAAACTGAACATGTTTTTAGGAGCGTTTGGCACGTTGGTTAAGTCTGGATAGAGTTTCTGGCGCACCGGAGACGGATGTCCCGACAGGAGGGAAACGATGGCCAAAATAAAGCACATTGCAATACGAACCGAGGATCCCGAAAAGACCGCGGCTTTCTACCGTCAGGCCTTCGACCTAAAGCAAGTCGGCTTGGGCCGCAACGGGATTTATCTCTCCGACGGCCATATCAATCTTGCCATCCTCAGATGCCATACCGAGGGAGACGGCGACACTGGCAAAATCGGCATCGACCATCTGGGGTTTCAGGTCGACGATGTCGACAAAGCGGTCTCCAAGGTAAAGCAGCTCGGGGGAAAGGCCATCACAGATCACGTAGAGGTTGCCCCCACGGATCCGTCGCGGCCTCACTCCTATTATGAAATCAAATGCGTGGGACCCGATGACCAGGTCATCGACGTATCGACTGCTGGCTGGGCCGGGACCGATTAGAATAGGCAGCAGGCGACAGGCAATAGGCAACAGATAGCCGACGCCACAAGGCGTTGCCAATTCGAGTAAGAGTCCCAGATGCCAAACGCAGAGATCGTCGCCATCGGATCAGAGCTTCTCCTGGGCCAGATCGTCGACACCAACTCTGCGTGGATGGCTCAGAGACTCACCGCTCTCGGGGTCAACCTGTTCTACAAGACCGTCGTGGGCGATAACCCGGGCCGCATGAGAGAGGTCATCACGCGGGCGCTGGAGCGGTCTGATGTCGTGATCACCAGCGGAGGCCTCGGTCCGACTCAAGATGATCTCACCCGGGAGATCGTCGCCGAGATCACAGGACGGAAGCTGGTCCTCGACAGCCGCCTGCTGGAACAGATCGACCAGAGGTTTCGAAGCCGTGGCCTGATCATGACACCAAACAACGAGCGCCAGGCATACATCCCTGAAGGGGCGATCCCGGTCGAAAATCCCAACGGCACTGCGCCTTGCTTCATCGTCGAAGACTCTCGCGGCATAATCTTCGTCCTGCCCGGAGTCCCCTTTGAGCTCAAATGGCTCTTCGAGCACGAGACCGAGCCGTACCTCAGAAAGAGGTTTAAACTCGCCGAAGTCATCACGTACAGGGTCTTAAAAGTGGCCGGCTTGGGGGAGAGCAGCGTAGATGACCGCATCGGTCACCTGATCGCGAACCTGAGCAACCCTACCGTCGGCGTCCTAGCCCACCCGGGTCAGGTCGATGTCCGGATTGCGGCCAAGGCAGAAAATATAGACGAGGCGCTGAAACTCATCGCGCCCGTGGAAGCCGAGGTGCGCCAGCTTCTCGGCCGCCACATCTTCGCCACAGACAACGACACGATAGAAGACGTCGTCGGCCGGCTCCTGCGCGAGCAAAACCGAACCATCGCCGTCTTTGAGGACCTGACCGGTGGCCTGTTGGCCGAGCGACTCCAGCAGGCTAGCTCCGAGCACTTTGTCGAGGGGATCATCAGCAAGAGCTTGACCTCGACACGCCGCCTCCTGGCCTTTTCCCGCCAGCCGGAGAAATTGGACCAGCTCGTGCAAGACCCGGAGGGTCTGACCGCTGAGCTTGCCTGGGCGTTGCGCGCCCAATCGAGAAGTGACTTCGGCCTGGCGATCCATGCCATAGCGGATCCGCAGGATCGGACTGTAAACCTGGCTCGAGGCCAGACCTTCATCGCCGTTACCGACGGCAAGAGTTTCAAGAACCACACGTACAATATAGCGGGAAAGACCCCACAGGACCGCATGAGAATGACTCTCAATGCTCTCGAATTACTGCGCACTGTTTTGTTGGCAGGGATGACGTGAGAAACAACCCGCCTTAACCGGCTTTCACAGTCGAAGGCAGCACTCTCGGGAGGAGAGTTTCCAACTGACCTAGCGGCTCCTCCAGACTTCGGATTGCCTCCGCCCAAAACCCGGGTGATTCCAGATCGCGGCCGATGCTGCGGCGGGCAACATTCTCCGCCGTGTCGCTGCCCGTAAGACGGAGAAAACTCTCATACCTCGCCAGAAAATCGGTCCCCTCTTTCTGGAACATAGCGAAAAGGCCTCGGCTTAAGAGAAAGCCGAAGGTGTAGGGGAAATTGTAGAAACTCACGCCGGTAATATAAAAGTGGAGCTTGGAGGCCCAGAAATAGGGATCCTCACCGCCTTCCTCAAGCACATCGCCGAAGACCCGCCGCTGTGTCTCGATCATCAGTGACTTTAACCGGCTCACGCTTACCTCGCCACGCGAACGTTCTTCATAAAGCGCCTTCTCGAACTCAAAGCGGACGGGAATATCCAGGAGATAAACCGCAGAATGGCCCGTTTCGATGTCGAGAAGAAAGGCCTTCTGCGCGTCGCTGACAGATGGATCCTGGACAAGACTTCGAACCAAAAGCATCTCGCCAAACGTCGATGCCGTCTCGGCCAAAGTCATCGGATACATTCTGGCGTAAGGGCGCAAATCGCGCATGAGATGACTATGAAAGGCGTGGCCAGCCTCATGGGCGAGCGTCAATACGTCCCCCATCGCCTCGTTGAAAGTCATGAAGATCCGCTGTTCGTTGGTCAGGAGGGAACCGGCACAGAAGCCTCCGGGACGCTTGCCTGGTCGAAGCTCCCAGTCGACCCATTGCTTGTCGACTACCGTCCCGAAAAATGCGCCGAGTCCGGGATAGGCGCGGAAAAAGGAGTCCTGGACGAGCGTTTTCGCCTCCTCCCACGAGATTGCCTCCTGCCCCGCGAGCTCAAGCGGCGCGCCGAGATCGTACCAGGCTACCGCCCGCACTCCCATGGTTTTGGCCTTGAGGCGAAGGATGCGGCGAGGCAACTCCAGCTCAGCGTAAAGGGCCTCGAACATGGCGTTCAGGGTCTTTTGGCTGATCGCCGATTGAAAGAGCGCCACCTCCAGGAAGTCCTCAATCCCCCGGTGGCGATTGAGGCTCAGCCGAGTCCCAGAGATGGCATTGAGCGCCCCTGCCGCGGTATCTTCTACCCTCTCCCAGGCAGCATTACCCCCTTGAAAGGCCGCCTGTCTCACGCGGCGATCCGGCCTCTCCATCAGCGAGCGGCGCTGCGACATGGGCAGGCGTTCCCTACGCCCGTCGGGATATCGCATATCAAAATCGAGCTTCCCCGAAAGCGTATCGTAAAGACGTCCCCAGGCATGGAGACCGTCGACGCCGAGGTCCGCCGCCAGACCTTCCTTTTCTGCCGTCATCGTCCGGCGCGACTCTTCGCGCAGACGACGAAGATAGTGCTCCGCTCCGCGAAACGCCTCCCGGCCGGCAAACGACGAGAACAACTCATCACTGGCACGCTTGATCGCGCGCAGCCACTCGATCCTCACTTTAGAAAATTCAGCCCGAAGCCGCGCCAGCCAGGCCTCCTCTTTCCGGTAGTCCTCGTTGCGCGAGTCCGCCGAAGCCAGGCAACCGATATAGGAGGAGATGTGGGAGAGCCGCTTCTGGATCTCTTCAGCCTGCAAAACCACCTCTTCCCAGCCATCCTCGCATTCGTCCGCAACATCCGGGAGCGAAGCCGCCCTCCGCAAAATCGATTGGATATCGCTCTGAAGGGCGGCTTTGAACGCCTGCATTTCCTCTCCGTTGAACTCACGAAAATAGCTCGCTAAATCCCAATTCATCTCCGCTTCCTCCGATAAACTAAACTGTTCATTAATAGCATGGAGGCCACTACCGGACCATTAGGGATGCAGCCCACGCCTCGCCGGAGCGAGGTCAACCACAAAGAGAGATCACTTTCCGATTGACATGGTTTTCGCACAGAGCCATAAGAGGGCGGGAGGAATGGAATCATGGGTCGATTCGCATTGGTGATTTGTGGCGTCTCTTGGCTTTTGGTTTTCTCGGCCCTCGGCGATGCGGGATCTGCAGAGCCCCGAGGTGAACAGCCGCAAACAATCCGGATCGCGTACGCGGCCCCGGTGACCACCATGGCACCTATCTGGATCGCGGCGGAGATCGGAGCATACCAGCGTGAGGGACTGGATGCAAAACTTGTGTACGTTGACTCAAAAGCCGCCATGGCTACCGTGGTATCCGGCGAGGTGGATGCGCTGGTGATCTCAGCGCCGGCTGTGATACCGGCTGTACTGAGCGGCGCTAACGTCGCCTTTATTGCGGGATTGCACAACAAGATGATCTTCTCCTTTCACGCGCAGTCGGACATTCGCAGCCCTACACAGCTCCGGGGAAAAATTGTCGGCACCGATCGGCCGGGAACACCCACAGACTACGGAGCGCGGGTTGCCCTGGCGAAGATGGGTTTAAAGGTCACAGACGTGCAGTTCTTGGCCCTAGGAGGTTCGGTCGTGTTGTGGCCGGCATTGCAGTCGCGCCAAGTCGCGGGCGTCACGCTGGCTCCTCCTTTCAGCTTTAGAGCGGATTCGGCGGGGTTTTCCCGCTTGGTGGACACCTATGACAGGCCCTACCAGAACACGGGTGTTGTGGTTCAGAGAGATCGAATCCGACCCCGGACGGATACATGGCTGCGCTTGCTCAGAGCCCTGCGGCAAGCGAATCTACGCTGGTATGAAGACCCAAAGCTTGCCATGTATGTGCTGACGAAATACACGAAGCAATCCGATCCGGATTTGCTGCAGAAAACCTACGACTTCGAGACGAATCCCCCGGGCTTTACCAAGGATCTCAGGGTCTCCGACGCAGGTGTTCAAGGCATCCTGGATTTTCTAGCATCGACGGTTCGACCGGAGGCGGCAAAGGCTGCGCCCAAAGAGTTCTACGACACCACGATCCTGGATAAACTCGCAAGATAAGGGCCCCTGTTGCGCAATGAAAAAGGAAATGAAAAATGGCGAAGGGCCTGCAGCGCAAAGTAGTGGGGGTTCCGCAAGTTGACATCACGGCGGCTTATCAGATAACCTCGACCGCCAACGCAAATATGGAAGGCTGGCCAGATTGTCGTGCTGGGTTTTTAGCCGAGCTAACGGCGCTCGCGGGAGGCAGGTATGAAAAAATATTTGGCCTTTTTGGCTCTCTGCTTTTTGGTTTTGGGTTTTGGAATTGCTGCTAAGGCACAAGACAAGTATCCGAGCAGGCCTATCAAGATCATCATCCCTCTCGGTCCTGGCACCGTAAACGATGTGGTGGCCCGCACCGTGAGCGAGCCTCTGGCACAGGAGCTTAAGACCGAAATCCTCATCGAATACAAGCCGGGAGCAGGAGGCGCCGTGGGAAGCGATTTTGTCGCCAAGTCCAGACCCGATGGCTACACCCTCGGCTCCATCAACTCTTCAGCTCTTACGAATGCGCCAGCCATCACTGCCAACCTTCCTTACGACCCGCTTAAGGACTTTACACCGCTGGCTGATGTGGGGGGGAACCCGGTCATGCTAGTGGTCAACGCAGGCTCAGCTTGGAAAACGCTGGAGGACTTCCTGGGCCAGGCCAACAACATCATGCAGATCTGGTCTACCGTCGGCGGGCATGTGAGGGCGGGAAAATTCAGGGTTCTGGCAGTCACGGCCCCGGTTAAGGAAACTCCCGAGGTCCCAACATTCACTAGCAAGGGGTTCTCACAAGTGAGCCTCGGCGTCACTTTCGGTTTCTACGGCCCTGCCAACCTGCCGAGGGACGTGGTGGCCAGGCTGGTCCCCGCATTGGAGAGGGCCAGCAAGAACCCAGCAACCGTGGTGAAGCTGGAGAAGGCCGGGCTTGAGGTCGCTTACACAGGGCCCAAAGAGCTTTTTGAACGCATTAAAAAAGATTTGGCCATTTCCCGCGAGGTGGCCAAAAAGGCGGGGATCTCGCAGGATTAAAAGAAGATGACGAAGTCCGACCGCTGGACCGGGCCTCTCCTGCTCCTCTTCTCGCTATACGTCTGTGTCGAAAGCGCGCGGCTCGGACTCGGAGTGTTTTCCCGGCCTGGCCCCGGTTTTTTCCCTTTTTACGCCGGGCTCGCTTTAGCGGTTTTGGCGCTAACCCAATCTCTCCTCTCGTTTCTTATCGACCTCGAGAAAGAAGAGGCCTGGGAAAACTGGGTCAGCATTCTTTTCGTTGTGCTGGCCATGTTTGCTTTTGCCCTTTTTCTGGATTTCCTGGGGTTTGTTGTCACAGCCACGCTTTTTCTCGGCTTTTTACTGAGAGCAATAGAGCGGCGGGGGTGGCTCTTTTCTCTGACCGTAGCTCTTTTGATTGCTGCTGCATCTTATCTTGTTTTTGGCCGTTGGCTCCAAGCCCAGCTCCCATCCGGTATCCTGGGAATATAGTCAAACGTGGAGGCAGTCCAGAGCATATTCTCCGGCTTCGCAGTTGCCCTCACGTTAAAAAATCTCGCGTTCTGTTTCATCGGAGTTCTCTTAGGCACCGTGGTTGGAGTTCTCCCGGGGATTGGTCCTGCGGCCGCCATCTCGCTCCTTCTCCCTTCTACTCTACGCATCGACCCTACCTCTTCCATGATCATGCTGGCGGGTCTTTACTACGGCGTCATGTACGGAGGCTCTACCACTTCTATTCTAGTTAGGATCCCGGGCGAGGCGGCGTCGGTGATCACCTGCCTCGACGGACATGAGATGGCGCGGCAAGGGAGGGCCGGCGCGGCCCTTGGGATCGCTGCATTTGGCTCGTTCATCGCCGGGACGCTGGGGGTAGTTGGCCTCATGTTTCTCGCGCCCACCCTGGCTTCTTTCGCCCTGTTATTCGGCGCTCCGGAATATTTTTCGCTCATGGTTATGTCCATGACCCTGGTCACGTACCTTTCACGCGGTTCCGTGATCAAGTCCCTGATGGCTGCGGCCGCGGGCTTGATTCTCGGAGCGGTGGGACTGGATACGATGACCGCCAAGCCACGTTTCACCTATGACATCCTGGTGCTCAGAGACGGGCTCGGGATCGTTCCGGTGGTGATGGGGCTCTTCGGCATCTCCGAAGTCCTGCTAAACGTGGGCACGAGCACCCCCCAGGAGTTCCTTAAGGGTAAGATCCAGGGCCTCCTCCCCAACCGGCAGGATTGGCAAGACTCCACTATACCGATCATGCGTGGGTCTGTCCTTGGGTTTTTCCTGGGAATCGTTCCGGGCCTCGGCACGATCATTCCCACTTTTTTGTCCTACGGCTTGGAAAAGCGGTTATCCAAGCATCCAGAAAAATTCGGCGCCGGCGCGATTGAGGGCGTGGCAGCCCCTGAGTCCTGCAATAATGCCGCGGCCACGGGGAATTTTGTCCCCATGCTTTCTCTAGGGATTCCGGCCAATGCCATTATGGCGATCCTGCTCGGCGCCCTCACCCTCTACGGCCTTCGCCCCGGACCGCTCCTCATTACCGAGAATCCAGCTTTCTTCTGGGGCCTTATTGCCTCCATGTATATAGGGAATGTCATGCTCCTTATCCTCAATCTGCCCCTCATCCCTGTATGGGTCCAGGTTCTCAAAATCCCCTACGGGATTCTTTATCCCCTGATCCTTCTCTTCTGTCTAGTGGGCGCTTACAGTCTCAACAACAGCACCGGCGACGTAATCATTATGTGCGTCTTCGGTGTCGTTGGCTTTGTGATGAAGAAGTTTCAGTTCGAAGCGTCGCCGATGGTTCTGGCCTTGGTTTTGGGTCCCATGCTGGAGGATAACCTGCGCCAGGCTTTGATCATCTCTGGCGGGAGCTTCCAGGTGTTTTTTACCCGGCCGCTATCTGCGGCCTTCTTAGCTGTCTCTTTCCTGGCTCTTGTGTTGCCGCTCTTCAAGTTGCGGTTGCAGTGGGTAAGAAGCCTTCTCTAAGTCTCCACTCTCTCAAGCAGACGCATCAACTCCTGGCAGCCATAATGGGATCATTTTGGGGACGCGCGACTGGCTTCATCTCAGAATCTCTGCAGTCCCCCGTGAGTTGACAAAAAATCCTGTTATCAGATAGTGTCCTACTCAACACGGTAGCCGGGGCGCCATTTTGTTTTTTGGACGGAAGCTTCCTCTACACTCTGAAGAGGTCTGGAGCCAGTAACTATGTTAGTGGATCTTTGCGACAAGGCTGACGTGCTGGTTATCGGCAGCGGAGCCGCAGGTCTCATGGCTGCGGTAAAGGCGCGAGAGAGAGGCGCTGATGCCCTCGTAGCCCTGAAATCGGCCGGATGCTCGACCGATCGCAGCGGTGGTGGATTGGCCCTGTCCACTGAAAGCTACTCTGTGGAGGACCACGTCAGGGATACTCTGGAGTCGGGGAGATTTATCGGCAATGAACGCTTCATCAGAATCCTGAGTGAAGAGGCTCCGCTCAGATTCAAAGAGCTCCGGGATTTCGGCTTGAGAGCCCAAGTGTTTCACGGGTATGTGATCTGCGCGGGCGGCCCTGCAAGCGCCAGAGGCTCCGAACTAACCAGGGCTTTGAGAAACAGGGCTGATACCCTGGCGGTCAGATTCAAACCCGGCTTCCAGGCGGTAGATCTCATAGTCGATAAGGGGAGGGTGAGCGGGGTTTTGGGCTTCGATGTGGACGCGGAGAAGCCTGTCTTTGTTGAAAGCAAGAGCGTGGTTTTGGCGACCGGGGGTGCAGGTGGAATTTATGCCAAGACAGACAACGACCCGAGAAACACCGGCGACGGTTATGCGATGGCCTATCGTGCAGGACTGAAGCTGAGAGACATGGAGTTCGTCCAGTTTTATCCGCTGGGGATCGATGACGAGAAGCTCAAGGCCGAAGGTATCGGGCTCTTCCCGCCTAACCTTGCCGACGTGGGTGAAATCAGAAATGCCAAGGGTGAGGAGCTGTTGAAAAAACACAACCTCAGGGTGAGGCCTGTCGCCATCAAAGCCAGAGATCTCTTATCCAGAGCGATTTTCCTGGAGATCCAGGCGGGCAATGACGTGGACGGATGTGTCCTGCTGGATCTAACCCGGGTGGACGATGAGCGTTGGCCCAAGGATCACGCGACTCTCGTCTATAAGGATGCGTTTAGGCGGGTGTTGAGATGTGCTGAGAGGCCCGTTCTCACAACGCCGGTGTGTCATTTTTTCATAGGCGGGGCGGCGATCGACGAGGATTGCACTACCGGTATCGCGGGGCTTTATATCGCCGGGGAGACCGGCGCGGGGGTGCACGGGGCCAACCGTATGGGGAGAAATTCCCTTACGGACGCTGTGGTCTTCGGTGCCCGGGCCGGCGAATCGGCTTCCGGATTCGCCGCTAAAGCGGGCGGTGTCAAGCCCGACTCAAGGCAGATTTCGGATCTGGCAGACAAGCGAATCAGGCTCCGCGAGAGAGAGGGTTTGAGCCCGGGTGCGATCGCCGAACTGATGGAAAGAGTCAGAGATGTGATGTGGAGACATGTCGGGGTCATTCGCGAGGCGGAAGACCTGAGGAGCGCGCTTCAATTTTTCCGTGAACTGAATCGAAAGGTTGAGGCGGCAGCCGGCGAGTCGGCTGAGGCCGTGTCCAGCTTGCTCGAAGTGGAAAATGCTTTGCTCGTGGGCGAGATGGTGGCCAGAAGCGCTTTAATGAGGGAAGAGAGCCGCGGCGCCCATTTCAGAAAAGACTTTCCGGGCGAAGAGGCTTCGTGGAAGAGAAATCTCTTTGTTCAGAAAGCGGGCGCTCAAATGATGATCACAAAGTGAGCCTCCCAACCTCTCAGTCTGAAGCCTTTTTCTCGGCACGCATCTCTTTACCCCATTTTCGATTGACATGGTCTCCGCACAGAGGCATAAGAGGCATATAACGGACGGAGGAACGGAATCATGGGTCGATACGTATTGATAGTTTGGAGCATATCTTGGCTTCTGGTCTTCTCAGCCTTCGGCCGTGCGCAATCTGCCGAGCGCCGAGGGGAACAGCCGCAGACGGTCCGTATTGCGTATGTAGCCCCGGTGACTACAATGGCGCCACTCTGGATCGCAGCGGAGATGGGGGCATACGAGCGCGAGGGGCTTGATGTAAAAATTGTATACCTTGAGGCAAAAGTCGCCGTGGCTGCCCTCGTGGCCGGCGAGGTGGATGCCGTGACGATGTCCGCGCCGGGTCTAATACCGGCTGTCCTTAGCGGGGCTAAGGTCGCCTTTATTGCAGGACTGCACCACAAGATGATCTTTTCCTTTCACGCGCAGCCGGAGATCCGAAGCCCCGCCCAACTCAGGGGCAAGGTCGTCGGCACAGACCG
>JACPSF010000180.1 GCA_016193385.1 Deltaproteobacteria bacterium
AGATTTGAAAACCAGGGCAGGCAATCTATTATTAGGAGGTACTTTATGAAGCGAGTCACAGGCGTTGTGTTTTTCGTTGTGGCCGTGTCGGTCCTTTTGGGCTGGTCTGCTGTCGGGACCACCGCGGTCGTCGAAGAGCTTGTAGCAGCGGCAAAAAAGGAAGGGATCATAGAATTTTACGGCCCGTCTACTTTGACCCCCCAGGGAGCACAGGCGCTCGCCAGCGTGTTTAACAAGAAATACGGGGTTGAAATCAGGATGGGCTACACTCCCTCGGGGAGCATGTTCAGGGACATCGGAAGGTTGGCGACCGACACGGCCGCCGGGGCGCCTTCGCAATGGGATCTCATGGTGGTAACCGATGCGCACCAATCCCTCCTGTGGTTAAAGAAGCTCCATATGCCGTTTGACTATACCAAGCTCGGCGTCGATCCAAAGTTAATCCAGTATGACAATGGCTCGGTCTCCTTTTCCAATCAGTTCGTGCTACCTGCCTACAACCAAAAAACGTTGCCCGCCAACGATGTTCCGAAGCGGTGGGAGGATCTCCTGGATCCCAAATGGAAAGGGGGAAAACTGGGCATCAACAACGCAACGCACCATTGGGCCCGGCTGGCGGTGGGAGGCTGGGGAGAAAAGAAGACTACCGAGTATATCAAGGCCCTCGTGAAGCAGGAGCCGGTCTTAGGGCAGCTAGGCGAGATCTACACCCGGCTTCAGCTCGGCGAGATTTTGCTCGCGGCTACCCTGACGACGAGCCAAATTAACACAGCAAAAAGAACCGGCGCGCCGATCGTTTTTGCCGAAGGAATCGAGCCGGTGATTTCGCCATCCTATCAAGCGGGCGTGGTTAAAAGTGCCCCTCACCCCAACGTGGGTTATCTCTTTGCGGCTTTCATGGCGACACTGGGGGCGCAGGAGATCTGGGCGAAGTACGGCGGAGAAACCTCCGCCCTCATTGCCGGCACCGATGCCCACAAATATGTCCAGGGTAAGCAAATCCTGTACATGACCCAGGGACAAGCCAAGGAGATCGACCGGCTGACCGACTTATACCGTAAGATGCCCGGCTTCAGATGATCTTCTGGTCTCTCCATCTGCCAGGGCCTGCCCTCCACCTCCTCGTGCGCGTGCCTCAGCCCTTCAGGCTTCCTCCCCCCAGAGATCTCACAAAACTCCCGGGCGCAGGGGATCTGCCCCCATCCTCGCTCCGCTCGGAATGTCAGATTGCAGATCTCAGATTTGCAATTTGAGATTTGCCATTTGCAATCCCGAAGGGCTGCAGCGACAATTTTCGCAGTAGAGCTGATGATCCCTTGACAGTCAAGCGCTAGCTGTGATCAAAAGACGGTATCCTGGAGCGAGGAGGTGTAAGGCCATTTCTCCATTAAATCCGTTGCGTTTGATCATTTTTAATGCCGATGCCGGTCTGATCGTGGCGCGCCGGCGCGGGCTCTTTGCGAGCGAGGGGTTTGAGGTCGAGATTACGATCACGCCCAACTCGACCGAGCAGATGCGCGGCCTGGGCGTGGGAAAGTGGGACATCGCCTCGACTGCCTTCGACAACGTGCTCGCGTGGTCGGGCCGGGAGGGGGCAGAGATCGTTGCGATAGCCCAGGTGGCCCGTGGGATCTTGCTGCCCGTCTACGTGCGACCGGAGATTCGCGACTGGAGCGATCTGCGCGGCAAACCTCTTGCCGTTGACGCCGTGGATACGGCCTACGCGCTCGTGCTCAGAAAAATCCTGCTGGCCCACGGTTTGGATCTTAAAAGGGACGATTACCGGCTCGTTCCGGTCGGGGCGACCGGGCCGCGGTTCGAGTCGATGAATCGAGGCGACACCTTCGCGGCTATTCTCAACCCGCCCTGGGACGCAAAGGCGGAAGCTGCTGGTCACGTGCACTTTGGCGACCATCGCGAGGTGCTGCCAAACTATCCGGGCGGCGTTTTTGCCGTGAGCCAGGCGTGGGCCAAAGGTCACCGGGATGCGCTGGTGAAGTTCTTGCGCGCTTGGCTCGCCGGACTACGGTGGGCTGGCGATCCGGCCAATCGGGCGGAGGCGATAAAGATCGTTGCTGATGAAGAGAAGCTTAGCACCCAAGGAGCAGCCGGCCGGCTTGCGCAACTTCCCAAGGACGGAGCCATGGATGTCACCGGGCTTCAGAGCGTGCTCGATCTCAGAACTCAGTATGGCTTTAATCTCCCGATGGGTTCGGATCTGAAGCGCTACTACGATCTAGATTACTATCAGGCGGCGAGAAGCGGGTAGGGCGCCAGAAAGGCGAGGCGAGGCGCCATTACCCGGGCTCGGGAGGAGGCAGGTGCGGTTCGAGAAGCTGAATAAATAGAGGAGGGAAACCAGAGTTGATACGGATCAGAGGGCTTAAGAAGTGGTTCAAAACCCGCCATGGTCAGGTCGAGGCTTTGCGGGGTATTGATTTGGACGTTCGGGAAAGGGAGTTTTTCGTCTTGCTCGGTCCGAGCGGGTGCGGCAAGACCACGACGCTTCGCTGCGTGGCTGGCCTGGAGCGGGCCGATGCGGGCGAGATCGATCTTGGCGGCGCGGTCGTGAGCTCTCCGAATCAAGGCATTTACGTTACCACAGAGAAACGCGATATTGGGATGGTGTTTCAATCTTACGCCATCTGGCCGCACATGAACGTGTTTCAGAACGTTGCGTTCCCCTTGATCAGGGGGAGGCGGCGGGTTGCCAAGTCCCAGGTGGCCGAGAAGGTGCGCCAGGCTCTCAAGCTGGTTCAACTGGACCACTTGGTGGACCGCCCGGCCACGGAGCTGAGCGGGGGTCAGCAGCAGCGGGTGGCCATGGCACAGCTTAAGAAGATCACCCACTCCATCGGCGTCACGACCCTTTACGTCACCCACGACCAGGCCGAAGCGTTGAGCCTGGGAGACAGGGTGTGCGTGATGAACGAGGGCGAGATATTACAAACCGGCTCCCCTCACGAGGTCTATTCCAGCCCGAACAGTCTCTTTGTCGCCCAGTTCGTGGGCGAGATGAATTTCATCCACGGCAGGGTTTCTGCTGCGGGCGAAGTGGAATCTCCTTTGGGAAAGTTTAGTTGTGCGGTTCCGCGAGGTTGTGAGGCCGGGCGCGAGGTCACCCTCGCCATCCGACCGGAGCATCTCGTGCTTAGGCCCGAAACGGCTCGGAGTTCCGAAGGCGTGGCGGCAAAGGTCTTGATTAAAAACTACCTGGGGGACGCCGCCTTGCTGGAAGTCGAGGCCTGCGGCGTGAGCCTGAGAGTCAAGCTATCCGGCGATGCGGGTTTTGCCGTAGGAGAGAAGGTGGTGCTGGTCTTGCCCCAGGACCGTTGGCGGGTATTTTCTTGAGGTCGTTTGGGGTTATAACCCGACCCGATTCATCGTAAGGATTCACGCCCAACTGTGGCACGGAAAGAAATCTCTCGGACGAAGGAGAAGGCCCAATGAAAGCGGATAATGAAAGAAAGATGAAGCGGTTCAAAGACCAAAGGTGGGTGCTGGACAACATCATCCGGACCGTGGGAGTCGACTGGGATCAAGGGAGGACCCAGCGGCTTCTCGCTTACATCGGCCTTGGCGGATTCCCGGACGTGAATCAGTTGAGACAGCGGGTGACGAAGTTCAAAGACATCCCGCGCGAGTTCGAGCGGGTTGCCAAGCGAAGGGAGGAGATCGCCAGGGGGGCGGAGCAGGAGGGGCGCACCGTGACCGCCAGGGAAAATTATTTTACGGCGGCGCTGTTCTACGTCAACGCGCAATGGGGCATTTTCGAAGACGACAACGAGATGAAGATTCGATTGGCGGAGAAACAGAACGCCTGCTACGACAAGTATATCCAGTACGCTGACCATAAGATCGAGCGGGTCGAACTTCCCTTTGAAGGAAAATCCATCCCTGCGCTCCTGCACTTTCCCTCCTCCGGGTCTCCTCCTTATCCATGTGTTGTCTCCATTCCCGGGATGGACTCCGTCAAAGAAGACATGCCCCTTTACGGCGATGCGCTGTTGGAACGGAAAATGGCGATCTTGCGCCTCGACGGCCCAGGTCAGGGGGAAAGCAACATGAGGAAGATCCGGGTGACGGAAAAGAACTACGAAGAGGCGGGGCACAGCGCGGTGGATTATCTGGGTTCGAGAAAGGACATCGACCAAAACCGAATCGCGCTCCAGGGTGTTAGTATGGGGACGTACTGGGGCTTTAGGGTTGCGGCCTCAGATGGCAGGTTCAAGGCCGTCGCCCTTTCCTTGCCTTGCTTAGAGCCGGGATTGGACAGTCTGCTCAATTCCGCCTCCCCCACGTTTAAGCTGAATTACATGTACATGGCCGGTTATGACGACGAGGAGTCGTTCGACGAATTCGCCAAAAAGATCGACGTCCGGGGGTTGGAGTCGAGGATCAGAGCCCCGCTGCTGATCGTGAGCGGGGAGGACGACGAGCTGTGTCCGATCGAATACCTCTACGAGGTCATCAGGAAGGTTCCCCACCCGAAGAAGCTTGTCATTTACGAGGGCGAGAGACACTCGATTCGAAACCCGTTCGCGCGCGACCTCGCAGCGGATTGGATCAAGGATCGCCTCGACGGAAAGCCGATGCAATCGGAGAAAGTTTATGTCGAAGTCTCCGGCAGGGAGATCGTAGAGAGTCTCGTCTAGTAGAGGGTTGATTCATGGCTCTGCGGTATTTCGTAAGAAGGAGGATACAGATGCAGATCATCCGAAAACGGGCAGTTGTGGTCGGGCGGCTCGGCCCCGCGATTCGCTGGCAAAAGGTCTTGTTCTCGGCGTTGCTGTTCGTTCTAACGTTTCTTGCGGGCACGATGGCTTTCGCTGCCCCACCGAAGGAGGTGATCGACGCCGCCAACAAGGAAGGCGAAATTCGCCTTTACTGGACGAGCACAGCAACGGACACCTGGCGCCAGCGCTTCCAGGACGGGCTCAATGAGCAATTTGGTACCAGTATAACCATCAAGGACACGCGGGGCGCCGATTGGGCGCGTGATACCACGAAGGTCGTCGGGGAGAGCCTGGCGGGGCAAAAACCCGTCTGGGACCTGATGCTCACGACCGAAGCCCACCACAACGATCTGTTTCAGGCCGGTCTGCTGGTCCGTCACGACTGGGCAAAACTCTTCGGCGTGCCCCCCCAGGCTGTGATGTTCAACGCAGGGGCGTATGCCTTTGCTCACCAGGTGGCCCTGCCGCAGTACAACACCGACCTCGTGAAAGGACCAGACATCCCAAGGAAGTGGGAAGATATTTTGAAGCCAAAGTTCAATGAGAAGATCGGGGTGTCCACAGCGACTCACCACTGGGCGCGGCTCTCACAGTTCTGGGGTGATGAGAAGACAACTCAGTTTGTCACGCGCTTGACCGCTATGAAACCCAGGCTGGGTACCCTGGCCGATCTCAACCAGCGTCTCCATATCGGCGAGATACTCCTCGTGGCCACACAGATCGACAATTTCATGCGGGTGTCTAAAATTCGCAAAGCGCCGGCGAGTTGGGCGGAGGACTGCGATCCAGTTTTGCTCCAGTCCATAACCGTGGGTCCCATCAAAGGCGGCCCCAATCCCAATGCCGCCCTTCTTTTCGCCGGCTTCCTCGCAACCAAGAGGGGACAGGATCTCTTTCAAGAGTTTCAGTGGCAGAGCTCCATTTTTGTCAAAGGGTCGCCTTACTGGAAGTTCGTCCAGGGGAAAGATGTCGTCCTTTTGAAGGAAGACTTCATGGCCAAAGAGCTACAGCGCCGCACCGAGAAGTATGGGGCGATCCTGGGCTATCGCTAGGCCAACGTTGCGGCAATCGGTCATCGGCGATTGGGTGACCGCATTGCGGAATTGAGGGGAAAGGGCGGGTCCTTAGGGTGCATGGATGAGCGCTAAGGCGGCGGTTCCTGGCGGTAGCCTGGGAAGCGCAAAGGTCAGGCCGGCGCTCGCCGGGGTTAGATTTGCCAGAGGCCTGACCCGCGAGATGACGGGGCACGGGTTCGGCTATACCGCGCTGGCGCTCGTGGGACTGTTAGTGGGCGCGCCCGTGCTGGCCGTTGTCCTCATGAGCCTGCGAGCAGGCCTCCCCGGCCAGGCCAGTCCGCTCACGCTCGAGAACTACTACAGAGCCTACGCCGACCCGATCTTCCTCCAGGTGCTTCTGAACACGTTTTTCTTTGCCGGCGGCACCGTCCTGGTGGCTCTGCTTTTCACCTTGCCCATGGTCTGGCTGTTCAACCGGACCGATCTCCCCGGCCGGGAAGCGATCTTCGTGTTCCTGATCACGAGCTTCCTGGTCCCGGTGTTCCTGCGGGCCATAGGGTGGATTCTCGTCTTCAGCCCGGAGGTCGGGTTGCTCAACAACGTGGCCCGATCGGTTTTCGGAGCCGAGCGGCCGATATTTAGCATTTACAACATCACGGGTATGGCGTTCGTGCAAGGTCTTGCTCTTGTACCCGCATCCTTCTTTATGCTGTCGGCGGCTTTTCGGGCCATGGACCCGGCGCTCGAAGAGGCCTCCTATATCAGCGGTGCCGGCCGGCTGCGCACGCTCTTGCGCATCAATATCCCGGTGAGCTGGCCGGCAATCGCAGCGGTGATGGTCTACATGCTTATGCTCGCGGTCTCCCTCTTCGAGGTCCCGGCGGTAGTCGGCTGGCCAGGCAGAATCTTTGTGCTTAGCTCGCTGATTTATTTCGCCGTGACTCCCAACGTCGGCTTGCCAAAATACGGGGTTGCGGGAGCGTATGGCTTGCTGATGATGGCGCTTGGTCTAGTCCTCGCCTACCTGTATTTCAGAGTGATCCGCGAAACGAAAAAGTACGCGGTCGTCACCGGACGTGGCTACCGCCCTAAGATACTGCGGCTGGGTCGATGGAAGTACGCGGCGATGGCATTTGTCGGTGTCTACCTGGCGTTAGATTTTGTGCTCCCCTTTGGTGCGCTTCTGTGGGTTTCGCTTCTGCCTCATGCGCAGGCTTTTTCCGTTGAAGCGCTATCGAAGCTTACGTTGGTGAACTACCGTCAGATTCCCGAGCTGATCGGTCCGCACCCTTTCATCAACACGATGGTCCTCGTTGTGCTCGTGCCTACTCTCTCCATGAGCCTGAGTATCTTTGTCTCTTGGGTGGTTGTGCGCCAGCGATTTCGGCTTGGGGGAGTCTTGGACGCGTTCGCCTTTCTGCCTCTTGCGGTCCCGCAGATTCTGTTCGCGGTCGCTCTGGCCTACCTGGCTCTCCTGTTTCGCGAGGTTCTGCCTATCTACGGAAGCATCTTCATCATCGTTCTGGCTCATACCATTGCGTTTCTGGCCTACGGGAGCCGGACCATGAATGGCGTAATGATTCAAATTCATCACGAGCTTGAGGAATCCGGCCGCGTCTGTGGTTCCTCGAAATTGCGGGTACTGTGGCGCATCGTCATTCCCCTGATGGCGGGCGCGGTTGTCAACGCCTGGCTCTGGATCAGCCTGTTGTCGTATCGGGAGGTCACGATGGCACTGACGCTGCGCGGCCCGGATAATGTGGTGCTCGCGACGCTCATCTGGCAGCTCTGGTTCGCCGGGCTTACGCCCGAAGTTGGCGCCTTGGGGGTCGTGCTCATCGCGGTAGTGGTGCCGCTGGCCTGGCTGGCGAGGAGCGTCTTTGCAAGCATCGCTCAGGGATCTTCGGCAGGTCGTTGAGGATCGCTGCAATCAACGTCGATGGCTAGATGGTGACACCAACTTCCGGCGAGCGTATTGCGACATGATTCGAATTCGGAACCTATCGAAGTCCTACGAGACTCGCCATGGAAGGGTCGAGGCGGTGCGTGGCATCGACCTGGACGTGGCGGAGCAGGAGTTTTGCGTGTTGCTGGGCTCCAGCGGCTGCGGCAAGACCACCACCCTGCGCTGTGTGGCCGCGCTAGAGGTGCCGGATGAGGGAGAGATCGCGCTCGGCGACAGAGTGGTCTACTCCAGCTCGCAGGGTATCTTCGTCCCGCCCGAAAAACGAGACATCGGGATGGTTTTTCAATCCTATGCGGTCTGGCCTCACATGAACGTGTTCCAGGTCGTTGCCTATCCCCTGACGGATGGGAGAAAGCGAGTCCCCAAGCAGGAGGTGGCACCGCGAGTGCGAAGAGCCCTGGAATTGGTGCAACTCGATCACCTCGAAGCCCGGCCTGTCACGGACCTCAGCGGTGGGCAGCAGCAGAGGGTCGCGCTTGCGCGGGCGCTTGTCTCCGAACCTCAGGTGCTTCTGATGGATGAGCCGCTCAGCAATCTGGACGCGCGGTTGAGAGAACAGATGCGGATCGAGCTTAAAAAGATCACCAGGTCAGTTGGAGTCACCACTCTCTACGTCACCCACGATCAAGCCGAGGCGTTGAGCCTGGGCGACAAGGTTTGCGTGATGCAAGAGGGGGAAATACTGCAAGCAGGAGCGCCGAGGGAAGTCTATTCCCGGCCCCGGAGTTTGTTCGTGGCCCAGTTCGTCGGTGAGATGAACTTTATTCCCGGCAGGGTCTTGGGGTCATCCGAGGTCGAATCACCACTTGGACGGGTCAAATGCGAAGTGCCGACGAACTGCCAGACAGGGCAGGAGGTGACGCTCGCTATCCGTCCTGAACACCTCGCTCTTTCTTCCGATGCGAGTCGAGGTTCCGGGATCGTCATAGGAAAAATTTTGAGTAAAAGTTACCTCGGAGATGCCGCCCTTTTTGAGGTTGAGGCATGCGGGGTCAATCTCAAAGTCAAGCTTCCCGGCGATTCCGATTTCGCCACGGGAGAACAGACGGTCCTTCTCGTGTCCCCCGATCGCTGGCGAGTTTATTCTTAAGGGCGTAGGATTTCGACTTTCCGGGCTATCACGTGCTGAAGTCGGGGCGGCCGTAGGGTCTGATCTTCGAGTTGTAGTGGTCCACCAGGGCTCGGAAGTTTGGGAACTCTTTTTCGAAGACCGGCAGCATCATGGTCCACAGGAGGAAGGGGTGGGCGCCCATGGCGTAGAGCTTCTCGAAGTCGCGCCCGGCCAGGGCCTTGCGTTCCTCATCGGTGAACCTGTGGCCGCTGGTCTGCTCGGATTCGTTGAGCATGGGCCCTTGTTCCTTTTCCCAGCGGGCGACAAAGCCGGCGGGGTCCTTCATGTAGGCCTTGAGCATTTCTTTGTTGCGGTCGACGCGGTAAATGAACTTGTTGACGAGATATCTGCTCATGTTGAATCCTCCTTGGCTCAGGGTTCCCAGGCAAAGAAAGGTTGCGTGGAGCCCTTCCGTTTCATCCCTTCAGCATAAGAGCAACGGAACCCCCGCGCTATCCCCATGGCGAGCAGGAAGTTGACGAAGGCATGGGTCACATTGCCTGCGCCCGTCATACGGTCGAAGGTGCACTCGCGGATGGCGGTGTCGATGTCGCCGCGGGAGATCCATCCCACGGCCTGGTCGTCGAACTCCTCGTCCATGGGCTTGGGCTCAAACTGCAAGGGGCCGCCTACATCGAGGGAGAGGTTCCCGCTCACGACAACGCCGATCCGTTTGTCGCCGGGGATCTCGTCGATGACCGATCTTAGCACCCGGCCCACCTGGTAGAAGCGCTCCGCCGGCGGGAGTGGCGGGGCGACGCAGTTGGTCATGATCGGCACGATGGGGAGGTCCATCTCGGGCCGTGCGAACATGAGGGGAACCACCACCGAGTGATCGACCTTCATCTCGTTCGAGAAGGCGAAGTCCACCCCGCGCTTCATGGACCCTTCGAGGATCTGCTGTGCCAGCCGGACATCGCCCGGGATGCGGCACCGGGGAAGGTCGAATTCGCGCACCTCGTTGTAATAGGTCGCGTCAAAGACCTCCATCTTGCCGAGGATGAAAGCCGGCATGTTGTCCGCGAAGAACTGGTGGTAGTGGTCGTTGCCCACCGTGATGAGCGACTGCGGGTCGGCCTTACTCAGCTTCTCGCGCAGTATCTGTCCCCGTTCAACCATTTTCTCAGTGTCGGGCGACCACTGGGACCGAGGCTGGCTGATCTGGCGATGGTGAAACGGGTTGTGGGAGACGCCGACAACGCAGACGATCCGTGCCATCGCGATACCTCCTAAGCGAACCGGAAAGCCATCTTCCCCGTCAGAGTCAGAACCCTATGTCCGGTGATTACAGGTGAGGACTAGTTCCGAGCGAGGCGAACTTAACACCGGGCCAGATGGCTGTCAAGCTCAACACGGCTCTACTGCGAAAATTGTGGTGCAAAGTAAAGAGCACAGGGGGCTTTGTAGCGGTGGATCAATACAAACACGAGGTTCGCTATTAGTTTGACATAGCGCGTCATTATCAGATACTGTCCCGCCTGAAATGGGGTACGGGGCCAGTCTGCTTTCTCTGAAAAAACCTCCGTTCACCCTTCGACACGCTCAGGGCGAACAGAGCAAGTGTTGAAAACATTGGCGAATTTCCGTTCATGCTGAGGCTCTCGAAGCATGAAAATCACTTTTTCCGCAGCCTGCTAGGTCCAGACTAACTCTAAGGAGGTAAGAGCATGTTGCACAGAAAGAAAATTCGGATGCTGATTTTCGTTGCCCTATTGAGTCTCATGCCGTTGCTCATCATTGCCTGCGGTCCTTCCGTCGTTGCGCAAGGTGAAGCAGCGCCTGGCGTTACGCTCCTACTCGGTGTACGAAAAGTACCTCCTCCCCCTCCTGGCGCCCCTCCTCGGTCGCCGCACACGACCCCCGCGTCCTACTATGAGCCGGTAGGCCCGTTCTTTTTCTATGTGGAAACTTTGACGAGCACCGGACCAAGCAGGTACGGTGTCATTTCAACCGTCCCGTGCATTCAGAGCGGCGTGTTCAAGCGCGGCATGAGGCTCGTCTTTCGCTTTGAGATCCTCGATACCTCGACGGGAAAGCGCGTCACGGATAAAGATGGAGCGACAGTGAAAGTGAGATTGCAGCACGGAGAAGAGCTGACCCCGCGATGGGCAATCCGAGGGAGCGCGGCCGCTCTGCCCGATTCCGCCTGGATGTGGGATGTGGCTTGGGATATTCCGCCGGATTATCCGGTAGGTTCGCTGGACTATACCATAGTGGTAACTGCCAAGGACGGCCGCACGGCGGCCTTCATCCCCCCGATTCAGAAAACACCAACCGTTGATAGCCGTGTGAGGATCGTGGACTAATAAGGGTGTAGGATGGGAAGCCTTACTGGTCGCATTAGGCGAGGGCAGCCAGCTACAGGACTTGCCCTCGCCCTCTTGGTCCTGCGTGGGATGTCAGTAGCCTATGGTGCCGACCCACTGTCCGACCCGACGGCTCCTCGAACCTCCGCGCCCGCAACCCTGCTTGCCACCTCCCAAGCCGCCGCGCCAGGCAGCGCATACAGACCACTCAAGTTGCTTAAGGTCGAGCCGGTTAAGGGCTATGCGGGAGATCCTTTCACAGTGACAGGGGATGGACTTACACCCGGCAAGAGAGTGGAGTTTTTCTGGGTCACTGCCGATGCCACCTATCTGACGAAAACAATGGTTGACAACGTTGAGTACCACGAGCGCAAGTATCAAGAGAAACGAGTCCAGTTAGGCAGCGCACCAGTCAATGCCCAGGGTCGAGTGACGGCGGTCTTCGTCGCCCCGGAAGACTATGGGGAGGTGCACGATCTCTACGCCGTGGTGGATGGACAAGATGTGGCCCGCGGCGGCTTCCGCATCCTGCGCAGCGCAGCCATCACTCCTACCGAAGGTCCTGTGGGGACACCGATCACCATCACCGTCAAGGGGTTGGGCTGGAGAGGATTTGAACAGTTCATGGCGGCGCGCTACGACAATAAGTACACAGGTGAAATATCGGCAGTGACGACTAAAGGCACCGCTATCTTTCAGATCCGCGCAGCAGGACCTCCCGGCAAGCATATCATTCAACTCAACAACAGCACGGCCTACGTGGCTGGAGCCTATCTCAATACCCAGCAGTCGCCGCAGGATTATATCTACGCTCACCTCGACAACAAACAGGAGTTTCGCTTTGTATTTAACGTTGCGAAGGACGCTGGTCCGCCGCCCGACACTCTCCAGTGGCCCGACAGCAACCGCGTTGCCCAACTCAACAGGAATGCACCACGTACGACCATGAGCTTGGAGAGCGCATCACAGGGTTCGGCGACATTGCATCCTGCCGCAGGCCCCATTCTCTCGCAGACCACCTTACGAGCGGCCAGTCTGCCCCCCAACACTGATGTTGGACTGTTCTTTGTGACGGCCAGAGGGAACCGCATGGGCCCCAGCGGCTGGAACCTGGATAGCATCCCGCTTGCGAGAGGGACAACGGCGGCAGACGGATCATTGACCGCCACCGTTCAAATTCCAGATGACCTAGGCGGCTGGCACATGGTGAAACTGGCAGAGAGCAATCGGGTGCTGATGGAAATCCCGTACTATATCGAGCAGAGTCTAGTGGCGGTAACCCCGAAGCGCGTGAAGGTAGGGGAGACTTTCACCGTGCAGATCAAAGGCTCGGGTTGGACCGAGCTGGACAACACGGTGGCCGTGACCTACGACAATGCAGCCATGGGCTACGCCTGTGGATTTAACAGCAACGGCGATATCACTATCAACCTTGTAGCCACGGGACATCCGGGAACTCATTTGATTGACCTCTATCCCGCGATCTACAAAGGGAGAGACAGAGTGCCGTGGAACTACCAGACACCATTTTTGACCTTTGCCCGTGACTTTCCCGCTTTGGCGGTAGGTTACAGATTGCCTGCCTACCGACTGGCGATTGCAGTCATCGAGTAGCGTTCAAACCATTTCGTCACCAAACATCAGGAGGCAAAGGTAAAGAGATTAGCTGGAGGCCGAAGGTTGTTGAGGTTGCCCCTCCGCCGCAGCCGTAGCTTCCTACTCTTAGTGGACTGCCGCAGCCTGGAGAAATTGGAGGTCTACAAATCGCTGTGGCGGAGGAAGGGGGGATTTCAACTCCCCGGCCTCGGCCATGAATTCGAGAACGCGAGTCAGGCCCTTCAAGTCTAGCTCGCCAGCTCTGGGAAATACTCCGCGGTCGGGTTCGTAGTAGAGGGCAAGGATTTCGCCCGCTATGTCGGGCGAAGATCCGGTTGTGTCGGCTATGATCTTGGCGGCGTCGTCCCGATTCCCGTGCTCCCGTAGGTACCGATAGGCAGATGCGAGGGCGCGGACGTAACGTGTCACTTTGCCTTTATTCCGCTCAGCCCATCCGCGGCGCACGGCGCTTACCGTAAACTGAAAGTCCGGCACGGCCTCGGTGGAAAGCCCGAGCCGCCGGTACCCCTGTCTCAACGCGAGAAAATCCTCAGGCTGCCCCAGAGGCACGCCGGCGCATTCTCCTCGCTTGAGGCAGTCAAATCGCGGGGGGGTGCCGACAAGCTCCTTGACCTGGTACTGTTCCTGGCGCAGGCCGTGACGAGCCAGGAGTTTGCGCATGGAGATCGAAATCGTGTCGACCCTCAGGGACAGTCCCAGGAGCTTGCCTTTCAGATCATCGTAAGTTTTGATCTCGGGCTGGACGATCAAGCTGTAAATCGGAGTTCTGGTTTCCCCGGCTACAGCGACAGCGTCGGAGCCTTTTAGAGCCGCTAAGATCAAATAGGGAGTAGCAGTCCGGGTGATGTCCACCGCGCCCCGATCAAGGGCTGCCACCATGTTGCCGGTTCCGCCTTCGATGGGGACGATTTCCACGTTGAGCTCTTCCCGTGCGAAAAACCCGCGCCTTTGGGCGACATAGAGCGGGAGGGAAGAGACGCTCCGTATGGTCGAAGGGATCTGGCCGTACTTCAACGTCACGGTTTCTCCCTGAACCTGCCAACTGCCCCACAGCAAATTGGCGATTAGCATCACGCCGGCAACCCTTATCCTGTTCACCGATTTTCCCTCCGTGGCCCGGATTCCCTCGAAAGCTCCCTCGGGAAGCGCGCTCTCCGCTGCGGCCGATGGGCCTGTGCCATGAGTCGTACCGTTTGTAATCGGACGTCCGCAGCTTCGCTCGCGCTCCCCTCCGTCGCGGAAAAGGACGTCCGCGGCCCTCTTCCTCAGCCAGCCTTGTTATCGGTACGCTTCGCCCTTCACCGGACCGATGACCTCTTCGAATTTTTTCCTCAGGCCTTCAATCCGGGAATCGTCGGTTATGAATTCGCGAAATTTGTCGGCGATCCGGTATTCCATGATTTGTCGAAAGCCGGCAGGCGGGGCCAGATCGTTTCGCGGGGACCAGCGACCTCCTCGCTTCACCATCCGATTTTGCTGCTCGTCGGAAAGATACCATGCCAGGTAAAGTTTCGCGGTATTGGGATGGGGGGCGCCTTTAAAGATCCCAACCGTTTGCGCCCAGATCGGAAAAGTGTCCTCGGGGATAAGCACGTCCAGGCTTGCGCCGCGATTCTTCTCGGCCGCCGCCTGGGTCGTGGTGGCGTCGAAAGTCACCGCGAAGTCTCCAGTGCCGATTTTTTGTGCCACGCCCTGGTGACCCATGACGAAGGAGGGCTTGTTCTTCATCAGGCCATCCATGAATCCCCAACCATGTTTTTCCACGATGCCGTAATAAAGGTACAACGTAATGTCGTCATCGTGGGGATAGGTGCTGATGATCTTCCCCATGAACCGTGAGTGGAGAAAGTCTTTCGCGGTTTTCGGGACGTCTCGCTGATCGACGAGCTTGGGATTGTAGGCGTAGATGATCCCGATTACTGCGATTCCGTTGTACGTGCCGTCATTATCTTTGAAGTCCGAGGGAATCTTTGCGAAGGCCTCTGGTTTAAACGGGACCAACACTCCCTCTTTCTTCCAGCGAACGAAGTCCTGAATCGTTTGCAGGACCGCGATGTCAGCCTCCATCTTTCTTTGCTTGATCTGCGAGTCGATCAGCCCGGTGAGTCTGTTGCTGAAATCGCCGCGGACCACCACCTTGATTCCGGGAAATCTCTCCTCGAATAACTTGGCGTCGGGCGTGTACAGCGCTGCCGGGCCGCCGCCGTACAGGTTGAGCTGGCCCTCTTCTTTGGCCAAGCGATAGAGTTCAGGCAGACTCTGTGCGTCGACCTCCACGCCCAGTAATGGAAACAAGAGAACCGATAGGGTAATGATCAGCGTTTTCTTCATAATGGACCCTCCCGGATTGACTGACCCCTTTAATGAGCATTCGGAAACCTTGTCCCCAACCGTATGCGATGAACGATAGGTGGGCTGGCTAACGTTGTCAAGTGCGTTTTTAAACCTGCAAGACGGGCTGCTTGGAGGGTTCGTTGACACGGTACGGCACCCATGTTAGAGGCTGCCTATCGAATCTGCGAGGAGGGTCCTCTATGTCGATTAGAGCCAGGTTCCGTATTTTGAGCCGCTTGTTTCTCTCCGTTGGCGGCGCGGCGCTTCTGAGCCTCGGACCTGCAGCCCATGCGCAAACGCGTTCCCCTGCGCTGCAAAAGGTGATTGATGAAGCCAAGAAGGAAGGCGTAATGACGATCCAGTGGTCGGCGGGTCGTTTGGGCGGTGATGCCGGACTGCGGCAATTGCTCGAGGCCATGAACAAGAGGTACGGCACCAGCATCAAGCTCCAGTTCACTCCAGGCCCAGATTTCAACACGATGCTGAACAAGATTACCCAGGAAAAGATTGGGGGCCAGCGGTCGAGCAGCGATATCTTCATCGGCACCTCCAATCACATCGCCGAAGGGACGAACGACGGCACACTCAGACAGGTGGATTGGAACGGCATCCTCGAGCGGCCCGCGCCCTCGGACGCGAACATGGACAGGGTCGCGCCCAAAGGGGGAGGGATCGCGATTGCGTCCCGGATAGTGGGCATCACCTCCAATACCAATTTGGTCAAAGGGGATGACGTGCCAGACAGCATGGAGGACGTTTTCAAACCCAAGTGGAAGGGGCGGATTGCCTCCACGCCTTTTGCCACCGGGCTTTATCAGTTCGCCATGCAGGACATGCTCGGTTACGAGTACATGAAGAAGTACACGCAGAGGCTGGCTCGGCAAATCGGCGGGCTGATTAGCTGTAATGTGGTGGAGCGCGTGGCCAGCGGCGAGTTTGCGATGCTGGTCTTCGATTGCGGCCACGACGATGCCGTCAGGTACAAGAGGCGCGGCGCGCCGGTGGACTCAACGCCGGTCAAGGAAATCGCCCGCATCAACATCACTTATTTTGGCATTCCCGAGCACGCGCAGCATCCGAATACGGGCATCCTGTTTTCGAACTTCCTCAACACCGAGGAGGGTCAGAAGCTGCAGTGGAAGCTGGCAGGCCATGATCTCCACATCTATCCCGAGGCCCTGACGCGAAAGCCGGTGGAGAAGGTTATTAAGGCGCGCGGGAAGCTCGTCATCGATACGGTGCAGCGAGAGATTGAGCTCGGACACGAGGGTATCAACAAAATCAGGGACGAGTTCATAAAAATACTGAAAGAGGGCGGCAGGTAATCACCAAAGCTATCCGCTATTTTCAATCTCAGGGTTTTTCTCCCCTACAACTGCGATAATCTCGTTGCAGGTCGTCGAAGCGCGCGGCAAGCTGGCGAATAATTCCGTGCAGACACTTCTCGCCTTGTTGACACCCCATGGCTCTCATGTTAGAGGCGGCTTATAGCAGTGACCGTAAGCGGAGATATGGAGACGGCGACCACAGCGATTAGAGTTTCCCGGTTGCCCAGGGTAAAGAGCGCCCGGGTATCGCCGCTGCTCCCGTTCGCGGTGCTGCCCATGTTTTTTATCATCGGGTTCATTCTGGTGGTCCTGTGGGTAAGCTTTCAGACCGGCGTGATCGGCACGCCCGCGGCGGAATACACGTTGGACAATTATCGGGCGGTTTTTTCAGACCCGCTGGCGTATGGCGCGCTCGCGAACACTTTCATCTTTGCTGCCGCTACCACGATCGTGGCGCTGGCGATCGGGCTTCCCATCGCTTGGTTGGCTGAGAGGACGACGCTCGG
>JACPSF010000224.1 GCA_016193385.1 Deltaproteobacteria bacterium
CGCGATTTAAGCGCAAAGCGCGTGGAGTTGCTGAAGGAAGTGCTTCCTAAGATGTCGCGCGTCGCCGTTCTCTGGGATGCGGACGGTCCAGGGCCCGCCGTCGCTTTTAAAGAGTATGCGGCGGCGGCGCGTGCTTTTAAACTAGAGCTTCGATCCCTTGAAGTACGCGGCCCCAACCCTGATTTTGCGGGAGCGTTCCAAGCTGCAAAAACGGCGCCCGCGGACGCGCTGATCGTCGTTGGAAACCCTCTAATGGCCCATCATTCAAAGGAAGTTTTCGAACTCACCAGAAAACATCGCTTGCCGTCGATGACCGAAGGGGATCAACCTCTAGAAGCTGGTAGCCTGATGTCCTACGGAGCGAACCGAGCCGATTTATACCGGCGCGCCGCTACCTATGTGGACAGGATCTTGAAGGGCGCTAAACCGGGTGATCTGCCGGTGATGCTGCCGGCGAAATTCGAGATTTTCATCAACCTAAAGACCGCGCAGCAACTTGGCCTGGTGATACCACGCCATGTGCTGATCCAGGCGGATAAAGTGATTAAGTAGCCTGGTGCTTATCCCCGCAGGCCACTTTTTTCGTGAGCTTTTGTGTCATTGATGAAAGCCGGCTCGGCCTCGCGCATGTCGCGGAACGAGCGAGTCACACCCTTCTCTTCGAAGCACAAACCTGCTCTTTTTCGGCAATTTGTCGACATTTTTGCGCGTTGGCAGGGCCTCGCGTCTCGACCGCCAAAAACGATAATCCTTTGAAAAAACGGGGTATTATCGTTGAATAGATCACCCTGAACAGTGTGGCATAATTCCTGCTACCTTGGAATTCCTGGGAGGGAATAAGTAAACCGAGGAGGGGATTTCCGTTGGAAGAAATATTAACGGCTGACCAGGTAGCTAGCCTTTTGCAGGTGCATGTAAAGACAGTTTACAAGTTTGCGCAAGAAGGATCTATTCCTGGTAGGAAAGTCGGGGGTGTTTGGAGGTTCAGCAAAGAAGCGAGAGTGAGATAAGGAGGCTGAGAACAGGGCCGCTCTTGGGTATCGTGTTAGCATTTCTGGCAGCCCTCAACAGCCGGCACTGAGGGCCCGGCAAAAGCTGGCGATCAATCTCAGACTATGGGGGCTTGACATTCTCAAAGGAATAGTACTGACGGCGGACGAAGTCATCAGGGTCCCAGTGATGTCGGATTGGAAAAAAATAGCCCGATTCCCTCTTCGTCGCGGTGGTATCCGTCGTCGCCTCCTGATGTGGGGCCTTAGCTTTTTCGGGATTGCGCTGACGGCGGTCGTTATGGCCGGTTATTCGTATACCGTAAGGCAGATAGAGCGAGATGCTGCCGAGTTGCAGGCGGAGATTGCGTCAGTGACGGCTGATCGCATTCATAACTTTGTTCGACGTAAGATCGAGCGGTTTTCGGATATGGCTGCTGCCGCAAGTCTCTATCAGTTGGGGAGCAAAGAACAACAGTTGCTGGCAGCTCTGCTGGCAAAAAACGATGGCAGCTTTACTGACGTTTCGATTATCGACGCTCGGGGCATGGAGGTGCTGAAAGTATCCGACAGAAGAGTTTATTTCCCCTCGGACTTGTCCGACCAAAGCAAATCAGCGAAGTTTAACAACGCTATAAAGGGGGAGAATTATATAAGCCCAGTCTACACTTCAGACAAGTCTCAGCCATACGTGACGCTTGCAATTCCGCTTTGGGGTAACGCTCAAAGTATCATCGGCGTAGTAGCGGCCGAAGCCGATCTGTCGTTTCTGTGGGAAGTGATTGAAAAAATTCATTTCGGTACTGCAGGCTACGCGTACTTAATAGACGAGCACGGAAATCTAATCGCCCATAAAGACCCCCTGCTGGTATTAAAAAAAATGAACCTCCGACAACTTGATGGAGTCCAGAAATTTTTGCGCAATCCTACGCGTTCAGATCTGAGTCCCGCCCACAAGGGGCGAGGATTAATGGATAGGCCCGTGTTATCCACATACGCGCCGGTCCCTGAGTTGGGCTGGGCGGTTATCTTGGACGAGCCTCTCGTTGCCGCGTTAGCCAATGTGGAAACATTGAAGCGCTCTGCGCTGGTGCTCCTGGCAATAGGCCTGTTCGTCGGAGCCGCTGCTATTGCTTGGGTCAGTAGCAAGATGACAGGGCCGATTCGGGAACTTCATGAGGGGGCTAAAATAATCGGGAGTGGGAATCTTGACTATCGGGTCAACATCGAGACAGGAGATGAAATCGAGTGGCTAGGACAGGAATTCAACAAAATGGCGGCTGAACTCGAGGTCTCTTATGCCACCTTAGAACAAAGGGTGAAGGACAAAACCGGTGAGTTAGAGAAAGCCAACTCGCAGCTTCAACAGGCAAACTGCAGTCTGTTAATGGCTAACAAGGCCAAGGATGAGTTTCTCGGCGTCATGTCCCACGAGCTGCGCACACCCCTCAACGTGATAATGGGTTATACGGGCATTATGAAGGATGGCATGTTAGGGCAGGTCAACCCGAAACAGCAGGAGGCCCTCCAGAAAGTCGTAAACCGATCTGAAGATCTCTTGAGAATGATCACCGAGATCATGCAGGCAACGAGTTTCGAGGCAGGGGCGGTCAAGGTGGAGAGCCGCGATGTGAATCTAGCGAGCTTTCTGGACGATCTCAGATCCAGCTATGAGCTTCCGTTAAGTGAATTGAATAAAGATCTTACCTTCAAGTGGGACTATTCCCCAGATATTCCGACCGTCAGAACTGACCGCGAGAAGCTAAAACATACGCTTCAGAATCTCATTAATAATGCCGTTAAATTTACCGACAGGGGCTATGTGAGCATATCGGCCCGTTATGTTCCCGAAACTAAAGTCGTGGTGTTCAAGGTTGCAGACACGGGGATAGGAATTCAAGAGGAGATGCTTCCCTCGATCTTTGAGATGTTCCGTCAGGTTGACAGCTCGGAGACCAGAAACTATGGCGGAGTTGGGATAGGCCTTTATATCGTCAAAAAATACACCGAGATACTTGGAGGAAATATCCAGGTAGAAAGCGAGGTTGGAAAAGGATCCATCTTTAGTGTAACGATACCCGGCTGATGCTAGTCTAACAACTTTACCCCTTCGGGCCAGAGAACCAAAACTACGGTCTCTCCAATGGCACGCGGAGTATGGACTGATCGAGGATCCAGACAAACCATATCGCCCTCTTCGTAAACCCAGTCTCATCGGCGATCGAACCCTTGAGGAGAAGCTAAACGGGGGCTTGAAATCCTTAAATACTTACATTAACTCCAAGGCGGCGCAACTGACCAGCTTTGCCTGGAAGCCGAGCCAGAGTTGACATAAGACCACCTTATCGGATAGTCTGCCCTCAACTCAGCGGTCCGAATCGACTCGCTCCCTCTGGGTCGCTCACTTAAGACTACGACAGGGCCAGCCAGAAAGCAGCCGCAGGGGAGAATCCGGTTCTTCGAGCTTGCAGGGAAAAAGCAATTTCCTGTCACTTCCTATCACCTCACTTTCACTTTTATGACTAAGATTCCCATTCTCGATCTCAAGGCGCAGTATCGGAGAATCCGAAACGAGGTGATCCAGGCCATCGAGGAAGTCCTGGAATCGCAACAATTCATCTTGGGGCCGGTGGTGGAGCGGTTTGAACAGCAGGTGGCATCATACCTTGAAGGCGGCGCCGCCGTCAGCGTGGCTTCCGGAAGCGATGCCCTACTGCTCTCTCTGATGGCTCTTGGCATCGGGGCGGGCGATGCGGTCATCGTGCCCCCGTTTACCTTTTTCTCCACCGTCTCTTCGATCACGCGCCTCGGAGCCACGCCGATCTTCATCGACATCGATCCGCAAACCTTCCTGATGGATCCCCGAGCGGTAGAGGCCTTTCTCGAAGAGCGCGCCCAACCTCATCCTGAGGGGGATGGGCTTATGGACTCGAAGAGCCGGTGCCGGATTCGGGCCCTCCTGCCGGTTCACCTTTTCGGGCAATGCTGTGCCATGGTTGGACTCCTCTCCCTCTCTCGCAAGCACCAGCTTTACATCGTGGAGGACGTCGCCCAGGCCTTTGGCGCCCGCACGCCGGTTTCCCCCGGCGTCTCCCAGCCCGCGGGGACCGTAGGAGACCTGGGATGCTTTTCCTTTTTTCCCACCAAAAACCTCGGCGGCATGGGCGACGGAGGGCTCGTCGTCACCAATCGAAGCGACCTGGCGGATAAGGTGCGCATGCTCCGAGTCCACGGTGCAAGCCGCAGATACCACCACCTGGAAATCGGTCTCAACTCCCGCTTGGACGCGCTCCAGGCCGCCGTGCTCCTCGTCAAGCTGCGTTACGTAGATCAATGGCGTGAGGAAAGGATCGAGAGGGCGCGCGTATACCAGACCCTTTTTCTTTCCTCAGGGCTGGCGGGAGAGGAGATCCTCAGCCTGCCCAACTCGGGGGATGCCCGATCCCATGTTTTTAACCAATATGTGATCCGCGCCCGGCGACGCGACCAGCTCAAGGACTATTTGGCCAAGCAGGGGATCAAAGCCGAGGTCCATTACCCTGTGCCGCTCCATCTGCAGCCCTGTTTTTCTTCCCTCGGTTACCGCCGCGGCGACTTCCCTCACTCCGAGGATGCATCCACCCAGGTCCTTTCCCTGCCCATGTACCCTGAGCTTGCGGCGCACCAGCAGGAAACCGTAGTCCGGCAAATCCGGAGCTTCTATCGGGGATAGAGTCGCTTTACGCCTTGCTGCTCATGTGGTAGAAAGCGAGGAAACTTTTTTCAGCAAGGCGCTGCAACGAAGATATGAAAGATGCCATCGTCAAGGCTTTCGAGGAAAGTATCCAGGCAAAACAGGCCTTCCTCAAAGACAACCTCGATACGCTGCTTAAGACGATCAGCGTCATCACCGAGGCATTCCTTCGCGGCAACAAACTGCTCCTGTTCGGCAATGGCGGCAGCGCCGCGGACGCCCAACACATTGCAGCCGAGTTCGTGAACCGATTTCGCATCGAGCGCCCCCCCTTGCCCGCTTTGGCCTTGACCACCGACACCTCGGCAATCACCAGCATCGCCAACGATTACGACTACAAGGAAATCTTCGCCAAGCAGGTGAAGGCTTTGGGCAGGGAGGGGGACGTCGCTCTGGCCATTTCCACGAGCGGCCAAGCCGCCAACGTGCTGGCGGCAATCGACGCCTGCAAGAAGCTCAACATCATCACCATCGGCCTCACCGGGGGAGATGGCGGTATGCTGGGTCGGAAAGTTGACTATTGCCTCCGCGTCAGCGAGGGTAAGAACACCGCCCGCATTCAGGAAACCCATATCTTAGTGGGCCACGTCATCTGCGAGATGGTGGACCAAAGGCTCTTCTCTACCCCAGCCTAAGTTGGCGGCGCCGCATAACCGATGGCGAGAAAGACCTTTAAGCCGCTCGACTTTTCTGGTGCCAGAACCTACCCGCTGAAGCAGCGCTTCAGCAAGGTCAACGAGTCCCTGCTGGGAAAGAAACCCCGCAAGGGCATCCGCCTGCGCTCCTTCATCCAGGGGCTTCCCGATATCCTGGCGGCACAAAACCTGAAAGCGATTGCCCGCGCCGTTGCCCGAGCGCATCGCGCCAACAAGACCATTCTTTTGGGCATGGGGGCCCATTCGATTAAGGTCGGCCTCAGCCCCCTGATCATCGACTTCATGGAAAAGGGAATTCTGAGCGCGGTGGCCATGAACGGGGCGGGCATCATCCACGATTTCGAGATCGCCTTTATGGGTAAAACCTCGGAAGATGTCGCATCGAGTCTCAAGGATGGAAGCTTCGGGATGGCCGAGGAAACCGGCGCGTTTTTAAACCGGGCGATCGCCCGAGGCTACGAGCGCGGGCAAGGGATCGGCCAGGCGGTGGGCGAGGCGATCCTGAGAGGCCGTCTACCACATCGGCGTCTCAGCATACTTGCCGCGGGCGCCGAGCTGGGGATTCCGGTCACCGTCCACGTCGGAATCGGCACCGACATCATCCATATGCACCCACAGGTCGACGGCAAGTCCTTGGGAGAGGGAAGCCTGCGGGACTTTCATATGCTCGCCTCCATCGTGGCCACACTGAACGCTGGTGTGTTTCTCAACCTGGGCTCAGCAGTTATCCTCCCCGAGGTCTTCTTAAAGGCATTGAGCCTAGCACGCAATTTAGGCCACCCGGTGCGCAACCTGACCACCGTCAACCTCGACTTTCTCGCTCACTATCGGCCGCTCACCAATGTAGTCAACCGCCCCACTTTAGAAGGGGGGAAGGGATATCATCTCACCGGCCATCTGGAGATCATGGTCCCGTTACTTTTTGCTGCAATCTTGGAGGAGCTGTAGCATCGGGAACTCGCTCGGGGACTTACCTCGCTCCCAGAAAGCAATAGGCCAGTGGGTTCTTTGAACCGTTTACTCTCAGCGCTTTCGGCTCGCTCGGCAAGCCCCCTTACTCGCCCACGAGTCTCCTTTGGAAAGAGGGGCAACGATGGGTCGGCAGACCGGGAGCGGATCGAGGGCGCGATGCACCAGGCGTGCAGTGTCAAGCGTATTCAACGGTCGAGCGTACCACAGGGGTATTGCATCGCGCCTGAAAGGCGCTTCCGGTCTGCGCGTCAGCCTGCGCTCGGAAGAGTTGCCCACGAGGAACCACCTTGCATGAAATGAAAATCTCTCGTCGAGAATTGATGCACCTTTACCGCCGCCTTTACCGTCATTACGGCGAACTTCATTGGTGGCCGGGGGAGAGTCCCCTGGAGATTTCCGTCGGGGCCATCCTGACGCAAAACACCGCCTGGACCAATGTCGAAAAGGCAGTCCGGTCTCTCAAGGAGACGCGCTCCCTCAGCGTCAAGTCCTTAAGCCGCCTGTCGCGGCGGCGCCTGGCCCGCTTGATCAGGGCCGCCGGCTACTTCAACGTGAAGGCGAAGCGGCTTAAAAACTTCATCGCCTTTCTCCAAGGGCGTTACGGCGGCAGTCTCACAAAGATGTTTCACCAAGAGACAAACCGGCTGCGGGCTGAACTCCTCGCGGTCAACGGGACAGGTCCCGAGACCGCAGATTCTATTCTCCTCTACGCCGGCACGAAGCCCGTCTTTGTCATCGACGCCTACACCAAAAGGATCCTGTCGCGCCACGGCGTCAGCCGGTACGAGGAAAGGTACGAGGAATTCCAGCAGCTCTTCATGCGCCACCTTCCCCTCGATGCTCCCCTTTACAATCAATACCACGCGATGCTGGTCAACGTCGGGAAAGACTTCTGCCGAAAGCGGGCGCTCTGCGCCTCTTGCCCTCTCAACGGCTGGCGCGGCGTGCCGCCGTTAAAAGTGACCTGATTTTTTCCCGGCGCAGTGACCTGATTTTTTCCCCTCCTGACCGACTTTGGGCATAAAGACCCGTACGTCGGCATCATGAAAGGCGTCATCTTCGGAATCAATCCCGCGGCACGCGTGATCGACTTAAGCCATGGCGTCCCGCCGCAGGACCTAATGGCCGGAGCCCTGATGCTGCGCCAGACCGCCCCCTATTTCCCCCGTGGCACGATCCACGTAGCGATCGTCGATCCAGGCGTGGGCAGCGAGAGGCGCCCGCTCCTGGTGGAGGCGGACGGAAGTTTTTTCATCGGACCGGACAACGGTCTTCTGAGCCTCGCCTTCGATGAGAAAGAGCCGCGCCACATTATCGAGCTCAGCAACGAGATATACCATCTTAAACCCACCAGCCTAACCTTTCACGGCCGGGACATTTTCGCGCCCGTCGCTGCCTATCTCTCCCTGGGCATGCCGCCGCCAGACTTCGGACCCGCCGTGAGGGAGTTTCGCACTCTTCCCTGGCCCGAGATCACGGCGACGGACCGCGCCATCCAGGGAGAGATCGTATACATCGACAGCTTCGGCAACCTGGTCACCAATGTTGAAGAACGGACTCTCAGGGCCTTTCAGGCCGATAGGCTGACCTTCTCCCTCGGCCCTCTAACGATCCGCGGCTTGGCGCCAAATTACAGCGCCGGCAGCGACCGCGACTACCTCGCCCTAGTCAATAGCTGGGGCCTCCTGGAAATCGCCCTCTACAAAGGCAATGCTCACCTTTCCTGCGGGGCCAAGCTTGGTGACAAGGTGGACATCCGCACGAAGCCGGAAAACTCGGAGAGGGCTCCCTGATGGATGGCGGTAGGCGCAAAAAAAGGCTCGGGCTTCACCTCTCCCTGTTCCTCATCACCTTCGCGACCACCACCACGGCAGGAGCGATACTGAACGGCGTAAACCCCCTTGCCGATCCCTGGAGCATCAGCTCGGGCCTGCCGTTTGCCATCACGCTAATGACGATCCTCCTGGTCCACGAGATGGGCCACTATCTCATGTCGCGCTACCACGGCGTGCAGGCCTCGCTGCCCTACTTCATTCCCGCGCCGTCTTTTATCGGAACCTTCGGCGCCTTTATCAGGATGGATTCCCCACCCCGTGACCGCCGCTCGCTGTTCGACGTCGGGGCCGCCGGACCTCTGGCCGGACTCGCCCTGGCCATCCCCGCCGTAGTCGTGGGGCTGCGGCTCTCCACCGTGGCGCCGGAGCCCGGAGCTGAAGGAAGCGTCTCGCTGGGCTCTTCGCTCCTCCTGCGTTTTCTCAGCTACATCACACTCGGCGTCTTGCCTGAGCAGGCTAATGTCATCCTCCACCCGATCGCCTTTGCTGGCTGGATCGGCCTCTTTGTTACGGCTCTAAACCTCCTGCCGATTGGGCAGCTCGACGGCGGGCATGTGGCCTACGCCCTATTCGGCCGAAAGCACATTTGGATTTCGCGGCTGGCCCTCGGCTCCATTCTCGCGCTGGGAATACTCCGCTGGTGGTATGGTTGGCTGGTCTGGGGGGCATTGCTACTGCTCATGGGAGTCCATCACCCCTTGCCCCTTGATCCCGACACTCGTCTGGACGTTAAGCGACTGGTTCTCGCTTGGTTGACTTTGGTTATCCTGGCTATCACCTTTACCCCCGTGCCGTTTTCCGTCGCGCCGCCGAAGCCCGCGGCGGAGCGCCTCAGCACCGGATCGGCCAGCCGACTGGCGCCGGAGCAGCATTACGGAGGCAGCTGATGAGCGAGCGTCTGACGTGGGACCAGTATTTTATGACCATCACCCGACAGGTGGCCGAGCGTTCCACCTGCAACCGCGCCAAAGTGGGAGCGGTGATCGTGCGCGACAAAAACATCCTGGCCACGGGCTACAACGGGGCGCCGGCTGGCATGCCCCACTGCACCGATGTAGGCTGCCTTATCTACGAATCCAAAACCCCGAACGGAGAAACAGAGGAGAACTGCTTCCGCACCATTCACGCGGAGATGAATGCCATCGCCCAGGCCGCCAAGAACGGCTCCAGCATCAAGGACGCCTCCATCTATATCACCCACACTCCCTGCATCCATTGCCTCAAAGTTCTTGTCAACACCGGGATCCGTGAGATCTATTATGAGAGACCCTACAAGGTCCACACGTTGGAGGAGACCCTAAGGGCGACCCACGTGCGCTTAGAACAGGTCGACTTGGCACAAAAATAAAAGAGGCGAGAATTTCTCCTCGCCTCTTTGACCGTGCCTGACTCCGGGTCAGATCTTGCCCTGCAGGGCAAAGGCGATAATCAAGGCATAGATCGCGAGCGCCTCGATGAAGGCCAAACCGAGAATCATCGGGAGCTGAATCCTGTCCGCCGCGTTGGGATTGCGCCCGATGCTCTCCATGGCTGCCGCAGCCATGCGGCCTTGACCGAGAGCCGCGCCGAAAGCCGCGATCGCGATACCGAACCCGGAGGCCAACGCAATGGCCACCTTCGCCGTCGAGTCGGTCCCGCCCGCCGCTTCAGCGGCGGCTAGAGCTGCTCCGGAACAAACCAGGACGAGTGCAACTGTAGCGAATAGAGAGACAAGCCTCTTCATCCCCTTACCTCCTTTCCAGCGCGCCGGCTCTTTGCACCGCCTCTCTCCTCTTCCTCTCCGCTCGAAGCCTGCCCGCTCAGTGCTCATGGCTTACCGCCATGGCGACGTAAATCACGCTCAAAAGCGTAAAGACAAAGGCCTGGATCAGCGACACCAAGGCACCCAAGATGTAGAACAGGACGGGGATGGCCACCTTGGTCAAGTCAGTAAAAATCTCCACGACCAGATGGTCTCCGAACATATTGCCAAACAGACGCAGCGCCAGGGAAAAGGGCCGGACCAAATGGGAAATTCCCTCCAAGACAAAAAAGAACGGGGCCAACAGCAACACGGGGCCCATAAATTGCTTGAGATACCCGATCCCATGTTCGCGCACGCCAAAGTAATGGTACGCCAGAAACGAGACTAGGCCGAGACCCAGCGTTGTGTTGAGATTATTGGTCGGCGGCGAGAAGCCCGGCACCAGCCCAAAGAGATTGGCAGTCAGGATAAAGATGAAAAAGCTGCCAAACAGGGGCACGTACTTGCGCCCCTTTCGACCTAGCAACGCATCGGTGAGGCTGAGGATAAGCTCAACGAGCAGCTCCGCCAAATTCCTCAGACCGAAGCCCTCATCGGGAACCACCGGCTCCGGCGCGCGCAAGAGCGCGCGCCGCGCCAGATACGCTACACCAACCAGCAGGACCATGACCAGGAGCGCCGTCGCGGTATGCTGAGGCACAACCCGCCACCCCAAAGGCAGCAGATCGTACCATTGAAACGGGTGTTCCAATTAGCCTTTCCTCCCCAGATGCGCCCAGCCCCGCTCCGCGAGGATAGCGAAGAGCAGACATGTCACGCCGACGGCGAACGAGGCGGGGTCCACATCGAGGCGCACAAACAGGGCCGACAGCAAGCCCATGAAAAGTACCAGCTTCAGAACCAGCAAAAAGATCCCGGTTCGCACCCGGCGCCTCTCGGCAAAGGGCGCCAGCAGGTAGCGGATCCCCAAGCCGAGCAAGACAAAATTCACCCCCATAAATAGCCCGCCCAAAAAAAGCCCCGCCGGGTCAAGCAACCCGAGCGGAAGCAGAATAAACCAGAGCGCCAAGAGCAAAAGCCCGTGCCAGAGTTCAATGCGAAGCACCGGCTCTATCGTGAGCGCTGTCCTCATCGGTTCTCATTCGAAAAGCGCTGCATCCACTGCACCAACCTGACGAAGGCCCCCACCAAGGCGGCGAGCGTACAGATGGCCGTCAACCAAGGGAACGACGCTAGATAGGTGTCCAGCAGATAACCCAGAAAGAGGCCGCCGATAACCGTGCTCGGGAACTCCAAACCAATGGCTGCGTATTTCCCGAGCTTAAAAAAGAGGGGCTTCCGAGAACCTTCAGGCTCGTCCCTCGTTGGTACCACAAAGACTTTCTCCTAGCATGGAATCGCCCTGAGGGTCAACCCATTCGACACCCCGCCCGCACGGCGGGGCTTGCTCCGGGTTGACGGTGAGCGACCTACGAACAGCCTGACCCCGTGCATAGCACGGGGCATGAGCCGAACCGTCAACCTTCAGGCTCGCCACTCGCCCAACTCTCGCAGGCAGCGAGCGTTTTCTCTATGTCGCTGCGCGTATGAGCCAAAGAAAGAAATGCCGCCTCAAACGGAGACGGCGGGAAATAGACGCCGCGCGCCAGCATTCCATGGAAAAAGCGCGCAAAGCGACCCCGATCTGCACTCCGGGCGTCAGCGGCATCGCGAACACGCTTGGCGCCAAAGAACACCGTAAGCATCGAGCCCACCCGATTGATCACGCCGGGGAGGCGCCGCCGGAGGAGAATAGCTTCCAGGCCTTCTTGAAGCCGTCTCCCCTTTTCTTCCAGCTCCCGATACGCCTCCGGGCGCGCAAGCTCCGCCAGCGTCGTCCGCCCCGCGCACACCGCCAGCGGATTTCCCGAAAGCGTACCCGCCTGATACACCGGCCCCACCGGGGCCAATAGATCCATGATCTCCGCTCTCCCGCCGAAAGCTCCCAACGGAAGCCCGCCGCCCAGAACCTTGCCCAAGCAGGTCAGGTCCGGGCGAATCCCGTAAAGTTCCTGCGCCCCGCCGGGCGCAACCCGAAACCCGGTGATCACCTCATCAAAGATCAGCAGCGCCCCGTCTCTTTGCGTCAACTCCCGCAGTCCCACAAGAAATCCGGGCGCCGGCGGTATGACGCCCATATTGCCGCAGACCGGCTCCACGATCACCGCCGCCACGGCGTCCCGATGCTCGCGCAAGGCAACCGCCACCGCCTCCACGTCATTAAACGGCGCAACGACGGTCTCGGCAGCGTAACCCGCCGGCACCCCGGGGCTATCGGGCAGAGCGAACGCCGCCACGCCGGAGCCGGCGCGCGCTAGCATCCCGTCGGCGTGCCCATGGTAGCAGCCATCGAACTTAATGACTTTTGTGCGGCGTGTAAAAGCGCGCGCCAAGCGCACCGCAGTCATCGCAGCTTCGGTCCCAGAACTCACGAGCCGCAACTTCTCGATCGCAGGGAGCCGCGCGCACACTTCTTCCGCTAGTTGAACTTCGCCTTCGGTCGGTGCCCCAAAAGTTGTCCCGCGCCTCGTCGTCTCGATCAGAGCCGCTACTACTTTAGGATGCGCGTGGCCGAGAATCAGCGGACCCCAAGACCCAACGTAGTCCAGGTACACGTTGTCGTCGGCATCAAAGACGTAGGCGCCGTCCGCGCGCGCGATGAAAAGCGGATCGCCACCCACAGCTTTCCAAGCACGCACGGGACTATTGACACCGCCCGGAACTCGTTGCTGTGCGCGCCCGTACAGCACATGTGAACGCTCGGTCCTCATGGACGGAGATGTTCCTAACACCCGGTCGGTGGCGTGTCAAGGCGAGGCCGCGGATGGGCAAAAAAGTTTTTTCCTTTTTTTCTTGCAAAGGAGAGTAAAAAGGATTATGAAATTCTTCGCGATCAACAGCGCGGGAAAATTTTTTCATTCGTTGCCGGAGATCACTAGCCTGAAGCGCGCGCGATGCGAGCTAGAGAGCTGACTGCGGAATCCCTCCTTGCCCTGCAGCTCGCCCGGGGTTGCGCTGGGTTCTCCGGCTCCAATTTCCCTGTTCACATTGTTGTTCAAGATCAAACATAATGGGGCGATCTTTTTGTCTTTTGCCAGGTTATCCACAGCTGTGGATAACTTTGTTTGTAACTTTTACCGACTTCTTTTCCTGCTTCTAGCTAGCGGCGGCGTGAGGCACGAGGTTAATGGTGTATGGATGAATTTTGGGAAGGGGCGCTGAAAGAGCTGAAAGAGCGCCTAGGAAAACAGAACTTCGATACCTGGATCAAGCCCATCCGAGTCGGGGAACCCACGCGGGGAGAATTTCTGCTGGAAGTCCCCAACAAATTTTTCCGCGATTGGGTCGCGGAGCATTTCCTGACCGAGATTCGGGAGACGCTCGCCTTTGTCTCCCGCCAGAGCGTCAAGGTCACCTTGAGCGTTAACCAAGAGCTGCAATCCCAGCCTAGGGTGGAAAGGAGGGAGGACAAGGAACGGGCGCGGCCCAAGAGGTTTAACAGCCTCATGCCCAAATACAACTTCGAAAACTTCGTCGTCGGGGCGAGCAACCAGTTCGCCCACGCGGCCTCGCTTGCCGTCGCTAACCAACCCGGTGAGCACTATAACCCGCTCTTCATCTACGGCGGTGTCGGCCTAGGCAAGACCCACCTCATCAATGCCATCGGCAACCGGGTCATGCAAAGACGGCCGGCGCTAAAGATCCTTTACATCACCTCCGAGGCTTTCATGAACGAGCTGATTGGCTCCCTGCGCAGGGACAAGATGGATGAGTTCAAAAGTAGATTTCGCAACATGGACGCCCTGATTGTAGACGATGTCCAATTCATCGCCGGCAAAGAGAGGACCCAAGAAGAGTTCTTCCATACGTTCAACTCACTCTATGAATCGCACAAGCAGATCGTCATTACCTCTGACAAGTTTCCCAAGGAGATCCCCGGTCTCGAAGACCGCCTGCGCAACCGCTTCGAGTGGGGGTTGATTGCCGACATCCAACCACCGGACATGGAAACCCGCGTCGCCATCCTGCTGAAGAAAGCCGAAGCGGAAGGGATCCATCTTCCCCATGAGGTCGCCATCTTCCTCGCCTCCCACATCTACTCGAACGTGCGCGAACTTGAGGGTTCGCTCACCCGGCTCGGGGCCTTCGCCTCACTGACCAAAGCCCCTATCACTGTCGATTTAGCTAAAGAAGTGCTTCACAACATCCTCGGGCAGAGTCAGAGAGAAGTCACCATCGAAAGCATCCAAAAGACGACGAGCGACTACTTTAGCATCAAGATCGGAGATCTGAAGGCAAAAAGAAGGACCAAGAACGTAGTGCTCCCCAGGCAGGTGGCCATGTATCTGTGCCGCAAACACACCTCTACCTCGTTCCCGGCGATCGGGGAAAGGTTTGGCGGCAGAGATCATTCAACCGTCATCCATGCCGCAAAAGCCATCGAGAAGCGGATCAAGGAGGATCCTACCATGCAGGCCACCGTTGAGAAGTTGGAAAAGACCTTAAATCTGCGAAAATAGCTGGGGACAACCTGTGGGTAGAGAGACAAAGGCCGTGGATAAGACGAAGCGATGACCTTTCTTGCGTCGTGTCCTGCAGTGTGGGGGATGAACCAGAGCTGCGCATCCACAGGAAAAAGGCTCTCCCAGTTTAGCCTTTTTAGCTTTTTGCCCCTTATCCACAGCACCTATTACTACTTCTCTGAATCTCTTATAAATAAGTAGTTTTAGTCAGGAGGCGTTATGGAAGTTAAGGCTAAGCGAGAAAAGTTTCTCGCGACGCTCTATTGGACACAAAGCATCGTCGAGCGGCGCAACACGATGCCGATTTTGGCTAACGTGCTGGTGGAAGCAAGCAAAGGAACCCTGCGGATCACCGCAACCGATCTTGAAGTTGGGGTGCGAGGGAGCCTTGAGGCCGAAGTGTCCCAGGAAGGGATGGTCACCCTGAATGCAAAGAAATTCTACGAAATCGTTCGGGAGGCCCCGGAAGAGACCATACAGTTGAGAAGGTTGGAAAACGAGTGGGTGGAGATTAGGAGCGGCAAATCGATTTTTAAGGTGGTGGGGCTAGACGCCCGTGAATTCCCTCAGTTTCCTCGCTTCGACGGGGAGAGGTTGTCGGCTGCCCCAGCGGGCGTTCTGAAAGAGATGATTGAAAAGACTCTCTTTTCGGTGTCTACGGACGAGACTCGCTACAATCTCAACGGGGTCTTTGTCGAGGAGCTGGCAGGGGGAAAAGCGCGCATGGTGGCCACTGACGGGCACCGGTTAGCTTTGGTGGAAAGGGATCTGGGGTCACTGGGCCTGGACAAAGGGGTCATTCTACCACGCAAGGGCTTGGCAGAGCTCAAGAAGGTTTTGGAGGGTTCGGACGGTGGCGTGGCGTCACTTGGCTTTAAAGAGAATATGGGTCTGGTTGTAAAAGAAGACGTTGAACTCTTTATGCGGCTAATTGATGGGGAGTTTCCGGACTATAACAAAGTTATTCCTACGGATAACCCGCATAAGGTAAAAATAGAACAGGAAGCGCTCCACCAAGCTCTGCGCAGGGTATCGATCCTTTCGAGCGAGCGATATAAGGGGGTCAAGATGGAACTGACGGAGGGGAAAGTGGCGATCTCGACCAGTAACCCCGACCTCGGAGAGGCGGTGGAAGAGATCGAGGTGGAGTATCAGGGGAAATCGTTGACCGTCGGCTTCAATGCGCGCTATCTGATGGATGTCCTGAGTGTTTTGGGCGCCGGCAACGAAATCGAACTCTCGCTAAAGGACGAAGTGAGCCCCAGCCTGTTGCGCAAGGCGGGAGACGACGGGTATCTCTACGTCGTGATGCCAATGCGGCTGTAGAGGCGGCCACCGTGGAGTAAGCGTCTAACTTCTGTAGCGAGCGTCGAGAGCATATTTCTCGCCCAGGCCGACGACTTCATGAAACTCGTCAAAGGGCATTAGGCGGTCGAGGATTCCTTGAGTTGTTCCCTGCGCACGTAGCGTGCCGTAAACCTCTTTGAGTGCCTTGGCTGAGGCGTAAAGCGGGGCGAGCGGCCAGACAATCATTTGAAATCCTAACTCACTCAGCTCCTCGGGTGACATAAGCGGGGTGACGCCGCGTTCGATCATGTTGGCGACGAGAGGCCCGGGGACGGCCTGGGCTATTTCGCGCATCTCTTCTTTCGTCTCAGGCGCCTCTATAAAGACAGCGTCCGCGCCTTCGTGCTTAAAGGCGACGCCTCGCCGAATCGCCTCTTTGAGTCCGAGAGCCTGCCGCGCGTCCGTGCGCGCGACGACGAAGAGGTCGCCGCCTTCCCTCGCCTCCAGAGCCGCCGTGAGCTTCTTGAGATGCTCCTCAAGCGGGATCACCGCTTTACCTTTCATGTGGCCGCAGCGCTTAGGCCATACTTGATCCTCGAGGAACAGCCCTGCAGCGCCAGCGCGGATGAGCTCTTTGACCGTACGAATGACATTGATGGCGTTGCCATAGCCGGTGTCGGCATCGACGATGACAGGCTGCTCGACTACACCGCAGATCCGCCGCGCTCCTGCAAGCATCTCGGTTTGCGTGAGCAGGCCGAAGTCAGGCTCGCCAAGCAGCGTCGCCGATAAGCTATACCCGGTGGTGAAAATGACCTCGAAGCCGGCGCGGGCAGCGAGCTTGGCGCTAAGCGCATCGTAAACACCGGGCATGAGCAGGACGGTTTTTTGCTTGAGTAACGCGCGTATTTGAGCAGCCTGATGATGTGCCATAGTTTCCTCCTTGATAAAGCTTGAAGCGGCGGGCGGTTAGAACTTTTCCATGTAAGGGCGGATATCGATCTCGTGCGTCCACGCGTTCTTGGGCTGTCTGTAGGCGTGGATGATGGCGTCGGCGATGGCGTCGGGGGGAATGGTGGTGTCGCTTGGCCGGTCCGGCTCGCGGGCGCGCAGTCTGGGCGTTTCGATTTGACCGTCCACCACCACGTGGACCACATGGATGCCTTTCGGATGGAACTCGCGGGCCAGAGCCTGGCCGAGCATGCGCAGCGAGGATTTGGCGATTGCTAGAGGGGCAAAGCCGGCGCGGCCGCGCAACGAGGCCGTGGCCCCGGTGAGCGAGATGAAACCGTGGCCAGCCTTGAGCATGTCCGGGATGACTGCTTGAGCCAGGTGGACGGCCCCCATGGTTCCCACCTCGAAGGATTGGCGGATCACTTCGGGGTCAAGATCGAGGAAGGCGCCGCGCCCGAAACCACTGGCATTATAGGCGAGCACGGTGATGTTCCCGAGGCCACTGCGGATTTTTGCCACCGTCTCGCGGGCCGCCTGTCGGTCAGTAACATCGACCGGGACCACCAACGCCTTGCCTTTCATGGCTTGGATCTGGCTGGCGACGGGCTCGCTTGACTCGGCGCGACGCGAAAGGAGCCCCACCGAGAAACCCTCGCGGGCGAGGGCGCGCGCCAGCGAGGCGCCGAGCCCGGGACCGACACCGGCGACGATAGCGGCTTCCACGGCGACTTAACCTTTCGGACTGGGATAGATGAACAACTCTTCGAGGGCCATTAATTTGCCGATCAAGCCTTGCTCGTACGAATACTGCATCAGGGTCGCTAAATTTTTCCGATTCGCCTCGCCGAGGCCATAAGCCCACGGGTCCTTTCCGATAATGGCCTCCTGCTCCTCGAGCGCATGGCGAAACCAGGCGAGCGGGACGACCCGTGGGTTCTCCATCCTCTTATAGGCTACCTCTTTAGCGCGCTGGAAGGCCTGCAAGAGGTTCAGCGGGACCCATGGATATTTCTCGACGACCTCTTGCCTGATCGCGGTCGTGTGCATGATGGGGAAGATGGCGGTCCGTTTGAAGTATTCCACCTCCAATTCTTTGTAATTTTCGAACAACCTCCCGACCCTCGGATCGCGGTCCAGGATCGGCTGGAGGATGTCGGGGTGGATCACCGCGTCGAGTTCCCCATCGAGCAACATTCCCTCGACGGTTTTTCCCTTCGGAATCCATTCCAGCTTGAGGTCCTGAGGGGGAGTGAATTCGACCTCCTCTTTGTCCTCTTTATACCAGCAGATCTTTCGGTGCGGGGCACCATATTCGTGCTCGAGGATCCCCCGGACCCAGAGGTTGTTCGTTGCCTGGTAGTTCCTCAGGCCCACCCTTCTGCCGATCAGGTCCGTGGGCTTTTGGATCCCTTTGTTGACGTTGATGAAGACAAAGCCGTGGCGAAACCTGCGGTGCAGAAAGACGGGGATCGCCACGAACGGAAGGCCCATGAATTTCGCTCTCAGGTAGTTGGACATGGACAGCTCGGCGACATCGAACTCCCGGTCACGGATCATGCGCCAGTGGCGTACGGAGGAGATCATGTCGGTCAGAACCGTGAGCTCGATCCCGTCGGGCTGAACGGTTCCTTCCTTTAAGGCGCGTATGATCTCGTAATCGCCGCAGGCCAAAGTTAAATGGAGTTTTTTGGACATGCGGTTTATCTAGCACGGTTTGCCGCGATTTTCCAAATGGGGTAGGCGGCTTTTATTTTGGCGGCTAAAAATGGTAAAGTCGCGTCGCATAGAAGGGAGAACCTATGAGATTACGAACGCTCTTTTTTGCAACCGTTCTCATGCTGGTGGTTTCTACCGGACCGCTGCGGGCCCAGACCAAGGTCCGGATCAACTGGACCGCTGTTACCGGCGCTCAGAGCGGTGTTTATGTCGCCCAGGAGGAAGGGCTCTTTAAGAAAAATGGCCTGGAGGTGGAACTGATCCACATTCCCTCTAGCTCCAGAGGCATTCAGGCGATACTCGCCGGAGAGCTCGCCTTCTCCACCATGGATGGGCTGAACGCCGTGCAAGCGAATCTCAAAGGGGCGGGATTGGCGCTGGTTGCCGGCGCGACCAACCGCTTCGTCTTCTCTCTCATGTCGCGTCCCGAGATTAAAAAGATAAGCGATCTTAAGGGCAAAAAGATCGGCATCACCCGTATCGGCTCTTCCACGCACACGGCAACCCTGTACGCCCTTAGCCAGGCCGGTCTTAAGACCGGCGACTATCAGATTCTCCCTCTAATGGAGGTGCCCAATATCTTTACTGCCCTCGTAGCCGGACAGATCGATGCCGGGACTGTCTCTCCACCTACCAATAGCCGGGCGCGCAAGGCAGGTTTGAATGAACTGATGAATCTGGCTAAAGAGGGGCCCGAGTATGTCTCGGTGGCTATTGGAACGTCTCGCTCCTATATCAAGGCCAACGAGGATACCGTTCGACGCGTAGTGCGCGCCTATGCCGAGGCTCTCTATCTTTTCAAAACGAACAAAACGGTTGCCATCAGAGTCTTGGGAAAATATACCAGGGTGAAAGAACAGGATATTCTGGAAGACGCCTACAGCCAATTCCACGACTATCTGGAGAGTATCCCCTACGTCAGTACGAAAGGGATGGAGGCGATAATCTCGGAAGCGGCGGAAAAGGATCCTGCGGCGAAGCAATCAAAGCCGGAAGATTTCCTTGACATGCGCTTTGTCGCGGAGCTGGACAAAGAGGGCTTTTTCAAAAAGTTATGGGGGAAATAAACGAGTGCCGCTCAACCGCCTCTTCTGTCCCTCTTTGCCCGCCGAACGAAATAGTCCCACATGGAGTCCAACCGATGTGGCGTGTAGATCTGCTCGTATTTGAGCTTCGCCTCTTCATCGCTGGTCCACGAGGGCTCGCCGGAGGCCGTGGCGAGAAGTTGGATGCGCGCGGCCTTCTCTAGAAAGACCGCGTAGAGAGTTGCGTCCTGGATCGTTTGTCCCACTACCGTTGAGCCGTGGTTCTTCATGAGCACGCCGCGGCATTGGCCGAGGGTCTTTGCCACCTCTTTACCCCACTCGGGGGTGCGGATCAGGGCCGTGGTTTTGTCAAACAGGGGCAGGCCGTCGTGAAAGATGGAGCCTTCATGGCTGATCGGCCGAAGCGGCTGGCGTAGGGAGCCGAACGCCGTCGCGAAAGGCGGGTGAGAGTGAACGACGCAGTTGACATCGGGTCGGGCCTTGTAGATCTCCGTGTGGATGAAGATCTCGGAGTGGCGCTCGTATTTTCCCTCGATCTTTTTTCCGTCCAAGTTGCAGACGATGATGTGCTGCGGCCGGATCTCCTCGAAGCCGAAGCTGTGGGGTTTCATTAGTATCTTATCCTGTTTCGGGATGCGTACCGAGACATGGCCGAGGATATTGTCCCAGTGGCCTTCGATAGCCAGGATGTTGCAGGAGTATGCCAAAGTTTCCTTGAGTTCTTTTAGGTTCATTCTGTCTCCTTCAAGTTTTAAGTGTTGAGTTTTGAGTCGCAACTAAAAACTGGGAACTCAAAACGGAAACCTATTATTGACTGCGCAGTTTGAATCTCTGGATTTTGCCTGTCACCGTTTTGGGCAGCTCTTCGGCGAATTCGACCCAGCGGGGGTATTTATAGGGGGCCAGCTTGTTTTTGACCAGGGACTGGAGCTCGGCTTTGAGCTGGTCGCTTGGTTGGTATTCGCTTTTCAAAACGACGTAGGCCTTCGGCTTCAACAGACCATCCTGGTCTGCTTGTCCCGTAACCGCGGCCTCCAGGACCGCAGCGTGCTCGAGCAGCGTGTTTTCGATTTCGATGGGCGAGACCCACATGCCTCCGACCTTCAGCATGTCATCCGAGCGCCCGCAGTACCAGTAGTAGCCCTCTTCATCGCGGTAGTAGGTGTCTCCGGTCTTCAGCCATTCCCCCAGCATGGTTTTCTTGGTTTGCTCGTGCTTGTTCCAGTAGTAGGGAGAGTTGGCCTCCCCTTTGACCAGTAAATTTCCCACCTTTCCCACGGGGACCTCCCGGCCTTCCTCATCCACGATCTTGGCTTCGAAGGCCGGTGTGACCTCGCCGCTGCTGCCCGCCTTTGCCCGCCCCGGTCGGTTGGCCAGAAAATCGTGTGTCGCCTCCGTGGAACCGACCACGTCCAGAAGCTCAAGTCCGAACTTGTCCTTCCATTGATGGAACAGGGTGGGGGGGAGGGGTTCCCCGGAGGAGAGACAGATTCTGAGCGAACTGAGATCGTATCTCTTTTCCACGCGGAGTAGCCGGGCATAAAGCGTAGGCACCGAAAAGAAAAAGGTGGGTCGGTATTTCTCGATGACCCGCAGGACCTTGTCCGGTTCGGGGCGCTCCGGCCAAAGCACGGTAGAGGCACCGAAGCGAAAAGGGAAATAGAGAGAATTGCCCAGGCCGTAGGAGAAGAACAGCTTTGAAGCAGAGAAACAGATGTCGTCTTCTCTCATTCCCAAGACCGGTTTTGCAAAGAGGTCGGTGACGGTGATCATGTCGTGTTGGAGATGGACTGCGCCTTTGGGGTTGCCGGTGCTGCCCGAGGTGTAGTTCCACATGACGACGTCGTCCCTGCTGGTGGGTTCGGCTTCCAAGATGCCAGAGGCCTTGGAAATCAGGGCGTCGTAGGAGAGAGCCTTCCCCCTGGGCTTTCCTATCACGATAACGTGCTTCAGATAGCGGGATTGGTCCCAGATCGGTTCTACCTCCGAGCGGGAAGATTCATGGAAGATTAAAACCCGGGCTCGGCTATCACGGACCAGGTAGGCGTAGTCGCGAGCCTTCATCCAGGGATTGGTGGGGATGGGGACGGCGCCAATCTTTATGGCGCCGAAAAAGCTAAAAGCAAATTCTGGAGAATCGGGCAGGACAAGAAGGACCCGTTGTTCGATCTCAACTCCCAGCTCTTTGAGGGCGTTGCCCGTCTGGTTTACCTTTTCGAAGAGATCCTGATACGTGAATTTCTCATCCTGAAAATAGATGGCGGTCTTCTTCCCGCGACCCTGGCGAATGTTCTCATCCACGAAGGTGGTGGCCGCGTTATAGATGTCGGGAAGATCGAGTTTCATCTCTCCTCGCTTCGCTCGGAATCTCAAATCTCAGATCTCAAATTTCAAATCGGAGATATGAGATGTGCAATTTGAGATCTCGGAGGCGGTTATTCGCCTCCGGTCGCCTCCGAGTGAGTCTCGGTGGCGATGACCACGGATTTCGACTCCGTATAGTGCTCGATCGCCTCCTCGCCATGCTCCTTGCCGATGCCGCTCTGCTTGACTCCACCGAAAGGCAGCTCGTCATAGATGATCTGCGCCGAGTTGATCCAGGTGTAGCCGGATTCGATATGCTCCGCAGCGAACATTGCTTTGTTGATGTCTCGTGTCCAGACGGACGAGCCCAGACCGAAGATCGAGTTATTAGCCTGCTTGATGCCCTCTTCCAGGTCCTTGACTCTGACGATCGGAAGGGCTGGCCCGAAAACTTCCTCTTTAAGCATCCTTGATTGAGGATCAACGTCGGTCACGAGAGTCGGCATCAGATAAAAGCCTTTATCGTATTCTCCGCCTTTGGGCCGCTCGGCGCCGCAGAGGACCTTCGCCCCGCGCTTAACCGCGTCCTCGACCTGTTCTTCGACCTCTTTTCGCTGGTCAGCAGTATGGAGGGGACCCATGATAGTGTCCGGCTTGAGTCCGTTGCCGATTCTCAGCTTTTTAACCTTGTCTACAAGCTTCTCGATGAATACCTCGGCAATCCTGTCGGCGAGATAAAGTCTCTTAACGGCCAGACAGGCCTGGCCGCAGTTGAAGAAGCGCCCGACGGAAGCGGCGCTCACCGCCCGGTCGAGATCGGCGTCGTCGCAGACGATCATAGGATCGCTGCCGCCCAATTCCAGGGTCACGTGTTTGAAATCCTTGGCGGCGGCCTGCATTACACGCCTGCCCGTGTCGGTTGCGCCGGTAAAGCCGATCTTACGTACCGTGGGATTGACGAGCAGCTCTTCGCCCACGACGCTTCCCGGCCCGGTGACGACGTTGATAACTCCCTTTGGACCCCCTCCGGCCTGAATCGCCTTGTCGATTAACTCGCAGCAGCGAATGGCTGTTAGTGGCGTCGTCCCGGCAGGCTTTACCACGACCGTGTTGCCAGCTAAAAGGGCGGGGCCGAGCTTGTTGCCCATGAGCGAAACCGGGAAATTCCACGGCACGATCGCGCCGCAGACGCCTAGGGGCTTGCGCAGAACGATGCCATGGCGGCCGTTGTCCAGCACCACGGCCGCCGTGCGCAGGCTCTTGGCCATGCCGCCGTAGTGATCCAGCGTGTGCACGAAGCGGCGGATTTCCATAATCGACTCGCGGATCGGTTTTCCCTGCTCGCGCGTGAGCAGGGTTGCCAGCTCCTTTTCCTGCTCAAGAATGAGCCTACACGCCGCCAGCAGGATCCCCCCGCGCTTGGCGGGCGCCATTTCCGACCATTTTTTTAGCGCCCCGGCGGCTACATTGATAGCGCGGCGGACATCGTTGACCGTGCCCTTCGGGACTGTGTCGACGGGCTCTTCGGTTGCGGGATTGCGGATCTGGGAGGTTTCGCCGCTCTCAGAGTCGCAGAACTCACCCGCGATAAAAAACTGCGCCATAAAAAATCCTCCATCTTAATCAGAACTTAAAAAACAACCATTTTCGCTGCGGCTTGTCAAGAATAAGCGGGCCCTATCGGCTTTTCATGCCTCAGGGGATCGGCTATAGGGGTACCTATGAGCAGAAGCAATCATATGGCTGGTAGGATCTTTGTCGGCACGAGCGGCTGGAACTACCGCCATTGGAGCGGCGGCCGCTTCTACCCGGCCGACCTTGCCCAGGGCGATTGGCTGGCTTATTACGCCGATCGCTTCGGCACCGTGGAAATCAACAGTACGTTTTACCGGCTTCCCGAAACAAAGACCTTTCGCGATTGGGCGCGCAAGGTTCCGGCGAAGTTCGTCTTTGCGGTCAAAGTAAGCCGCTTCATTACGCACATAAAGAGGCTAAAAGAGCCGGAAGAAAGCTTGAAGCTCTTTCTTTCCCGCGCCTTGCTGCTCGGTAAAAAGCTCGGCCCCATTCTCTTTCAACTTCCGCCCCAGATGAGGTTCGAGCGGGAGCGACTGGAAAGGTTGATTGCCTGTCTAAGGCGTCGACGAAACCTGCGGATTGTTCTCGAAGTTCGCCATGAGAGCTGGCTTACGCAGGAGGTTTACGATCTCGTGGGGGGCGCCGGATGGACCCTTTGCCTCGCCGACTATCCGGGCCTTGAGCATCAGCCACCAGCACTTGGCCCGTTTTGCTATATCCGGCGCCACGGCGCCACTGCTCTCTATGCAGGTTGTTACTCTGATGATCAGTTGGCCCAGGATGCTGAGTTTGCCCTGAAGTTGGCTAAACAGGACAAGGACGTCTACATCTACTTCAATAACGACGCCGAGGCCTACGCCGTCAAAAACGCTCAGACTCTGATGGGAATCATTCCTCCGCGATACCTTGCCACCGCCACTTAAGAAGAGAAGGGTTTGGTCTTGATGTAAGAGAGGGTAGTAGAGGTTGCCTTGTTGGAAAAGAAGAGCCTCTGGTTTATACTTCTTTGTAATCGAAGGTGCTCTAGGCATCTCATTGGTAGGGGTATTTATACGTTATTCCGTATTTCTTGAGCCTGTCCATGAGCCCGAATTTAGCGGTTATTACTATGCTCATATTCCGACGCTCGATCTGACCACGCATGGCCAGGGAATCGAAGGGGCACTTGCTGCCGCACAAGAGCTGGTCGAGGCATGGGTTGCGGAAAAGCGCGCGCGCGGCGAGGCCGTTCCTGTCGAAGAGAAATCCGTGATCGCGCAGATCGAGATTGCCGATGCCCTACTCCGCCCGTGAGGTGCTGGCGAAGCTCCTTCGCGCTGGGTTCATCGAAGTCAGGCAAGCCGGACGTCACAAGGTCCCGCGACATCCAGACGGAAGGCAGACCTACGTAGCAGTGCATCTCGGAACACTGCCAACCGGGACTTTTCGGAAGATTCTCAAACAGGCCGGTTTAATTGAAGAACAATTCCGCACTTTATAAGAGACGGCTCGGGTATTGGATGCGCCGTTCAGGGTCGCACATTCATCCCGAAAAGGAAGCTTCCTGCAGCTCAATGGTGTGGCCGTCGTCAGGAACGCGGTAAGATAGAAGACGAACGGTCTTCTCTTCAATGCGTTGACGCTCTTTCACGTATTCGATTACAGGGTTGGAAAAACGGGCCGCGACCAGCAAGCTCTGGACCATTTCATTTTCACCCGCCGCTAACCGGCGCGCCAGCCAGTCTTCATATCTTAGGACTTGGGCCAAGTCCTGTTCGGTTGCGCGATCAGCCTTTAGTTCGATGCAGGTGTATTTATGGAGGACCTCAATCGAGTCCACAGTGGTTACGTGAGTTAGAAAAATGTCCATGACTTTATTGAACGTTGTTGGCACAAGGTTCAGGAACTCACGATAATCGCCCAGCACAGCCTTCAGATCGCCGTTTGCCAGTGAGCGCATAAACCAAGCGTTGAGCCAGCCCTCGTAGCGAACCCGCCCACCGGCGTTTGGAGTCAAGTCAATCTGGATTTTGTCGCGGCGTGCGGGGGCGTAAGGCTCGGGGATGGTACGGGGTGTCTGCCGAAGAGGATTATTTCTCAAGAGGAGCCGTAACAACTCGCGTGCTTCATCAATTGTAATCTTGTACTGGTTTTTCTGCTGAACCGGATTCAGATCGAATGTCCAAACCCGTGCCTTGTCGCGCAGGTCAAGGACATCGCTTAGCGAAACCGGTTTAGGGAAGAAACCAACGGCCGGTTCAAAGCAGAACCGATAGGGGAACGACTGCTTTTCGTCAGGCCAAATCTTCGTCTCATCGAAGTAGGGCTCGCCAACTACTTTCCATAAGCCGTAGACTCCTCGGTTCTTGACATAGAAGAATACCAAGTCGTCGGGGTTCATGGAAAGAATACCGGCAACGATCTCCGCTTTATTCCATTCGGTGGTTGGCATAACGCAGCCATTCGCCTACGAGAAAGATGTGAGCACCCATTAGAATTAGAACTCTGTAAAAGCTTGTTGTTGCTAGCCCTCGACGTAGCTAGTCAGATCAACCAGAGATTCAGCCTTGGTCTCAAACGGGCCACCTACAATGTCGCTGTCCGTGTCATCCCCATCGACATAGCCCAAATATTCCCAGTTATCGTCGTTCTCCATGGCAGCTTCCTCGTTTTCAGCTTCGACAACGAATTTGGTCCACGTCTTCCGCTCGCGCTGAATGATAAACCAGGCCATGATGCCTCCTAATGTTTTTAGTTGATTCGCCACGTGGATTATCTGGCGAACGCGGCTGAAGGTCAAGGAAATTTCGGACTCTCAAAAGACATCCAGCGCTGCAAGCCTAAGTGCTGGCGTCCGCTGGCTCAACCAAGAAGAACCCCGCCATATACGAGCCGACGGTTAGCGCTCCATCTTCATCGACATCAGCCCATAAGAGACCGTCATCCTCGTCTTGGGCGGCTCGGATTTGTTTGGCCGCATCGTCTTGCTCGGCTTCTGTCTGGAAAGGTCCTCGGGCAAAAGCCTCTACACCACCGTCGACCTCTATCAGGTAGTATTTCGTTTCCATTTTTGGCCTCCTTTAAGGGGTTTCGCCTTCGGTTCTATACCAATTCTGAGGTCCTTGGCCAGAAGGGCCTTTACGGTCGCACGGCCGCGATCTGCAAATCCATCGCTCGATTCCAACAAATAGGGTCATTTTCGGTCAGAAGCAAGCCGAATGGGCCTCCGGCTCAGAACCTTTTTGCGCAAACTGCAGACGGAGAATTAACCCCAGGCCCTGTTGGTGTTGGGGCGGAAGCGGAATAGAAAGAAATCCGCATTGACTAATTTACCCCGTCTGGGCTAGGTTCGTGGGAGCGAACGACGTTTTAGGCTATAATTGGTGCAGTGCATCGGTTGGGGTCGGCAATCTTAGTTCATGGGTCCTAACGGGCACATTTATTTTCACGCGCCGTGTTTTGACGGACTCGTCTCCGCCGTCTTGACTTGGGATTTCTTGGAGAAGAAGCAGGATTGGAGTGTCCCCACCCTTCAGGCAGTCAACTACGATCTTCGTGATAATTGGCTAGCCTCTAATCTCGCTAGACCATGCGCGGTGGTGGATTTTCTTTATCACCCCGACGCGGATTTTTGGGCAGATCACCATCTTACGACCTTTCTGACCGATGCAGTTAGGGAAGACTTTAAACGTCGGCAGGGGCCTGCGATCGTCTACGACGACCAGGCTGGCTCGTGTGCGATCCTTCTCTGGGAGCATTTGGCAAGAGCGTTTGACCATAGGAATGACAGCTATACGGGCCTAGTAAAGTGGGCGGATAAGATCGACGCGGCTCGATACGATTCGGTTGCCGAAGCCATCTTTCCATCAGCGCCGGCACTGAGAATCAGCTTGGGATTGGTATTTGGAGATCGCGATGGGTACTGCGCTGGGCTGGTGGGGGCTCTTCGTAAGCAGAGTTTGGAGGAAGTGGCCGAACTTGCTGAAGCTAAGCGAAGGTTTAACCGCGCCCTGGCCCTGATTGAAGCCGGTTTGGATCGTTTCAAAGAAGCCGCGAGGCTCGAAAAAGATGGTATTGTTGTATTCGACGTCGAGGCCAAAGATACGATCGTAAGCCGGTACGCCCCCTACTACTTCTACCCCGAGGCGCGCTATTCCGCGGGCATTCTTCGGTGGGAACGAGGGGCCAAGGTCACCGCCATGAGGAACCCCTGGAAAGAATTCGAGGGCGTTCCCTTGGGAAAGCTATGCGAAGAGCTTGGAGGTGGGGGTCACCGGCGGGTGGGATCTATTTTTCTGAGCGGCGAGCGGGCTTCGGGCGCGCGGGACGTTCTCAATCGTCTTCTTTCGGAGATTAGACGAGAAGAACCCGAGAAAGGAAAAAAGCCAGTACATGGTAGAGCGCCTTAATTTCTACGATTTGTATGGCTATCTCATTCCTGGAATCGCGTTTCTCGCGCTAGTTTGGTTCCCTTACGGCGTGGGGGACGGCACCGTCACAAATTTGGATTGGTCGTCAGCTTTGTTGGCCCTGGTATTTGCTTATGTTGCGGGTCATTTACTTCAGGGACTGGCGATTCCTGCCCTTCCTTCGTTAAGAAAGGACAGCGCTGGTTTTTGGAGGTACCCTTCCGATATCCTTTTAGACGACGATGATGAATCCCTCTCTCTAGAATTAAAGAGGCGCCTTGTTCGCCGCATCTTGGTTCAGTTTGATCTCGATGTAAGGGACAACGCGGGCCCCGACGTACGGAAAAAGCGCCAGGACGCCTTTTTCCTGTGCCGTAGGGTTTTGATCCAAAAGGGCGTGGCGTCTTATGCCGAGCAATTTGAGGGGATGTATGCCCTTATGCGGGGCCTCTGCGCCGCCTCAATCCTTGGTGTCGCTTACTATTTTGGGTTGTTAGCTCGTTCCGCGGCGGAACTCTTTGCCCCGGCAAACCAGATTTGGTTCTGGTACGCGGGGCTTGTGGCGACGCCGATTCTGGCCGTAGCCGTTGTGATTGCGGAAGTCACCACCCCCAGGCAGGATGACGGCACTGTTTTTTGGTTTGTCTCGGCTCTTATCTACTTGTTTGGCGGTTTTGTAGCGCCTCAAAAAGTCGGCTGGCATGATTCGTCGTCGACGCTACTGGTCGCATCTTTCGTTTTACTTTTCATCTCCTTCAGAACTTACCGTGCCTATCAGGAATTTTCCCGCCGCTTTGCGGAAACGGTTTACCGCGACTTTTCCGCTCTCTAGTTTTCTTTCTTGTCGGTTCCACGCCTATCCTTAGGTCATTAGCCACAATGGACTCCACCAAGGCGCGGGCGCGCTCCTCGAATTCGTCATTGGATTCCGGCAGGTAGAGCCACTTTTTCAGGATGGGGTGAGTAACCAAGCCATGGTGCTCGCGCCGTAGCGAGGTGTGGTGGTTCTTTTCCGTTGGAACGAGCAGCCCCATCCAGGGCTCGTGCCTGCGGGCAGCCAAGACCAAAACAAGCCGGCCGTGGAGGTAGCAACCTACGCAGCCGAACATCGCCTTGGCGATGAATGACGGCTCCTCTTCGAGGGGCTCGATGACCCATTGTAGCGGGTGCGAGCTTCTTGCTTTGGGTTTTAGTAAATCCACACCTTAGTTCTTTTCTGCTGTTACGATCAAGGTCATTCCCTCGGCAGCCAAAACTTTTACGGGGCTTCCGGGCGCGAGCGGGTCGTCGCTCGGCTCGACCTCAGCCTGCCAAAGCTCCCCGCGCACGCGTACGTAGCCCCGGGGGGAAAGCTCGTCCTGGGCCACTCCGCGCGCCCCGATCAGTCGCTCGGCTCCGGTCTTCACTCCCGATTCGTACGCGGTGCGTAGGAGGGGATACATCACGAGATCCTTTGCGACCCATAGAACAAAGAGTCCCAAGGCTACCCAGGCGGGTATGGCCGTCCAATATCGCAATCCACTGAGGATAACTGCTGCCAGTACCCATCCAGGAAGCTGGAAGAGCAAATACTTTACCGGGGTCGACACCGAGCCCCTCCGATCTTCTCTGCTTATAGCGCGGCGGCAAAAAATGGCAAATGGGCCGTTCGGTCTTTTGACAATGGTTGGGCTGAATGTTATAGAAAAAATTTGTCTTTTAGGGGATTTAAGTCTCATGGCTTGGTTTGATCGCAGCCCCGGAGGTAAAAAAGGCCCTCTTGAGGAAGCGCCGGAGCCAGCGGTAGAGCCGCCCGGCGCCGCAGACCTCAGCCCGGCTGAATCCACTGGCGAGGAACTGGTCGCTCATCTATATAAAGGGAGTCGGGTGACTGGACAGCTAACCTTCCATGGTCCCGCGAGGATCGAGGGAACTGTGGAGGGAGAGGTACTTTGCCATGGGGTTTTGACCATTGGTGAAGGAGCGGAGGTGCGGGCCAAGGTTTCCGGCGACGTCATCATCATACGCGGCAGTGTCGAGGGTGATGTGGCAGCCAAAAAGAAGGTGGAGCTGGAAAGTCCGGCCCGGCTCTTCGGCAATATTGAAACCCCCCGGCTGGTTGTCGCAGAGGGCGTGTTGTTTGACGGTGATTGCTCCATGAGAGGGGCAAGGGAGAAGGGTGAGGAGAAATAGGCTGAGGTTCGCCACTCATCTCATCACCACATCCTAGCTTCATTCCCAGAAATTTTCGCTGTAAAGCTCGATCGAGCGGGCCTCGAACCATTCTCTCTCTGGGGAAAGCTATGCGCGCGATCGACCACCACGACCTGGGTTAATTATGATCGCACTAGATTATACGGTCGTCATTCAGATTTTCGCTTTTCTGGTTCTCTGGTTTCTTTTGAGCAAGATCTTGTTCGGGCCTTTTCTCCGACTGGTGGAGGAGAGGGAGCGAAGGACTGAGGGTTCGAGGGCGGAGGCCGCGTCTCTCAGGGAGGAAGGCGAGCGGCTGGGGGCGGGCTACGAACGCGGCATTGAAAGCGCCCGGGAGGAGGGGCTGAGAGTGAAGGAGACATTGTTGGAGGAGGGTCGGCGAGCCAACGAGCGGCTTTTGGCGCAAGCCCGGGAGGAATCGACAAAGCTGCTTCAAGCTGTCCGGGACGAGTTGCAGCAGGCCATGCAGCGGGAGCGCGAGGGGGCGGCACGTGAGGCCGAAGAGATCGCCCGGCAAATTGCGGAGAAAGTCCTCGGACGGAGGGTCGGATGAGGCTTCTGTTAGGCCTGTGGGTCACCCAGGCTTGGGCGGCGGGTTCAGGTGCCGAGGAGGCCCATGAAGTGGCGTGGTTTCAGCTCATCTTTCCGCTCGTCAACTTTCTCATTTTCGCCTACCTGATCAAGCGCTACCTGCTGCCCGTGCTGCGGGATTACCTGCGGGGGCGGCGCGGCAGGATTGTTAGCGCGGTGAAAGAGGCAGAGGAGGATCGGGCGCGCGCCGAGGCGATAGTCCAGGATTACCGGGGTCGGCTGGCGCGCCTTGAGGCGGAGACCCAGGAGCTGCGCGAAAGGCTGCGGCAGGAAGGTGAGAAAGGGCGGGCCAGGCTTGTCGCCGAGGCCGAGGAGTTAGCCGCCAAGGTCAAAGCCGACGCTGATTTCTTGGCGCAACAGGAAGTCAAGGCGCGGCGCCAGCAGTTGAGAGCCGAGATGGCCTCGATGGCTGAGCGCAAGGCCGCCGAGATGCTCCAGCAGCAGTTGACTGCCGCAGACCAGCAGCGTCTGGTCGAAGAATTTGTGCACGGTGTAGGACAGATTTGATGGTCGAAGGAAGGTTAAGTCGCAGATACGCGAGGGCCCTTTTCCAGCTGGCCCTTGAAGAGGCGCGGGAGGCAGAGGTGGGCCAGGAAATCAGCCGCTATGCCGAGGTCTACACGACGTCGGCACTTATCCGGGTGGTTAGCAATCGCGCCCTGGCGGCACGGGCGCGGAAGAATGTGGTGATCGAGGTCGCCCGGTCCGTTGGCCTTTCCTCCCTCATGATCCATTTCTTATCCCTCCTGGTGGACCGGGATCGCGTGGGCCTTCTTCCCTCGATCGCTTCGCGTTATCGGCGGTTGCTGGACGAGGCAAAGGGTCGAGTCGAGGCCCGGGTCGTCGCAGCGGCCCTGCTAAGTCGGGATATGATGGAGAGGGTTCGTGTAGCGCTCCAGAGCATCTCCGGCAAGGAAGTGATCCTGCACGAAGAGACTGATCTAGGGCTCATCGGGGGGGTGCGGATCGAGTTGGAAGGCAGAGTCTACGATGGCAGCGTGCGCACCCAACTGGAAAAAATGAAGCAGCGCATTGAGCGCGGGTACTGAAGGCTTCGACCTGAGCTCCCCTCGGCCTGAGCTCGGGACGAAGGCAGCCGAAGGAGGCAGAAGGATGGAGATTGGCACAGCGGAAATCAGCCGGATCATTAAGGAGCAGATCCGGGATTATGACAAGGCGGTGGAGGTTCAGGAGGTCGGGACCGTCCTGTCCACTGGCGACGGCATCGCCCGCATCTACGGGCTTGACCGCGTGGCTGCGGGGGAGCTGCTGGAGTTTCCCCACGGGATCTACGGCGTGGCGCTGAACCTCGAGGAAGACAACGTCGGCGCCGCTCTCTTCGGCGAGACGCATCTCATCGGAGAGGGAGATACGGTCAAGCGCACGGGTCGGATTGCCGAGGTGGCAGTCGGGGAAGCCCTGGTCGGCCGGGTGGTGAACGCCTTGGGCGAGCCGATCGACGGCCGCGGGCCCATCGAGATCAAGGAGAGAAGGAGGATCGAGGTCAAGGCCCCAGGGATCATAGCGCGACAGCCCGTCAAAGAACCGCTTCAAACCGGGCTCAAAGCGATCGACGCGATGATTCCCATCGGCCGGGGCCAGCGCGAGCTGATCATCGGCGACCGGCAGACGGGCAAGACCGCGCTGGTCATCGACACCATCATCAACCAGAAAGGCGGCAATGTCACCTGCATCTATGTCGCCATCGGACAGAAGCGCTCCACGGTCGCGCAAGTCGTGGATCGGCTGCGGCGGGACGGTTCCATGGAGTATACGATCGTCGTCTCCGCCACGGCCGCCGAATCGGCGCCGCTGCAGTTCATCGCTCCCTATACCGGCTGCACCATGGGAGAGCACATCCGCGACCGCGGCGGCCATGCCCTAGTCATCTACGATGATCTCTCCAAGCATGCCGTGGCCTACCGGCAGCTCTCGCTGCTGCTGCGCCGTCCGCCGGGCCGGGAGGCGTTCCCGGGAGACGTTTTCTACCTCCACTCGCGCCTGCTCGAGCGCGCGGCCAAACTGAGCGATGCCCGCGGCGGCGGTTCGCTCACGGCCCTTCCCATCATCGAGACCCAGGCAGGCGACGTCTCGGCTTACATCCCCACGAATGTGATCTCGATCACCGATGGGCAGATCTATCTCGAAAGCGATCTCTTTTACTCCGGCGTGCGGCCGGCGATCAACGTAGGCCTTTCAGTCTCGCGCGTCGGGGGCGCCGCCCAGATTAAGGCGATGAAGCAGGTGGCGGGAAGTCTCCGCTTGGACCTCGCCCAATACCGGGAGATGGCGGCCTTTGCCCAATTCGGCTCCGACCTGGACGCGACCACCCAGCGCCAGATCGCCCGGGGAAGTCGCCTGGTGGAGATCCTCAAGCAGGATCAATATGCGCCGTTGACCGTGGCGAAGCAGATCCTGATCATCTATGCCGGGACCAACGGCTTTGTAGATCATCTCCCGGTCGGCGCGCTCAAGAAGTACGAGCGCGAGCTCTATGCCTTCGTTGAGTCCAGTTATCCCGATCTGCTTCCGGAAATCCTCAAAAAGCGTGAGCTGGATGAGGAGCTGCGCGGCAAGATCAAAAAAATCTTAGAGGAATTTAACTCGAGCTTTAAGGAATAGGACCGAGGACTGAACGAATTGAACTACTTGAACCGTTTAAACAGTTTAAATCGTTCAAGCCGTTCAAAGTGTCTATGCAGCCCAACTGAGCCATGGCAACTTTAAAGGCAATACGCAAACGGATCGTTTCGATCCGCAACACGCAGCAGATCACCAAGGCGATGAAGATG
>JACPSF010000181.1:0-31004 GCA_016193385.1 Deltaproteobacteria bacterium
CGTCCTACCGAAGAGACCCTCTTTGGCAAAGCAACTCTTAAAAGACAGAGCCAAGGAGTGAGCCTTGCCTGCAAGGATCTACGACAGCTTCGCTCTCCTTAAGCTCCTGCAAAAAGAACCCCGATACCAAAGGGTGGCCAAGCTGTTGGATGAGGACCGCAGGCTCAAAGCCATACCGCTTCTTCAGATCATCAACTTCGGCGAGATTATCTATCGAACTAAGAGAACCTTTGGCGAGGAGGCCAAGATCCGCGCGATCCAAAGTGTGGTACGACTCGGCTTTAGGATCATTCCGGCTTCTGACAGCCTGGTCTATGCCGCAGCAGAGCTGAAAGGGAGTTACGCAATCTCATATGCAGATGCCTTTCTGCTGGCTACAGCTCTAAGGGAAAAAGCGGCCATAGTCACAGGAGACCCGGAGTTTAAAAAGGTAGCATCCTTCTGTCGTATCGAATGGGTCTGAATCGAACAACAAGGCGAATGATCGGAAGTTCTTTTTGGGACCGAATTCCCGAGAAGTCGAATTATCCCGACGGTTTGATACCAGCGTGCGCGGTCGCACGTAGAGAGGTTCCAAAGGACCTGCCCAAAGAGGTGCTGGAAGAAATCAAGTGGTTTGGAGCAGCAGAGTAGCAGTAGTTATACGTGGTTGCGAAACTGAAAGAGCAGTACGGGGAAGAATAATCTGCGGCCTTCTGTCTCGCTTCCCTCGTCGCCAATCCTTTGTCGTCTTTCCTAGCCTGGCTCTCGTGCGCGAGGTGGGCAGGGGAGGACGAGATTCCGGGTACATAATACTGATTTGTTCTTGACGGTTCGACTCATGCCCTGTGCTGACTTCGGCGAGCTCAGTCGAGCCGTGCACGGGGGTCAAGCTGTTCATATGTCGCTCACCGTCAACCCTGAGCAAGCCCCGCCCTGTGGGCGGGGTGTCGAATGGGTTGACTCCCAGGCAGCTGGTCTAATACCTTTCGGTCATGGAAGAAGTATTGATAAAAACAGACAGCGTTAGTATGCGCATTCTGGAGCTTTAGCCTAAGGCAAGGGTGCCGGGTCGGATATTCACTATTTTTCCTCCTAGGAACGTGAAGAGACTAGCTAGCATTGTTGACGCATAGAAGACCCCAAGTTTCTTGCAAGCGAAGCCCGTTCGGGAATACCAACCTTGACATCCCTTCCTACGGTGTATATCCTGCCGTATATATACGGAGGCGCACGGTGAAGACGGCAAAAATCTTTCGTAGCGGGAATAGCCAGGCCGTAAGGATACCCAAAGAATTTCAGATGGAAGGCGACGAGGTGGAAATCGTAAAGAGGGGGGCATCCTTAGTGCTTCGGCCCAAGAGGAAATCCTGGGCCGCTCTCATCAAGAGCCTGGAGAAATTCACGGATGATTTCATGGAGAGTGGTCGAAGGCAGCCGCGAGCGCAGAAAAGAGAGCGGGCTTTCTTATGAAAGTCATGCTCGATACGAATATCTGCATCTACATCATCAAGCGGAGTCCCCATTCGGTGCTCCAGCGGTTTAGCTCCTTCCAAGTCGGGGATATCGGGATTTCAACCATCACTCTGGCCGAACTGGAATACGGCGCTGAGAGGAGCGCCCAGTCCAAGAAAAATCGGGAGGCCCTCGAAGAGTTTATTTCACCCCTTGACGTAGCAGCTTTTGACAGACAAGCAACCGAAGCCTACGGAAAAATCAGAGCTACGCTTGAGAGGAAAGGCCACCCGATAGGCGCGATGGATCTGCTCATCGCCGCGCACGCCCTCAGTCTCGGAGTGCGGTTAGTGACCAACAATGAAAGAGAGTTCAAACAGGTGCCTGGGCTTCGGGTAGAGAACTGGATCTGAGACGAAAGGACCTCTCATCATTTATTCTAAGTGAGGTATGGCCCTCAAGGCGCCGACCACAGCTCCCAGATGTTTCCGTCCGGGTCTTTGACGTAAAGGGAATAGCCTTTTCCGTCGGGATGGTCCCGGATGTTCTCCACCTTGGATCCGGTCTGTTCGATATCCCGGATGTTTTTTTCCTTCTCCTTCCAGGGAATCATGATGGTGTGGTGCGGTACCCCCTGACGCGGGCCCTTGGAGGCGTCGAAGATGTGGACCTGGAAGTTCCCTAATTGGACGTGCACCTCTTTGACGCGCCCGCGTTTGAGCTGCTCCTCGTTTGGCTCGATTCTCCTGATCACCTCTGCGCCGAGGAGCCGTGTGTAAAACTTCTCGGCCTCGGCGAGGTCTTTGGCGTTCATCGCGAAGGTTCTCAGTGCACTCACCTGGAGCATCGGTTTGGCCCTCCTTGTGATTCTTTGATGGAGCCCAATCAGAACACCCCTAGCTGGTGGAGAAAAATCAGGGCGACCGCTACCGGGCTGATAAACCGGATCACGAAAGACCAGCCCAAATAGACAAAGCTCTGGATCTCGCCCATTTCGAACTCTTGTTGCCGCTCCTGGGATTTCAAGCCCCATCCCGTAAACAAAGCAATGAGAAAAGCCCCTGTGGGGAGCAGATAATTGGTGGCGAGACCGTCCATAGAGCCGAGAAAATTTAGATTTAGAGCGGATGGAATGCCCAACAGGAAGATGATTCCACCCAGGATCCAGCTTGCCTGCTTTCGGCTCCATCCCCGCTCGTCGATAAAATATGCCGTCACCACTTCCAGGAGGGAGATGCTAGAGGTCAGGGCCGCAAAGGTGAAAAGAAAAAAGAAAGCCAGCGCCACCGGTTGCCCTCCCGGAAGCTTCGCGAAGGCGATCGGCATGGTGCGAAAGAGGAGGCTCGGTCCCGCCGTGGGCTCGAGCTGGAATGTGAAGACCAGAGGGAAGATCACGACTCCCGCCAGCAGGGCAACGAGGGTGTCGCCCGCCGCTACATAGAAGGCGGAGCTGACAAGGTTGGTTTTTTTGCTCAGATAACTCCCGTAGGTGATCATCGCGGCCATGCCGAGGCTGAGGGAAAATAGAGCCTGTCCGAGCGCGTCAAGAACCGCCGTCGGGCTGAGATCTTTCCAGCGCGGGCTCAAGAGAAAGTCGATTCCCCTCCGCGCCCCCTCGGTTTGCAGGGCGTAGACGAGCAGAGCACAGAGAAGGAGAAACAGGGCGGGCATCATGACCTCATTGCCCCGCTCGATGCCTTTCTGAATGCCTCCTGCGACGATGACGATGGTGAGAAGCATGAAGACGGCGTGCCAAAAAACCTGAAGCAAGCGGTTTTCCTCTAGGCTGCGGAAAAGCGCGGCGATCCCTTCCGGGGACCCTCCGGCGAACTGATCTCGAAAGGAGAGAAAGATGTAATGGAGGACCCAACCACCCACCACGGAATAGTAGGAGAGGATGACAAATCCGGTCAGCACCCCGAGCCAGCCCGTAAGAACCCAAGGGGAGCGCGGGCGGAGCGCTCTGAAGGCGCCCACTGCGTTGCGCTGGGCTTTACGACCGATCAGGAACTCGGCGAGCATGATGGGGACGCCCACGATCAAGACGCAGCCGATATAGACGAGGACAAAGGCCCCGCCACCGTATTTTCCGGTGATGTACGGGAACCGCCAGACGTTTCCGAGTCCGACCGCGGAGCCCATCGCCGCCAGGACAAAGCCGATGAAGCCGGACCAGCTTCCCCGAGGTTTCTCTCCTTGCGCCGTCATGTTTGGATCATCCCTGGCTTTACGGAGTGCGCTAAAGGCGCTTATGCCCTAAGGAAGAATTGAAATCAAGTCCGCGCCGGAAGGTGGCGATAGCGGGAGCGATTTGTTAGCATAGCATGCTTCGCAAAGGCAGCCCGGCTTTGGATCTCGCGCTCGCCATATTTCCACAAGTTCTCATGGACGGAATCGTCCTGGGCTTCATGTATGCTCTGATCGCATTGGGCTATACCATGGTTTACGGGGTGCTCGAGTTCATTAACTTCGCCCATAGCGAGATCTTTATTATCGGGGCCTTCGTCGGTGTGGAGGTTTTTTTGCTGCTCGAGGCTTCGGGAAGTCTCGCTGCGCTGAACCCGGTGTTCATCGTGGTCGCGCTCCTGCTTGCCGGGATGGTGGCGAGCGGCCTTGCGGCGATGGGATTGGAGCGGGTCGCTTACCGCCCCCTTCGCGGCGCGCCCCGATTGGTTCCCCTCATCTCCGCCATCGGTGCCTCGTTTTTCCTGCAGGATTTTATCCGTCTTACCGAGAGCATTTGGCACAATACGTTTTACCTGACTTATCCAAGCCTCGATCTGCTGGAACAGAGCGTGCATTTGGGAGCGGCGGTGGACGTCCCGGTGAAGTCGCTTTTGGTGATCCTCACGGCTCTGTTGATGCTGTTGGCCCTTTATCTCTTCGTCAATTGCACCAAAGTAGGCACCGCCATTCGCGCCGTGGCCCAAGATCCCGATACCGCCTCGCTGATGGGTATCCACGTCAACAAGATCATCGCTCTGACATTCTTCGTCGGGGGCTCGATGGGGGGCGCCGCTGGCGTCCTGTTCGGCCTTAACTACAGCCTCATCAATCCGTATGCCGGCTTCATTCCCGGGCTGAAAGCCTTCACAGCCGCGGTCCTCGGCGGGATCGGCAATATCCCCGGTGCGGTTCTCGGCGGCATGGTTCTGGGATTGATGGAGGCCTTTGCCGCCTCTTATCTTTCGGTCCTTACGGGCGGGGCCTTCGGCGCAGAGTATAAGGATGTCTTTGCCTTTCTCGTGCTGATCCTGATCCTCGTCTTTCGGCCCAAAGGGCTCTTGGGGGAAAAGGTGCGTGAGGAGGGCGTGTGATGGCGTTGATCTGGGGTCTCGGTTTGCTTGGTTATATCAGCCTCAGCAGCGCGCTGGTCTTCACCTTCCCTCGATCCGTTATCGCTTTTGTCTTCTTTGAAGCTTCGCTTCTCTGGGTCTACTATGCGCCTCTTTCCTTCAAGATGAAGTGCTTTTTTGGCGCCCTCGTGCTGGTCGTTCTTTTGCCGGTTCTAGGATCCGTCAACGGCTACTATCTTGAGATCGCCATTCAGGTGGGAATCTTTGTCGCTTTGGCCCTTGGCTTGAACATCGTGGTTGGCTTCGCGGGCCTTCTCAACCTGGGCTTCGTGGCTTTTTATGCCATCGGGGCCTATCTATGGGCCATCTTCGGCTCGCCGCAGGCCAATGAGTTCCTCCCCGGTGCCTATTTCCCGCTTTCCCCTTCCTGGTTCTTTGTCTTTCTTCTGCTCAGCGTTTTCGTCGGCGCCCTGGCCGGGGTGCTCTTGGGACTCCCGGTGCTGCGGCTGAGGGGGGATTACCTCGCCATTGTCACTTTGGGTTTCGCCGAGGTCGTTCGCGCCCTGGTCAATAATCTCGATAAGCCGATCAATTTCACCAACGGCCCGAGGGGAATCACGCCGATCCAGAGGCCACCGCTGTTCTTTCAGCCCCTTTTGAAGCTTTTCGGCCTCGAGACGGATCCGGCCGCCCTTTATCCGCTCTATTTTTACTTTCTTGTCGTCGTGCTCGTCCTCCTCATCGTCACCGCCACGCGCCGGCTGGAGGACTCTCCGATCGGCAGGGCGTGGAAGGCGATACGGGAGGATGAAGTCGCCGCGGCGACGATGGGCATCCCCGTCGTACGCATGAAACTTTTCGCCTTCGCCGTTGGCGCCGCCTTTGCCGCGGCTGTCGGAGTGCTCTTCAGCGCAAAGCAGATCTTCATCAATCCTGAGAGCTTCACCTTTATGGAATCCATCGGGGTGCTCGCGATGGTCATCCTGGGGGGGATGGGCTCCATTCCGGGGGCTATCCTGGGCGCGACGGTGGTGACGGTGTTAAACCTGCAGATCCTTAAGGGCCTCTCGCTTTGGCTCAACGAGCTTCGCCAATCGGGCCTGATCCTTCATCTCCCCTTGCTCGGGAGTATTGATCTGAGCCAGATCCCGGCCCAGTTCGAGCCTGCCAAATATGAGCGGATGGTTTTCGGGCTCATCCTCATCCTGATGATGATCTTGAGACCGCAGGGCATGCTGCCGCCGCGGCGGAAGGGAGACTGAAGCAGATGGCGCTGCTTGAGGTTCGAGGCGTGAGCAAGAGATTCGGCGGGCTTCTGGCGCTGGCCGGAGTGGATCTTCATCTGGAAGAGGGGATGATCGCCTCGTTGATCGGGCCAAACGGCGCGGGCAAGACGACGCTCTTCAATATCCTGACTGGGATCTACTTTCCGGATGGGGGGGAGATATGCTTTCTCGGCAGAAAGCTGGCGGGGTTGAGGCCGGATCAGATTACGAGCGCCGGGATCGGCCGCACCTTTCAAAACATTCGCCTATTTTCCCAAATGTCGGTCTTGGAGAATGTGCTGGTGGGTATGCACTCGCGCCTGAGCGTAAACCTTGCGGATATATTTTTACGCAGCCAGCGGCTGCGGGCAAAGGAGCGGGAGGCAAGGCTTGGGGCCATGGAATTGATCGGTCTGGTCGGGCTTGAGCAGAGGCGGAACGAGTGGGCGCGTCATCTCTCCTACGGCGAGCAGAGGCGCCTCGAGATCGCCCGCGCCCTCGCCTCGGCTCCCAAGCTCCTCTTGCTGGACGAGCCGACCGCCGGGATGAATCCGTCCGAAGCCCAGTCCCTTATGGCGTTGCTGCAACGGCTGGTGGGCAAATACGTGCGCAGCATCCTGCTGATCGAGCACAATATGCGGGTCGTCATGGGAGTATCGGATCGGGTTACGGTGCTTGATTACGGCGAGAAGATCGCCGAGGGAGAGCCGGTTGAGGTGCGCGAGAATCCCCGGGTGATTGAGGCTTACCTCGGCCGTAGCGATTGGGCGAGCCATGCTTAGGGTTCAGGGGCTCCATGTCTACTACGGCGCGATTCACGCGCTCAAAGGATTTTCCTTGTCGGTCGCGGCGGGAGAGTTGGTGACGCTGCTAGGTGCCAACGGCGCGGGGAAGACCACGACCCTGAAGGCGATCTCCGGTTCGCTCCGGCCGCGCGCCGGAACCATCGACTTGGAGGGGCGAGCCCTTGCGGGCTTGGGTCCTCATGAGATCGTAAAACTGGGCGTGGTTCATGTGCCCGAGGGGAGAAAAATTTTCCCGCGCTTCACGGTGCTCGAGAACTTGAAGGCCGGCGCCTATACGCGGCGGGCGAGCGCTATCGGCGGGGATTTGGAGCTGGTGTTCGCATTATTTCCCCGGCTCAAGGAGCGCGCGCGCCAGGTCGCCGGGACCCTTTCGGGTGGGGAACAGCAAATGTTGGCGATCGGCCGCGGTCTCATGGCCAAACCGAAGCTGCTCCTGCTGGACGAGCCCTCGATGGGTTTGGCTCCGCTGCTGGTGCGGCAGATTTTCGATACGATCCGCGCCATCAATCGGCAAGGAGTAACCGTCTTGCTGGTAGAGCAAAATGCGGCCATGGCCTTGGCCATCTCCGACCGCGGCTATGTGCTCGAGACCGGGAGCGTCATCCTTGAGGGGCAGGCGGGTGACCTGGGCAGTAGCGATCAGGTGCGTCAGGCTTATCTGGGAGGTTGATAAAGGCAGGGGACTGGCTCGCTTGCGTGCCTGTCCCCGTGCTCAAGTTAAAGGGTTAAAGGAGAATGTACTACCAGACTAGAAACGTGATGTTCGGTGGCGGCTCCGTTACTCCGGCCATCAAGTTCTTGCTGATCGCCAACGTTGCCGTCTTCGTCCTTCAAACGTTTACAGACTACCGAATGATCAGATTGTTCGGCCTTGTGCCGGATTTAGTCTTGCACAATTTCTATGTTTGGCAGCTCTTTACCTACCAGTTTCTCCATGGCGGGCTTTTTCACATCTTGTTCAACATGCTCGCCCTTTGGATGTTCGGGTGCGACCTGGAGCGCCGCTGGGGCACGCGGTTTTTCCTTCGCTACTACTTTGTTTCGGCGATCGGCGGGGGCATCTTGAACACGGTTTTTCTACCCAACCAGATCGTTCCGAGCATCGGGGCCTCCGCGGGAATTTACGGAGTCCTTCTGGCCTATGGCCTGATCTATCCCGAGCGCATCGTTTACTTCTATTTTCTGTTTCCCATCAAGATGAAGCATTTCGTGATGCTTATCGGGGCCATTTCCCTTTACTCATCGATCGTGGCGAGCCAATCGGGGATCGCCCATCTCGCTCATCTGGGAGGGATGGGTTTTGGCTATGTCTATCTGCGCTGGGGAAATCCCTGGGCATGGGCGAAAATTTATCTGGACAAGTACCGTCTTGCCCGCCGCCGCAGGCGCTTCCGCGTGATCAGCGGGGATAAAAACGATGACTCCAAGCCGACGCTTCATTAGTCTAGCTTAGCCGGCCAATCGCCGTGTTCCAGCCAAATCGCCGCCACGACCGCATGAGAAACGCCGCAACCGGCTTCAGCGCCACGCTCTTGGAAAGTCACCTCGGGCTTGATAGTCTATTTATGGGTTGATATTGGTGCCTTGATCCAGAGATAAAAAGTAAGAGCCTCCCCCATCTTTGAGAAGGCTTCACGAGTTGAGGCCAAACAGAAGAACCTAAAGCGGCGCTCTGAGTGGGGATATGAAAAATGGGGAGCCAGGTGCTTTTGCAGCCATTCTGCTAGGGCATACTGGCTTTTTTGTTCCTTGGTTTTTGGAAAGGAGACAGGTATGGCAACCTATATTTCTCTGGTTCGTTTTACGGATCAAGGGATCCGCCAGATCAAGCAAACCACCGAGAGGGCTAAGGCGTTGAGCGCCATGGCATCCAAGCTCGGCATCAAGATCAAAGACACCTACTGGACGATGGGGGCATATGATGCTGTCCTTGTATCCGATGCGCCGAATGATGAGGCGATGACGGCCTTGGCGTTGAACCTGGGATCTTTGGGAAATGTCCGCACCGAGACGATGCGTGCCTACTCGGCCGATGAGATTAAGCAGATACTAGGTAAACTGTCATAAGAAGTTCTTACGGAAAAAGTTGCATTTTGCGCCACAGAATATGAACGTATTGAAGGGAACTTGATGGGATTGTAAAATTTCTCAAAGGGCTCAGCCATGCGTAGATTTGATCTTGCGATAGCCATAGGCGGCGCTGCCGGCCAGGGAATTGCCACGCCTGGCGACATTCTGGCGCGCATCTTCGTGCGCCGCGGCCTTCACTTGAACGCCTATAACGCCTACCAATCGATCATTCGCGGCGGGCATATTTTTCTGACGCTTCGGACAAGCGATCAGCCGGTGCACAGCTTCGGCGACAAGCTGGACATCCTGATTCCCTTAAATCAAGACACAATGAATCGGCACCTCAGGCTGATGAGAGCCGGATCTGCGGTGCTATACAACAGCGACAAGATCAAGCCCGGCCCGGCCGCTGATGGCGTGCAGTGTTGTCCCTTTTCGGTTAAAGAGCTGGCACCCACGCTCAAGGGGGATCTGGTTCAAAACACCATAGCCTTGGGGGCGGTCCTCCGACTGATCGGAGTGGAGTTTAAGGTTCTGGAGGAAATTCTGACCCTTCAGTTCAAGCGGAAAGGCGGGGCGGTCATTGCTCAGAATGTGGGGGTCGCGCGGGCAGGTTTCGATTATGCCGCGGCTCATTTCAAGCCGTTCCCGTTTGTTCTGCCCGATACGGGAAAGAAGTTAGCCTTTTTTGAAGGGAACCAGGCATTGGCGATGGGTGGCGCTGCGGCCGGGGTACGTTTTTACTGCGCTTATCCGATGAGCCCGGCGTCCGGCGTGCTTCACTGGATGGCTCGACAAGCCCGTCAATTGGGGATCATGGTCCGCCAGGTTGAGGACGAGCTCGGAGTGATCAACATGGCTATCGGCGCCGCCCACGCCGGGTGCCGCGCGATGTGCGCTACCTCGGGGGGTGGCTTTGCGCTGATGAGCGAAGCCCTGGGGTCGGCAGCCATGATGGAGATCCCTGTGGTCTGCATCAATGTCCAGAGGGCGGGTCCGGCTACGGGCGTACCGACCAAGACCGAGCAGGGCGATCTCTGGCAGGTCATGGGCGCCGGCCAAGGAGATTATCCTCGCATCATCGTCGCTCCGACCAATATTCCCGATTGCTTCAAGACTGTGCCGCAGCTTTTCAATCTGGTGGACAAATTTCAGTGCCCCGGCATTGTGATCTCCGATCTGCTGCTTTCTGAAGGCCGGTCCAGCGTGGACCCCGCCGAGCTAGATTTTAACGTTCCGATCGACCGCGGTGCGGTCATCGGCCTAAACGGAGACTCGCCACCACCCGACGGTGACTATAAACGCTACAAAATCACCGCGAGCGGCATCTCGCCACGCGCCCTGCCGGGCACGCCGGGATACGCGCACGTAGTAGCCACAGACGAGCACGACGAGGACGGCGTGCTCATCAGCGACGAGTTCACGAATCCCAACAAGCGCCGGGCGATCCATGAAAAGCGCATGCGAAAAATGGAAGGGATTCTGCCCCTCCTGGAGCCGCCGGGACTATTCGGACCCGAGGACGCTCAGGTCACGCTGCTTGGCTGGGGTTCGACCGAAGGGGTGATACGCGAGGCGATGGAAAAACTTGCCGGGGAGGAAGGGATTGTCGCCAATCATCTACAGATCAAGTGGCTTGTACCGCTTCATGCCGACGCGATCGCTTCTATTGTTTCAAACGGCAAAAAAACCATCATCGTGGAAAACAACTACAGCGGCCAATTTGCGCGTTATCTGCGCTCCGAGACCAGCATCGTAGCCGATGGCCATATCCGCAAATACGACGGCGAACCTTTCATGCCGCACCATATCGTGGACGGCGTGAAAGCGATTCTGGCCGGCGCAGCCAGGAATTACGTGCCGGTCCACGAGATTATGGTTTGAGGAGATTATCATGAGCATACCGATGGCCGAAACGGAGGCAGGGACACGCGGCGCGCTTGAGGGCAAAGCCGACCGCGCCAAGCTCACCGTTAAAGACTACAAGGGCAAGGTGGACCCCGATTGGTGCCCCGGTTGCGGAGACTTTGGTGTGCTGAGCGCTTTGAAGCAGGCCATCGTCGAACTCGGACTTCAACCCCATGAGGTCGTGACGGTCAGCGGCATCGGGTGCTCTTCGAACTTGCCGGGGTATATCAATGCCTACGGCATGCACACGCTGCACGGCCGGGCGCTAGCGGTTGCTACAGGGGTCCAGCTTGCCAATCACGAGCTGAAGATTATCGCCACCGGGGGAGACGGCGATGGCTACGGCATTGGAGGGAATCATTTTCTTCACTGCATACGCCGCAACGTCGATCTTACCTACATCGTCATGGACAACCAGATCTATGGGCTGACAACCGGCCAGGTTTCTCCCACCAGTACCAAGGGGATGAAAACCAAAAGCACGCCGTACGGGAGCGTGGAGAATCCGATCAATCCGATCCCATTGGCCATTGCCGGAGGGGCGACCTATGTGGCCCGAGGATTTACCGGTCAGGTCAAACATTTGGTTCATCTCATCAAGGGTGGTATCCAGCACAAAGGCTTTGCCCTCATCGACGCTTTTAGCCCATGCGTGACCTACAACCACGACAACTCTCACGAGTTCTTCAAACAGCGTACCAGAACGCTTGAGGATATGGGCCACGACCCCGCCAACTTTAATGCCGCGATGGAGAGAGCCTATATGTGGGGCGAAGTAATCCCAATCGGTCTTTTCTGGAAGCGCGATGACCTGCCCTCTCTGGACCAGTTGGAGCCGGTTCTGGCTGAGGGTGGCCCGCTCGCCCGTCGTCCTTTGGGAGTTTCTCCCGAGATTGCCCAGTCTCTGATCAGAGAACTGATGTAGCGGTGGTCTTCTCCTGAAACCGGGCCCCCTCATCTATATTTATATTCGCTGCCTGCGAGAGCGTGAATTCGCTGTCCAGCATGCCGAGCAATATAGTCGCTATGTTCCTTCCACTTACTTCTCCAGCGTCGTTGCCCAGGAGCTTATCGTCGGCTGCGTCGATGAGATTGCCGTCCGCCGGGTGGAAAAATGTTTCCTGCCCTTTGAGCGCGTAAAAAGAATCGTTAATCCGTCTTAATCGCCCTTTCCTGCCGCCGGATCGGCGCTACGCTGGTCACGCTGAATACCCAAGACTTCGAACTCATTCGCCCATTTATCCGCTTCCGATTCAGATCGTTTCCGCATCTGTAGCCGGGACCCGCCATCTTTTTTCGTTGATTTGAGTGAAGCGTCCTGAGTTCAATGCCGCGCCAAATCCTATTGCAGATGCCTGCGGCGTGTAAGATGTTCGGTCCGTCCCAATCAGTGGTTCGTGGTCTCATTGCTGTGAGTGTTGCTCCGCTTGCCTGAACTAGCTGTCAGAGGTGGCTTCTGGGAAACTCACTTCTGGCGGAATCTTGTCCATAGGTAGCCCTGAAGCCGCTTCCATCCGGCCGCTAAAGTTGAAGAATGATATGAGTGCAGTCGCCCCATATATTCCCTTCTGGTCCCAACCTGCCTGACGTAACGCGTCGATGTCGGGGTCGCCCACAAGGCTGGGCGTCTCGGTCAGCTCCTTCGCGTAAATCAATAGGGCACGGATTCTAGCGTCGAGATCACACTCCGGCCAGGTAGTCGCGAATTCTAGGTTGAGATGCTCATAGATTTGGCGGGCGGCCACCGCGATCTGGGGATCAGGCATAAGAACTTGCGGGATACTTAAAAGCGCACCAAACTGTGTGAAAACCCCGTTCATGGTTCCACAAAGCTCACCATGAACGGATGGGCCCGTTGAATTTCAACTGCTTAGCCGTTTGCCCTGAGCTTCGTCGAATGGCGAATAGTATGTTTTCACACAGTCTGACGGTTAGGTTAAAATTCAATAACTCAAGCCGGACACCTTCTGCGCTCTTCGAGGTCAGCCGGCGCAGCGCGGAGGGCTGCTTCAGCTTGAGCGATTGGGTCTAATTCTTCCGGCCACCCAGGAAGTCAGAGGGCTTCGGCGGCCCGCCCGCCCAGTTGATGTCCCAGGCCGAGTCCACCGTGATGTAGAGCAACGCTCCCTCGTTGGGTCTCGTCCACGCCTCGTGTACCATTTTGCTCGGCACGTAGTTCCACGAGCCTTGTCCCAACGCCTCTCGCTTGTCTTGGGACTCTATGATGAACGTGCCCTTTACAACTGTGTGGGTCTCGTTTGCTGTATGCCAATGCTTAGGGACGTGGAAATCTTTGGGGACCCGGATCATGAGGTGCGTCGCCTTGGTGTTCGGATCGACCCGCAGTGTGGTGATCTCCGCCGACCGCTTCCCGAGTTCTGGCTGGAGCTTCTCCCACTTGAGATCTTTGAAATGTAAATTCATTGCGTGCGCCGCCGGCCCGGATTGCTCGGCCGACACAGTGGTCTGGGCCAGAATAGCTCCTCCGGCCAGGCACAGTAGTCCTGCTAACATGCAGCTGATGGCCTTGAGTCTCTTCATAAACCCTCCTGAACAGTTACTGATGTTTACCTTCTTTCCGGCGATTCTCGTTATGTACATTCATCATGCTCTGGCTTAACAAGCGTTGAACCGCATCTTGAGCGGAATCAAATAAGCCGCGGAAGCTTGTCTCAACCAAATTAGAAAAGACTCCCGAACCCCTTTTCCAACCGTATGGGAAGGGTTAACCTCGCCCAAGCAATCCCGGGGTCAGTACATCCACACGGTGTTGAACTTTAAGCTGAACGGTCGCTATACGGTCTAGGGCTCGCCAAGAACCTTGAGACCAAATCGCTGCTTAAGCTCAGGCACCCAGTCCATGAAGTGCGATTCGTGGTAGCGGCCGGCAATCGTCTCATGCTCAGGGCCGCCCGGCTTCCCACCTTTTTCGAAGAGCTCTGCGATTTCCATGAAGTAATTCTCAAAGCCGGCCGGACAGATGATCTCAAGGAGACGCGCGGGCTCAGATCCGGGATTCCAGAAAGTGTGCGGGACATTGCAGGGCTTGTAGATGTACGTGCCGGCTCCTGCCTCCGCAATCTCGTCACCGACCCGCACCCCGATCCTCCCCTGAAGCACGTAGGATAGCTCGTCCTCCATCGTGTGAGTATGCGGCGGAACCAGCCGGTACGGAGCAATCGGATGTTCGACGATCGCGAGCCGTCCCCCGGTCTGGTAGCCCCACACCTTGAAGTCGACTCCTAGACCACCCAGGTTCACCGACTTCCCTTGTCCCGGGCAAACAATGATAAGGCCTGCTTGCTCTTTCGCTTCCACAGTTTTATCCTCCCTCCGGCCATTAATTAATTGCAAAGTTACTTACATTAATTTAAATCTGGTGTCAAGTACAGATGTTGAAATAAATGATACCTCAGAAATATGGCGAATTTTCAAATACTTGACTACAAAACCAACCCTGCATCTCTTTTTAATTAAGCTTTGCTTCTAATTAATTTTCTTGACTTGACTTCGTTAATTCTCTAAAAATAGAGGTATGGCACCTAGGCGCTATAACCTGGGCAAACGTGCTACTGTCGTTGAGGAAACTCGACGGCGTATATTAGATGCTATTGTTGTCCTGCATGCTGAGAAGGGGGTGTTGGGGACTTCTTTTGACGATATCGCTCGTCGTGCTGACGTGGCGCTAGGAACCGTACAGCGCCACTTTCCTTCGCTCGATGATATAGTCCGTGCCTGTGGTCCACGGATCGTAGAAATTACTCGGCCTCCGAATCCCCCGATCTCCTCTGGCCAATATTCTCTATCGCAGCAGATCAAAACCCTAGTGCAAGAACTTTTCGGCTTCTACGAGAGGGTCGCTCCCTGGCTTGAAGTGGGTCGTTGCGAGAGGAAAAAGTTGCCCGTATTGGATGCTGGAGTGCGGCATCTGGAGGAGCGCCTCGAGGCGACCGTGCGGGAGTCCCTCCGGCCCAGCGTCATAGACCAACGGACATTGAAGATCGTAACGGCCCTGACTGACTTTTATGTCTGGAAGTCTTTGTCAGACCGAGGGTTGCGAGAGGAGGCGGCAGATCTGATTAGCGACATACTCCTTTACTGGCTACGCGGAACTGTTGTAGAAGATAAGGACCGAACGTCAAGCCCTTCGCCTACATCCACGATCACCCCAGGCAGAACCCTTTAGATCGATGCCATCCCAACCGTCGTAAGGGTCTCCTGACCGCTTATTTGGCTGCAGAAGCATTTGCCTTTGAATTCTTTCGTTCTCCGTTCGGCTAGGATTGAACTGAATTCTCCTTCCACCAAATCAGTAGACCTAGCGTGGAAAGTGAGTTGAAGGGGGAACGATGGGTCTCAGGTTTCCTTAAACCCCAGGGCTTTCAGGATCTCCATGCCCTCGAGCGCGGGGAGGTAGTCCGGGTCGATTTCGAGCGACTTCTCGAACTCTTGGCGCGCCTTTTCGTACATCTTCTTTTTCAGGTAAATCCGCCCCAGGTTGAAATGCGGAAATTGGTAGCAACAGTAGCGCTTGGTGCGCATGGCCTTTTCTAGGTAAGGGATCGCCTCGTCTTCTTTTCCCTGCTCGATCAGATAGACACCGATATCGTTATACGGATTGCCGAACTCTGGATCGATTTGGATCGCCTTTTCCGCCTCCTCGATCGCCCGCTTGTAGTCCCCCATGTGGCTGAGCGTCCATCCCAAAAGGTATAAGCCTCCGCCGTCGGTATGATCGCGATAGATTTTTCGTATAGCTGGATTGCCTCGTGATAGCGGCCCAGCATGGTGAGGAGATAGCCCGTATTATAGAGTTCCTCGGCCATCCGGGCCTTTTCTTTGGATTCCTCCACCGCGGCGGTTGCTGAGTTCGCCGCTACAACGAGGAGAAATATAAGGGCGGTGGCGAGCTTTCCCATCGGTTTCGTTTAAGCTATATATCTTAGCCTAATTTTGTGCGTTTTCCATTGGCCTTAGGCGCCGTCGTTGGCTTATGGGTTCTGAGGCAAACCTCATAGATAAACTCTCCCGCATCGTCGGGCCGGAGCGCGTCCGCACGCATGGGGAGCATTTGGAGGAGGTTTCTTGGGACGCCTTGAGCGCAGGCAGGATTCATCCGCTCAAGCGTCCGGAGACCGCCTCGCCTTTGTGTGCCGTTCTGCCCGTTTCGACGGCTGAGGTTGGAGAGATCATCCTGCTGGCGAACGAGGAGAGGCTTGCCATTGTCCCTTATGGGGGCGGTTCGGGGTTGATGGGTGGAGCGATCAGCCTGAGGCCAGGAATCGTTTTGGATATGAGAAAAATGGATCGGGTGCTTGAGATCGACAAGGAAGCCTTTATGGTCCGCGCGCAGGCAGGCGCGGTTCTGGAGTCGCTGGAAAAGAGGCTAAACCAGGAGGGGCTCATGCTCGGCCATGATCCGTGGACCCTGCCGGTGGCGACCGTCGGCGGGGCGATATCTACGAATAGCCTGGGCTACCGGGGTGGGAAGTACGGCTCCATGGGGGATGAAGTGTTGGGATTGGAGGCCGTCCTGCCCAATGGAGAGATTCTCCGTACCCGCGCTGTCGCCAAATCCTCCACCGGTATCAGCTTAAAGAGTCTCTTCATCGGCGGTGAGGGCTGCTTCGGCGTCATTGCGGAGGCGACTTTAAAGGTTTTCCCCGCGCCGGAAAAGCGCTCTCTCCATGCCGTGCGATTTTCCTCGTTTGAGACCGGGTTCGGAGCGATTCAAAAGATCTATGGTCTGGGGCTGAAACCTGCCCTGATGGACTTTGGCGATGATCCCTCCAAGTTCCAAAGCGGGGCAGTGCTCTACTTAGGTTTTGAAGGTGCTGAGGAGATGGTCGAGGCAGAGGAGCGCCTCGCTCTGAAGCTCTGCGAAGCGGAGGGCGCCCGCAAGCTGCCTCAAGACGAGGCGGAGACGTTCTGGCGCGAGCGCCATGTCATCGCGCGCCGGTTTCTGCAGCGCCGCCTAGAGAGGAGGGTGGGGAGAAGAGATGGGATCCGCTGGGAGTGGCTCCATGTAGCCTTGCCGGCGTCCCGGGTTCTGGCATTCAGAAAAGCAGCGATGGAAATTTTGGCTGAGCGCGGCATTGCGCTGCAGGAAAGCGGCCTGTGGACTCAGCCTGAGCTTTTCTCCATGCGCTTGGCGGTGGAGGGGAGGGAAGACGAACAGGCGCAGGTCCGGCTTGAGGATGCCCTCGAGGATCTCCTTCGTTTGACGCAGGAGATGGGCGGGTCGATGGAGTACTGCCACGGCGTGGGTATAAAACTCGCCCCGCTTATGGCTGAGGAGCATGGCTTCGGGCTGGAGGTTATGCGTCGGATCAAGCGGGTTCTCGATCCGAACAACATCATGAACCCGGGCAAGATGGGCCTTTAGCCGGTAGGATCAGAAGGCTGCTCATGGGGACTGCTCTTATCCCGAAAAAAGCCTGCCCGTGTCTCGTGACTCTCATGCTCTGCGCCATGATCTCCGTTGGCGTCCATGCTCAGGCAAGAGGTCCAAGGGAAAAAGTGATCGTGGCGATTGGGGAGGTTGTCAATCTCTCCTTGTTGGAAGAGGTCCATTGGGAGTTGGGTCCCAAGTAGGGCGCGGGGGGCCGAACGGAGGTGGTGGCGGGAGGCCTGTGGCCTCTGACCAGAAGCTGGGATCGTAGAAGCGCTCGATCGGATCGTGAGGGGGATCGTAGAGATCCATTTCAATGCGGAGTTGAACCACGCGGTTGATATCTTGGGGATGAATTTCTGCGTTGGGAATCACGCGCGCCACCTTGGCCTCGGCCTGTTCCCGGCTGAGTCCCGCATGCTTTTCCATCAGTGCGAGGACTTCGCCGCGATTTTCTGTTTGCAGTGTCCACCGGGTAGCATCCACAAACGCGCGCACGAAGCGCAGGAGCTTGTCCTGGTTCCGGTATGCCCACGCCCTGCGGGTCCAGCAGGCGGCGGTGGGATAGTCGGGAATATGGTCGGCGGCGCGGGCCAAGAGAATGAAGCCTTCGCTGAGGGCTTGGGTGTCGTAGGGCGGAGCGACCATGCAAGCAGAGACCTCTCCTCTGCGTAGCGCCTCCAAGCGAAAAGGTGAGGTCCCAATGATCTTGACCTCGTATTCGCTCTCGCGCACGCTATAGTCCCGTAGAATCTTGCGCCGATGCAGATCATAGTTAGAGTCGCCGGGGTCGCCCGCGATCACTTTCCCCCTGAGGTCCCTCGGCGATTTGATGTCCCTAGCCCCGAAGAGCTTTACCTCAAGATCTTTTTCGGTCATGAGGACGAGGACGAAGTCCTGTCCATCGCGAGTGGCCCTGGCGATCATGGTGTCGGGACTCGTGAGGCTGAGGTCCCAGCGCCCCTCGGCCATCCCGCGGTTATGTTCCGGAGCGAAGGTGGCGATTTCGAACTCGGTCTCAAGATCATGATGACGGAAGAAATCTTTCTCACGGGCGACCACAAAGGCTGGGAGGGGATAGTAACCAATGGTGCGGAGTCTGTCCATGATGGCTCTCCGTTGACGGTTCGACTCATGCCCCGTGCTGACTTCGGCGAGCTCCCTTCGATTGACTCAGGGCCTGAGCTTGTCGAAGGCAGTCGAGCCGTGCACGGGGTCAAGTTGTTCGTATGTCGCTCACCGTCAACCCTGAGCAAGCCCCGCGCTGTGGTTCGACCTTGCTCACCGTCCTGAGCTTGTCGAAGGGTGGGCGGGGTGTCGAATGGGTTGACGTATGTTCTTCTAGGGCAAACCCTGCGGTCTGTCAAGCAACGCCTTGATCTCGGTCACGTCGACATTGGCTTGCTCGTTGCCATGAATGAAGGAAACGGCTAGTGTTTAGTGTGGTGCGCGGGGTCCAATTTCTGTTCTTGGGTCTTTTCTCAAGCCTGCTCGCTGGCTGTGTCGCCGCGCCGATTACGGGAAGAAATCAGCTCATGCTGGTCTCGGAAGGTCAGGAGGTGGCGCTCGGCGAGGAGGCCTACCGCCACATTTTGCGCGAGAGTGTTCTGTCAAACAATCCCGAGGCCCTGCGGATCGTGCGCAAGGTGGGGGAAAGAATCGCCCGGGCCGCGAATAAGCCCGATTACAAGTGGGAATTCAAAGTTATCAATGATCCGGAGATGATCAACGCCTTTGCCGTGCCGGGTGGAAAAACGGCGGTCTACACCGGGATCTTTCCGGTCGCGCGCGACGAGGCCGGCTTGGCCGTTGTCCTTGGACATGAGGTTGCCCATGCCCTGGCGCGTCATGCGGGAGAGAGAATGAGCCAATCCATGCTGGTGCAGCTCGGAGGGGTGGGGCTTTCGGCGGCTCTTGGCAGTAATCCCCAGCTCGCCAATCAGGTACTGCAGGCCTATGGGCTGGGGGCTGGATTGGGGATCATCCTTCCCTTCAGTCGGTCGCAGGAATCGGAGGCGGACCGGATCGGCCTGATTCTGATGGCGAAGGCGGGCTATGATCCCAGAGCGTCCTTAGAGGTTTGGGAAAGGATGGAAAAGAAGGAATCCGGCAGGCAACGGGGTGCGCCTCCCGAGTATCTTTCCACGCATCCGGGCTATGAAACCCGTACTCAACAGCTCCGCTCTTGGATCCCGGAGGCCATGAAATACTATCAGCCCGAGGAGCAGAGGGTAGAGTTCCTGCCGTCCTCGGACATTTTGGATTCGCCGGTCGCTAAAGCGGAAAGAGAATTGCTGAAGAGGATCCAGGCCATCAACCAGCAGGCGGAAGACCCGCGCGGCGAGCGGGCGGTGGTGGAGGCGGTCGGTTACAGTTTGCGTATGAATCCGTCGTTAGTCTATCAGGAAAGGCAGCAGCTAAAGACGGGATACGGTCAGTACGCCGCTCTCAGAGCGCTTTCTTCTATGGGCAGATCGCCATTGAGGCGAGTCGTGACGGACTACGAAAGAGGCCTCGGCTGGTCCGACTTGGCCCAAGCCCACGGTACTAAGCTCACCGAGCTACTTTCCTGGATGGGCGAGCTTAGACGCACCGTTTCGGTGTTTTCTGGGCAGCTACGGAGCGCTCCTTCCCCAGGGTATCGAACCAGGTAGGCGATGCATCGCGGGACGGAGCTCCACAGGGGCCTTTGACAATGGAGAAAAATCCAGATAAGGATCATAAAAGGAGTTTTTCACAGGGCTGATGCAGGAACGAGTCAAGCCTTCGAGCAGGGTTTCATTATTGGCTAAGAAATGCACCCACGAGGGTGCATTTCTTTTTTTTAGGAATGGAGGTTTTTAAGTTGCGCGAGCAGTTGGAGATCCTAGCCTCGCTGCAGGAAATCGATCGCGAAATCCGGGACAAAAATATCGCCAGGAGCGCGCTCCTAGCGGAGCTTCAAAAGAACGAGGGAGAGCTTCAGGCCAAGAGAGCCGAAATGGCAACGCTCACAGGTGAGTGGGGGGAAAAGGATAAGCTCAGGCAGGAGAAGGAGCGCACTTTGCAGGAAGAGGGTCGAAAGGCGGTGGAGAAGCGGATGCGCTTAAATCGCATCAAGAACATCAAAGAGCTTCAGGCCCTGCAGCGGGAAATCGATCAGATCAAGGAGAGCAATGCGCAATTAGAGGAAGCGTTGATTCATATTCTCGAAGAGTTGGAGGCTTGCGGTGCCACGCTCAAGGCGAAGGAGGCGGAGCTCAAGCAGTTGGACGGGGCCTGCGGCGAGAAGCGGGCTCAGACCGAAGCGCAGCTCGCCGGGATCGAACAGGCGATCGCCGAGGCCTCCAAGGCGCGTCAGGCGATTGCCGGCCAGCTCAACGGAAATCTGATCGAGCGCTATGAGCTCATATTTTCCCGTCGGGGGGGTGTGGCGGTGGTGGGGGTTACCGATGGAATCTGTCAGGGATGCTACATGAATATCCCGCCGCAGCTCTGGAATGAGATCATCAGAAGCGAGCGATTGAATCTCTGTCCCAGTTGCAACCGTATCCTTTACCATAAGCCCACCGTTCCAAACGACAAGCGGGTTTAGATCCTATGGCCGGCGATTCCGGGCGGGAGTGGCTCCTCATGGTAGACGGGGCGGCGCGGGGAAATCCGGGTGAGGCAGGATGCGGCGCCGTCATCTATAACGAGACCGGAGCCGTCGTGGAAGAAGTTTTCCGCTATCTCGGCCGCGCCACGAATAACGTCGCTGAGTACGAGGCCCTGCTAGTCGGCCTCGAAGGAGTCCTTCGCTTAGGGGGGCGAAGGCTAAGAATACAGAGCGACTCCGAGCTTCTGGTGCGCCAGCTGACCGGTCAATATCGGGTCAGGGATGAAAAACTCAAAAAGCTCTATGGTAAAGCGGTCTCTTTGTTGGGTCGGCTTGACGCCTATCGTATCATTCACGTGCCGCGGGAGCAGAATTGGATGGCCGACCGGCTAGCGAACCGCGCCATCGACAGCGCGCTAAAAAAGAGAGCGCCACAAAGGGGCTCTTAGGTTTCAAAATTTCATCGGGCTAAAGTGGATCAAGCGGTCGCTCCTCATGCCCCTGCGATGGGGCTTACGGTGAGGAGAGGAAAGTCCGGACTCCACAGGACAGGGTGGCCGTTAACGGCGGCCCCGAGTGATCGGGGGAAAGTGCCACAGAAAAGATACCGCCTGCCGGTTTTGCCGGCAGGTAAGGGTGAAAAGGTGAGGTAAGAGCTCACCGGTCCGCCAGTGATGGCGGATGCCGGGTAAACCCCACCCGGAGCAAGACCAAATAGGAGGGTTGGGTGGTCCGCCCTTAGCCCTCGGGTAAGGTCGCTAGACCCTGTGAGCAATCATAGGGCAAGATGAATGACCGCTATGGCTCCTCCTAGGAGTCAAGACAAAATCCGGCTTACCGATCCACTTTAGCCCACCTTCAAAACCCGACCGGAAAAACCGGTGTTTTTCCCTCCCCGAGCCAGCCAGGCGAGCAGTTTCATTTTGAGCCGGTAGTGCTGTTTCTCAAAGGCCAGCCGTATTTTTTTCAACATATTGTGTTTAATTCCAAATAGACCCTTCAAGCGTTCTATATATTGTGATTTCCGCTAAAATTTCACCCGTTTATGTCCATAGCGGGCGATTTTTTTTGTTGACAGGATACCTCGCTAAGGCTATAAGTTGCCCGTAGTGGGATAAAGTGGGATATATTCCCATATCCCGGTAGGGGCAATGTTTCGCGGTAGCTTCCAGCATACCATCGACTCCAAAGGACGCTTGAGCATCCCGGCAAAATTTCGCGAGATGCTTCTGGAAAAAGGTGACGAACGGATCGTGATGACTAATTTCGTCGTCGATGGCGCCCGCTGCCTCGATGTCTATCCGCTCGATGAGTGGGTTCGCTTCGAGGAGGAGATCAGAAAAAAACCGAAGTTCGAGCGGCGCATGATCCTTTTCCAGAATTATTACCTCGGCGGCGCCTGTGAGTGCGTGGTGGACAAGCAGGGACGCATTCTCATTCCACCGCTGCTCCGGCAGTACGCCAATCTCAAACGCGACGCCGTGCTCGTATCGGCCTTGGAAAAGTTTCGCGTCTGGGATCAGGAGGCGTGGAAGAAAATGTTCGGTGAGGCGGAGGAGAAATTGATGCAGGATCCTGATTTTCTCAATGACTTGGGGTTATAGCCCCTTGTCGTGCCAAACCGTCGTGGCTCTGGTGCGAAAGGAGGAAAGGCATGCTGCAACGAAACATCATCCAGGACATCTCGGTGATTGACGTGTCCGGCGATATCGATTTTCGCGAGATGATCAAGATCAAGGACGTCATCGGCGCCTTGATTGAAAGAGACCAGACCAAAGTCGTCTTGAATCTCAAGGCGGTCGACCACATCAACTACTTGAGCATCGGCGTGCTGGTGGAGAGACTGCGATTGCTGCGCAACCTGAACGGTGATTTGAAGCTTGCCGGGATGAGCCCTTTTTTACGAGATATTTTTAAGGTGGTGGGGATGGATCAATTCTTTGAAGAGTACACTTCGCTGGAAGAGGCGATCGAGAGCTTCGACGACGACTGGGAGGGTGACGGGACCTATCACTGACCTGATTTTAGATTTTGGATTTCGGATTTTGGAGGGCTCAAACATCGGAAATCTAAAATCGAAAATCCGAAATGGCTGGGGGGAAGGATGAGGGCGGATGGTTTACCTGCATGTGCCCGTGATGGTCAAGGAGGTGATGGAGCTTCTCAGACCGCAAGCGCATAGAAGGTACCTCGATGGAACGCTGGGAGGAGGAGGTCATGCGGCCGAGATTCTGACTCACAGCGGCCTTGATGGCCGAGTCCTGGGTCTGGATTGGGATGGGGAAGCGATCGCCGCGGCGAAGCAGAGGCTGGAGGAGTTCGGCGAGCGTTTGGTCGCGCGGCAGGCCAATTTCACTGAAGCCAGAGAGATCTTGAAAGAAATCGGTTGGGACCAGGTCCACGGGGTGCTCTTGGATCTGGGGCTGTCTTCGCACCACGTCGGGTCGGCAGAGCGCGGTTTCAGCTTTCGGCTGGGGGCGAGGCTCGATATGCGCATGGACCGACGCCAGGCTCTCGACGCTTTCCGGCTCGTTAACACTGCTCCCGTTCGTGAGCTCGAGAGGATTTTGCACGAGTACGGGGAGGAGCGGGCTGCACGGCGCATCGCATTGGCCGTCGAGCAAACGCGGAGGCGAAAGCCGATCGAGACCACCTCGGAGCTGGCCGATCTTGTTGCCCGCATTGCCGGGAAAAAAAGGGGCAGCGGTATCCATCCGGCCACCCGGACGTTTCAGGCGTTAAGGATCGCCGTGAATCGAGAGCTGCAAAATTTGCAAGGCTTTCTGGAAGACGCCTATGAGCTGCTCCTTCCCGAGGGACGAATGGTGATCATTTCTTTCCACTCCTTGGAGGACCGGTTGGTCAAGAGGGCGTTTCGCAAGTGGAGCAGCAGTTGTCTCTGCCCTCCGAGAGCCACTTTTTGTCGATGCGGTTGGAGCCAGAAGACAAAGCTTCTCACGGCGAGACCGCTAATCCCATCCCGGGAGGAGGTCCGGATGAATCCCCGCGCTCGCCCGGCCAAACTTCGCGGGGTGGAGCGGCTCTAGGGAGCGATTGAGGTGGCCATAGCGGTTGTGAAAAAACTCTGGGGACTGAGCCTTTTCGGCAGACGGCAAGAAGAGCACATTGCCGCTGAGACGGGGCGGCAGATTTCTCTCCCCGCCCTGTTCTTAGCGCTTTCCTTGGTCGGGCTCGCGCTGCTTCATGTCTGGCTCCGGCTGCAGGTGATCCACCTCGGTTATGTGCTGTCAACGACCAGCAAAGTGCAGAGCCAGCTCGGGCAGGAAAACCGCGAGCTCCAGCTAGAGCTGGCGACGCTGGCGTCGCCGGAACGCTTGGAGGAGAGGGCGCGGACAGGGCTGGGTCTAAGGGAGCCCGAAAAAGATCAGGTGGTCATTTTGCCATGAGTCGCGGTTGGAAAGAGGTTAGAGGCCGGCTTGCCCTTTCAGCCTTGTTTTTCTTGTTCCTGTTCCTGGCGGTCGGGCTCCGCGCCTTTCAACTTCAGATTCTACAAGGGGAAGGCCTCAGACGGTTGGGCGAGCGGCAGCATCTCAAGGAATGGATTGTCCAGCCCAAACGAGGCACGATTTTTGATCGCGCAGGAGAACCTCTGGCTTTGAGCGTGGAGACCCAGTCTGTTTATGTGAGGCCGCGTCGGCTCGAAGAGCCTGCCGCTCTCGCCCGCAGTTTGGCGCGGATCTTGTCGCTCGAAGCGCGGGAGTTGGAGCAGAGGTTGAAGACAGAGAAGCCCTTTGTCTGGCTCAAGCGGCAGATCACACCCAAGGAAGCAGAGGGCATCAAAGCCCTCGACGTTGAGGGCGTCGGCATGTACGAGGAGCCGAGGCGGTATTATCCCCAGGGCCAGCTGGCCGGTCAGGTGCTCGGCTTTGTCGGCAGAGAGTCCCAGGGGCTGGAGGGGCTGGAGCTTCGCTATGAGGATTACCTCCGGGGCGAGTCCGCCTCTTCCATTGTCGAACGGGACGCCTTGGGGCGAAGGGTCTTGGTCCAAGGCGTGCAAGAGATCCAGATTCCCCCGGGGGCTGATCTCTATCTCACTCTCGATACTTCCATCCAGCATCTCGCGGAGAAGGAGCTGGAGACAGCCGTGGAAAAGTACCGCGCCAAAGCGGGTATCGCCGTCGTGGTAGAGCCGTTCTCAGGTGAAGTTTTGGCCCTGGTTCACTTTCCCTTTTTCAATCCCAACAGCTTTCTCAGGCAATCTTCGGACACCTTGCGCAACCGGGCCGTGACCGACAGTTTTGAACCCGGCTCTACGTTCAAGGCGATCCTGGCGGCCGCCGCACTGGAGGAGGGGGTTATCGGGAAGGAGGATCTCATTTTTTGCGAGTTCGGCAAGTATGCCTATGCGGGCAAGGTCATCCACGATACCAAGGAACACGGCTGGCTGCCGTTTTATAAAGTTCTTCAGTACTCGAGCAATATCGGCGCGGTGAAGGTCGCCGAGAGGCTCAATAAGGAGCGGCTGTACAGATACATCCAGAGATTCGGTTTTGGCCAACCAACGGGCATCGATATGCCCGGGGAAGTTCCCGGGCAGGTGCGGCCCGTGGACACCTGGGCCCCCATCGATTTGGCAACCCACTCCTTCGGGCAAGGAATCGCAACCACGCCCCTCCAGTTGGCCATGGCCTACGCGGCTATCGCCAACGGGGGTTTTCTCATGCGCCCCTATGTGGTGCGTCGTGTCGTCGGCTCCGACGGCAAAGTGCTTCTGTCCAATCAACCTCATGTCGTGCGCCGGGTCGTATCAGAGGAGGCCGCTCGCCTTTTGGCATCGATGCTTAAGGGCGTCGTGAGCGAGGGAGGAACGGGCGTCATGGCAGGGGTGGACGGGTTCGAAGTGGCAGGCAAGACGGGGACGGCCCAGAAGCCGGATTTGCTCCACGGAGGATACGCGGCCAAGAAGAGGGTGGCCTCCTTTATCGGATTTGTCCCCGCCCATGATCCCAGGCTGGTCCTCCTGGTCCTTGTCGACGAGCCCGAAGTGAATGTTTACGGTGGCGTGGTGGCCGCGCCGGTCTTCCGCCATATCGCCAGCGGCGCTTTGCGCCATCTCGGGGTCGTGCCCGAAGCGTCGGAACTGCTTCTGCCGGCGGCGAAAGGGGCGCTCGTCCGGCTGGAACCTAAGAATGGGGACAAGCTGAAAATGGCAACCTCTGAGGAGGTTCCCGATTTTGTCGGTCTGAGCATGCGCGCGGCTATCGAGAAGGCCAGGGCGATGAAGCTTGAGGTGGAGCTCAGCGGCAACGGCTATGTGGTGCGGCAATGACCGTCGCCCGGTTCCGCTTGGGGAAAAAGCGACAAGCTGAAGTTGAGCCTGCAGGGGTAACGGGCATGCGGCTAAAGGAGTTTATCCGGGCGGAAGACGTGGAAGAGGCCCATGGGGACTTGGAGCGGCTGGTGACGGGGCTGGCCTACGATTCGAGCAGGGTGGAGAGAGGAAATATTTTTTTTTGCATTCCCGGGACGCGTCTTGCAGGCTGCCGGGATGGTGACCGGGGTGATCGGCACGATCAACTACCGGTACACGGGAAAGGTATTTCCCGCCCTGCATACGACTCCCGAGTCGGTCCAACTTCAGGCCCTTCTTGCGCAGATGGTCGGATCTGGAGTCCAGTCCGTGGCGATGGAAGTTTCCTCTCACGCGCTGGCGTTGGAGCGGGTGCGGGGGATGGACTTCGACGTCGCCGTCTTCACCAACCTGTCGCGAGACCATCTCGATTTTCACAGCGATATGGAAGACTATTTTTTGACCAAGAGCCGGCTTTTCACCGACTACCTCAAAGAAAGCTCCAAGCGTAGGAAAGTCGCCGTCATTCACGCCCAGGACCCCAGGGGCAGAGAGCTGGCAGGGAAAGTGCGCGCTGCGGGCTTGGACGTGCTGACTTTTGGCCGGGATGCCTGCTGGGATGTCCATCCGTTGCGGGTTGAAAGCGGTTTGGACGGCCAGAAAGGAAAGATCGGGGTGGGGAGTCGGGAGTTGGAATTCTCGTCCCGGCTGGTCGGCGAGACCAACCTGGAAAATATCCTGGCGGCGGCCGCCGCGGGTTTCGCCCTGCAATTGCCGGCGCGTGCCGTGGCGGAGGGTGTGGCGCGATGTGGGTCGGTTCCGGGCCGTTTGGAGCGGATTCCCAACCGGTTGGGGATCTCGGTGTTGGTCGATTACGCCCATACTCCGGATGCCCTCGAAAAAGCGATTCGCATCCTGAGGCCTCTCGGCCAGGGTAAGTTGATTGCGCTCTTTGGCTGTGGTGGGGATCGGGATCGGGGTAAGAGGCCGCTCATGGGAGAGATCGCAGGTGGGCTGAGCGACCTCGCGGTTTTGACCTCGGATAACCCGCGTTCGGAAGAACCGCTGCGAATCATCGAAGAGATCGAGGCTGGCGTTTGCCAAGCCGGCATGAGAAAATTTCAAATTTCAAATCTCAAATCTCAGATCGAGAATCCAAAATCCAAAATCGAAAATCTAAAATTGGAGAGGGGTTATTGCGTGGAGCCTGACCGGCGCGCCGCAATCCGCTTGGCCCTGCGGTGCGCACGCGCCGGCGACATCGTCCTGATCGCAGGAAAGGGACACGAAGATTATCAAATCTTGGGATCAAAGCGCATTCATTTCGATGATCGTGAGGTCGTCAGAGAAGAGCTGGAAAATATAAGTTCTTAGTTTTTAATTTTTAGTTCTTAGTTCAAAAACTCAAAACAAAAAAAGTGATAACTCAGGAGTCAGGACTGGACTTTGAATGTGGAGCAGGGAAGAGATCCTCTTGATAACTCGCGGTGAGATGGTGCGGGACGGGCGCGAACGAGTTTTTGGCGCGATCGTCACCGATTCGAAAAGGGCCGAGAGGCGGTCTGTCTTCGTCGCGCTGAGGGGGGAAAGGTTGGATGGCCACGCGTTTCTGAAGGATGCGGCCGGTCGCGGCGCGGCTTGTCTGATTGTCGAGGCGTGGGACCCAGTTACCCGTTTGCGGGAGGCGACGGTGATTAAAGTGCGGGACACGCTAAGGGCCTTGGGCGATCTCGCCCATTACCGTCGCAACGTTGTTGCGCCGAAGGTTCTTGCGATCACCGGGTCGAACGGGAAGACGACGACGAAAGAGATGGTGGCGGCGATTCTCGAGCGGGCATCGGTCCAGGGGCGACCGCTCCGGGGAAGGGTCTTAAAGACAGAGGGCAACTACAACAACCTGGTGGGGTTGCCCCTGACGCTTCTTCGGCTGCAGGGCAAAGAAAGGGTGGCTGTCGTCGAGCTGGGCACAAGTCACCCGGGTGAAATCGCCCGTCTCACGCAAATTGCCGCCCCCGACATTGGGTTGGTTACCTCAGTAGCTCCGGCGCATCTTGCCGGCTTCGGCAACCTTGCCGGAGTGGCGCGGGAGAAAGGGGAGCTTTATCGGGGATTGAACCCGGGCGGAATCGCCGTGATCAACCTGGATGACCCTTGGGTCCGCCGTTTGGGGGGGAGGTTTAAAGGGGAAAAAATCACCTTCGGGAAGGGCGGAGATGTGCGTGCCGAATCCCGGCGGCCTTTGGGCGCGAGCGGAACCGAGTTTACGCTTCGCGTAGGAGGGGGAAGGCGCCGCGTTCAATTCAAACTCTGCGGCGAGCACAACCTCGCCAATGCCCTGGGAGCCGCCGCTATGGCCTGCGGACTGGGAGCGGGGTTGGAGGCCATGAAGCGAGGTTTGGAGTCCATGAAGGCCTTTCCCATGCGCATGGCGGTGGAAAAATGGCGCGGGGTAGGGATTATCAACGACGCCTACAACGCCAATCCGGCGTCGATGAAGGCGGCGCTGGAGACTTTACGCCAGATCGAAGCGACAGGGGAAAAAGTGGCGATTCTTGGGGATATGCTGGAGTTGGGCCGGGAGACGCGGCAGCGCCACGCAGAGCTTGGGAAGGAGGCGGCGCGATTGGACGTTGACCGCCTTTACCTTCTCGGTGCGCAGGCGGCTCGGGTTAAGGAGGGCGCCCTGCTGGCGGGGATGAAAGAAGATCAGGTGCTCGTCGGCAGGAGCCCCCGGGAGATCGCCCGCAGGCTCGGTAGGCACGTGCGGGCTGGAGACTGGCTCCTGTTCAAAGGCTCCCGCGGCATGAAGATGGAGACCGTGCTCGATGCGTTCAAGGAATTGAGGGCATAGGCGTTGCTTTACCATTTACTTTACCCACTGCATACGACCTATTCGGCATTTAATGTCTTCCGCTACATTACCTTTCGTGCGGCTTTGGCGGCGCTGATGGCGCTGATGATCTCCTTCCTTCTGGGCCCGACCCTGATCCGCTCCCTCGCGGCCAAACAGATCGGCCAGCCGATTCGGGAGGATGGCCCGTCCAGTCATTCGGCGAAGGCGGGCACTCCGACGATGGGAGGCTCGTTGATCATCCTCGCCCTGTTTCTTGCCACTGTCCTGCTCGCCGATATCACCAACCTCTACGTTACGCTTGCGATGGCTGTGACGGTCGGCTTCGGCGCCATTGGTTTTGCTGATGATGCCTTGAAGCTTGAACGCAAAAGCAGCAAAGGCCTGACTGCCCGGACCAAAATGCTTCTCCAGCTGGCGGTGGCGTTCGTCGCGGCCCTGGTGCTTTACCGAGTGCCGGACTTCAGCAGTGTCTTGGGGGTGCCCTTTTTCAAAAACATCCGTCCCGACCTGGGCCTCTGGTACATCCCGTTCTGCATGCTCGTGATCGTGGGCGCCTCCAACGCTGTCAATCTGACCGATGGTCTCGACGGCCTGGCCATCGGGCCCGTCATGACCGCGGCGGGGACCTATGCCTTCATCGCCTACGTGACGGGTCATCTCAAACTCGCGGAATACCTGCAGATCCCTTACGTGGCGGGAGTGGGCGAGCTCAGCATTTTCTGTGCGGCGATTGTCGCCTCCGGGTTGGGCTTTCTCTGGTTTAACACCTATCCGGCGCAGATGTTCATGGGCGATGTGGGGTCGCTGTCGCTGGGCGCGGCACTGGGCATCGTTGCGGTGATGACCAAGAACGAGATCCTGCTCGTTATCGTCGGCGGCGTCTTCGTCATCGAGGCGCTCTCGGTGATATTCCAGGTCCTCTCCTACAAGCTCAGGCGCAAGCGGGTTTTTCTCATGGCGCCTATTCACCATCACTACGAGCTCAAGGGTTGGCCCGAGCCACAGATCATCGTGCGTTTTTGGATCATCTCGATTATTTGTTCGCTGGTGGCGTTGAGTACGTTGAAGCTCAGATGAGAGACGTGGAAGATGTTCAATACGTTCAAGCCGTTCAAAGCGTTAACGACTTGAACGATTTAAACGACTTGAACTTTTTTTCTGAGTCGCCAACTAAGACTATGGAACTGAAGGGCAAAAAAGTCATGGTCTTGGGGCTTGCGCGCACGGGGCGAGAGGTGGCGCGCTTTCTGGCACGGCAGGGGGCCCATATTTGCGTTAGCGACTATCGAGCCGAGGGTGAGTTGCGGGGGGAAGTGGAGGCCCTTTCGGATCTACCCATTCATTTCTTCCTCGGCGGTGAAGAAGCGGGTTGGTTGGATGGAGTCGAGATCGTGATTCCCAGCCCGGGGGTTGCGCCCGGAAATGCTCTGCTGCGGGAGGCCGGCGCGAGAGGCATCAAAATTCTTAGCGAGATCGAGATCGCCTACCGCTTCCTTAAGGCGCCTCTGGTGGCGATCACCGGCACTAACGGTAAGAGCACGACCACGACTCTGGTCGGAGAGATCTTCAAGGCGCAGGGGATCAAGGCGTTTGTCGGAGGCAACATCGGCGCCCCGCTGATCGGCTTTGCCGGCGGAGATTGGGAGTGGGGGGTGGTGGAGGTGAGCAGCTTCCAACTCGAATGGGTGGAACAGTTCCGTCCGAGAATCGCGGTGCTGCTGAACCTGACGGAAGACCATCTCGATCGCTATGCAGACTTTGCCTCTTACTGTCGAGCCAAGGAGCGAATTTTCGCAGCCCAGAAGAAAGAGGATGTGGCGGTGCTAAATCGGGATGACCCCATCGTGTGGTCGATGGGGAGCGGGCTTCGCGGGCGGGTGATCTCGTTTGGCGGGACGGAGGTGGAGCAGGGGGTTTATGCCACGGCGAGCGAGATCGTCTGGCGCGGCGCCGCCCGAGAGGAAAGATTTCCCCTGGGCAACGTTAAAATCCAGGGGGTCCACAATGTGGAGAATCTCATGGCGGTAGTGGCTGTGGCGAAGGCAATCGGTGTGCCGGCACTGACCATCCAGGGAGTGATCGAAGTATTTCC
>JACPSF010000181.1:31027-42018 GCA_016193385.1 Deltaproteobacteria bacterium
TTGTCCGCGAGAGGGGTGGCATACGGTTCTATAACGATTCCAAAGGCACCAACGTTGGGGCCGTGCTCAAGTCCCTGATGAGCTTCTCTGCCCCCGTAATCCTTCTGGCCGGAGGCGTCGATAAGGGAGGGGATTACCGGATTTTGGAGGGAGAGGTGAGGGCAAAGGTCAAAAGGCTCGTTCTTTTCGGCGCCGCGAAGGAGCGTATCCGCGCTGCGTTGGGCCATTTTGTCGATACGGTTGTTGTGGGAAGTCTGGAGGAGGCGGTTCGCGAGGCCGCTCGGAGCGCTCGCCCGGGAGATGTGGTGCTTCTTTCCCCTGCGTGTTCGAGTTTCGACATGTTTCTGAACTACGCGGAAAGAGGCAGGGCCTTTAAAGCTTTGGTGCGGGAGCTATGAGGCAAGGCACGAGAATCGATGGCTGGATCTTTTTCGCGGTGGCCGCCTTGCTGGCCGTAGGGATCATCATGGTGCTCAGCACCAGCTATCTTTACGCTCAGGAGCGTTATTCTGACGCTACTTATTTCTTCCGCAAGCAGATGACCGCCGTGACCCTGGGAATGGCCGCGCTCTTTATCTCTGCGCTGGTTCCGTCACACGCCTATCGCCGTTTTGCCTACCCGCTCCTCGTGTTCGGCCTGGTTGGGTTGTGTCTGGTTTTGATTCCGGGAATCGGATTGTCGCGCGGCGGCGCGCGCCGCTGGCTTCCCCTCGGTGGCTTTGCCTTTCAACCGGCGGAGCTCGCTAAAGTCGCGCTTATCCTTTATCTCGCCCATTCCCTGGCCAAGAAAGGGCCGAAGGTACAGACCTTTTCAATCGGCATTCTTCCCCACCTCATCATCGGCGGCCTGTTTCTGGGGCTGCTCCTTTTAGAGCCCGATTTGGGAACGGCTCTGATCCTTGGTCTGATCCTGGTTCTCATGCTCTTTGTCGGTGGGGCCAAGTCCGCTCATCTTTTGCTTATCGGGGTCATGGCGCTGCCGGTTTTGGGGCTCGCGGTGATCGGCTCCGAATACCGTCTGCGGCGTCTCCTCGTCTTCCTCGACCCCTGGCGGGACGCCTCGAGCAGCGGCTTTCAGATTATTCAGTCCTACATCGCGTTCGGCTCCGGCCAGCTTTGGGGCCGCGGCCTGGGCGAGAGCCGCCAGAAGCTCTTTTATTTGCCCGAAGCCCATACTGATTTCATCTTCTCCGTGATCGGGGAGGAGCTGGGACTGCTGGGGGCTGTGATGGTGCTAGTGCTGTTTGGCATTATCATCCTGCGAGGCTTGCTTTTGACGTCAAGAATCGACGACCCCTTTGCCCAGTATTTGACCTTTGGTCTGACGAGCCTGCTGGGGCTACAGGCGTTGATCCACATGGGAGTCGTGATCGGGCTCATGCCCACGAAGGGCTTGGTGCTCCCGTTTATCAGCTACGGCGGCTCGGCCATGGTTATGAATTTGACGGAGGCGGGAATACTGCTCAGTTTATCGCGCAGGGGAACGTAGCGATGCGCTTGATCATGGCTGGAGGGGGGACCGGTGGGCACCTATTCCCCGGACTGGCCGTGGCACGCGAGTTTCAGCGGCGAGACCGGATGATAAAGATTATGTTTGTCGGGACCAAGCAGGGGATCGAGTACCGAGTCGTTCCCCGCGAGGGATTTCAGCTGGAGACGATTCCGATCAAGGGGTTGAAAGGGAGAGGGCTGCGGGGTTTGGCGGAGGCCCTGTACGGTCTTCCCCTCAGCGTGTGGCGCTCGCTGGGAATTTTGCGCCGCTTCCGGCCCGATTGCGTCATCGGCTTAGGAGGCTACTCGTCGGGGCCGGTTCTGCTCGCGGGCAAGCTCAGAAGAATCCGCTGCGCCATCATGGAGCAGAATCTCCGCCCTGGATTTACGAACCGGATTTTGGGAAAGGTGGTCGATCGCATTTTCACCGCCTATGACGAGAGCAGCGCCTTTTTTCCTCGCGGAAAGGTCGTGGTCACGGGAAACCCGGTGCGCTGGCAGGGGCTTCCCAAGGTCAGCCGGGATGGGAAGTTTACTCTGCTGGTCTTCGGCGGGAGCGCCGGGGCGCACCGGATCAATCTCGGCGTGGTCGAGGCGCTAAAAAAACTGCGCGATCTCGCCCCCGATCTGCGGGTCATTCACCAAACCGGGGAGGCGGATTTAGCCACGATCCGCTACGCCTACAGATTCCTCCCGTTTGAAGCTGAGGTTTTGCCCTTCATCGAGAGGATGGATGAAGCCTATGCACGCGCGGATCTGGTGCTCTGCCGGGCCGGGGCTGGCACGCTGGCGGAGCTCACTGCCTTCGGCAAGGCGGCCATTCTGGTTCCCTATCCCTACGCGGCTTACGATCACCAGAGATGGAACGCTCAGGCATTGAGAGAGCGCGGGGCGGCCGAGATGATTCTCGATCGGGAGCTGGACGGGGAAAAGCTGGCGGCGTCGATCCGGACGCTGTACCAGGACCGCCAGCGGCTGGAGATCATGGGGCATGCCGCACGGGGATTGGGGAAGCCGCAGGCGGCGAGGCAGATCGTCGACGAGTGTTTGGCTTTAATAGAAAGGCGTGAGGCGTAAGGCGTGAGGCGCGAGCGAAATCAAAAAGTATTCACTATTGCCTGTTGCCTCGTGCCTCGTGCCTGCAGTTGAGCCGTGCTGGAGAAAAAACATAAGGTTCACTTTGTCGGCATCGGTGGCATCGGCATGAGCGGCATCGCAGAGGTTCTGCTCAACCTTGGCTACACGGTCAGCGGCTCGGATCTGCGCGAGAGTGAATTGACTCAGAGGCTCAAGTCCCTGGGTGCGCAAGTGTTCATCGGTCACGGAGAGGGGAATCTCTCGGGAAACCTTTCGGTGGTCGTGATCTCGACGGCGGTGAAATTTTCTAACCCGGAGGTTTTGGAGGCGCGCCGGCGTAACATCCCGGTGATCCCGCGCGCCGAGATGCTCGCGGAGCTCATGCGCATGAAATATGGCGTAGCCGTGGCGGGAACCCACGGCAAGACCACCACCACTTCGATGATCGCTGCGGCGTTGAGCGCTGCCGGTCTCGACCCGACCATGGTTATCGGAGGGAGAGTGAAGTCACTCGGGAGCAACGCCCAATTGGGGCAGGGGGAGATCCTGGTGGCCGAGGCGGATGAGAGCGACGGTACGTTTCTGCTTCTTTCCCCGACGATCGCGGTGGTCACTAATATCGACCGCGAGCACATGGATTTTTACCAGACGATGGACCAGCTCATGGATAGCTTTCTTGCCTTCATCAATAAGGTGCCTTTCTACGGGCTGGCCATCCTATGTCTCGACCACGCTAATGTCCGAGCGCTTGTCCCCAAGGTGAAGAAGCGTTTTGCCACCTACGGGCTTTCCCCCGAGGCCGATTTTTGCGCACGCGATCTCAAGTTTCAGGCCATGGAGGTGCAACTCTCCGTGACCTATCGCGCCAAACCGCTGGGAAGGCTGCGGCTCCACCTTCCGGGGCGACATACGGCCACCAATGCATTGGCGGCGGTGGCCGTAGCCCAGGAACTGGAGGTTCCTTTCTCCCGGGTGGCCGAGGCTCTGGATGCCTTCTCGGGTATCCACCGCCGCTTTGAGATCAAGGGGGAGCCTAAAGGGATCCTTGTGATCGACGACTATGGCCATCATCCCGTGGAAATTCAGGTCACGTTGCAGGCGATCCGCGATAGCTGGAAGCGTCCGTTGACGGTGCTTTTTCAACCGCACCGCTATAGCCGGACGAAAGATCTCTTCGATGAATTTTTGACCTGCTTCGATGCGGCCGACCGGTTGATCCTTACCGAGGTCTATGCGGCCGGCGAGGAACCGATCGCGGGGGGAAGCGGAGAAGCCCTCTACCAAGCGATCAAGCGCCGCGGCCACTTGGAGGTCGAGTTCGTCCCCGATAAGCACGAGATTGTATCGGGGTTGCTGTCCGAGCTTAAGGCCGGCGATATCGTTCTGACCTTGGGGGCCGGCGACATTTACAAGGCTGGGGAGGAGTTGGTTGAGGCACTGGCGAAATGAGCAAAGAGGCGGCCAAAAGCCCTTTGATCGAGGAGCTCAGGCGCGCGCCGGGCTTAAAGGTCAAGCTGGGCGAGCCGCTGGCTCCGTACACCTCGATCAAAATCGGGGGCCCGGCCGACTATTTCCTGGAAGTCGAGGACCGGGCGGCGTTGACCCGGACACTGGAACTTCTTCACAGTCACGGTATAGCCATTTGCCTTCTCGGAAAGGGCAGCAATGTGCTGGTGAGCGACCTCGGGGTGCGCGGCGCCGTGCTCCGTCTGGGACGAGAGTTTCAGCAGGTTCTCTGGACGGAGAACGGCGGGGAGGTCCTCGTCCTGGTCGGAGCCGCCTATCCTGTGAGCCGCCTGGTTCGGGAGGCGGCCCGGCGGGGATACAGCGGCCTTGAATTTGGCGAGGGAATCCCGGGGAGCGTGGGGGGGGCTTTGGTCATGAACGCTGGCGCCTATGGAACGGAGATAGAGAAAGTTGTCGATCGGGTAGAAGGCGTGACCTCTCACGGTGAGGTGATTGAGCTGCAAAGAGGCGAGATGGTCTTCTCGTACCGCAGCTCCAATCTCCCGCCGAGGACCATCGTCACGCGGGTGCAGCTGCGCTTGGTCAAAGATAAGGCTGAAGAAGTGGCCTTAAGGGTCAGGGAGCTGGTGGCGAAAAGAAAGAGGAGCCAGCCGTCCGGTTATCCCAATTCCGGCTCGATGTTTCGCAATCCGCCGGGAGATTATGCCGGGCGGCTGATCGAGGCCGCGGGTCTCAAGGGCAGCAGAATCGGTAGGGCCGAGATCTCCCAGCGGCATGCCAATTTCATTCTGAACCTGGGTGGAGCGAAGGCCGGGGAAGTGAGGAGGCTGATGGAGATGGCCCGCACGGAGGTGCGGAAAAGGTTTGGTATCGAACTGGAGCCAGAGATCCGCTTCTTGGGGGAATGGCCGGAGAGCAAACAGAGCGGAGTGCCCCGGAACGAGTGAACGCCGTGGACGAAGGTCAACCACACAACAGGCATTAAGAGCCCGGGGATACCGGCATCATGGAGACTTTTGGCCACCGTAGGGAAAACCGAAAGCGAGGGGAGCAACACCCGCGGCGGGCTTGGCTGGTCTTGGGGATGTTCGTGGTTTTATGTACCGGGGTGCTTCCTGTTTATCTATGGTGGCCTCAGCTTGCGCGCTCGGGTCGCTCGGTTATGGAGTCTCTCTTGAGTGATAGCTATTTCTCGGTGCGCGAGATCAAGGTGAGAGGGAAGGAAAAGGTGGGTGGAAGCGAGATCGTGGCAATGGCTGGCTTGAGTGACGGAGTGATGATTTGGAAGATCGACCCGATCATGATCGAGAAAAAAGTGGCCCAGCACCCCTGGGTCAAGCAAGTCGTCGTGCGGCGGGAGTTCCCGCATCGGGTCGTGATTGAGGTTGAGGAACGGGTGGCCAAAGCCATCGTGGTCCTGGGGCGGCTTTACTATGTCGACGGTGACGGGTTTGTATTCAAGGAGGTAGGGAAAGCGGAACCCATAGACCTTCCCCTGCTCACGGGGCTGAAGCGAGAGGACCTCCTCTCTCAGCCTCAATTCATCCGGGAAAAGATCCAAGAAGCTTTGCGGCTTGGCGACCTTGCGAAGGGAGCCTCTCTTGCCCTTTCTGAAATTCATTTTCTCGCTGAAGATGGAGTGGTGCTTTATCCGATGAATTACCCTGTGGCTCTCTACATGGGCTGGGGCGACTGGGAAAAGAAGCTTGAGCGCTTGGAGCGGATCCTGGACCTGTGGCAGGGGAGGGAGAGTCGGCTGGTAGCCTTGGATTTAAACTTTTCGGATCAGGTTGTCGCTAAGGTCAGAACAGTAAAAAACACGGCGGGGCAGCTTAGGAGCCATGGCTAAGAAGAGCAGCCTGATTGTAGGCCTGGATATCGGCACCTCCAAGGTTTGCGCGGTCGTGGGAGAGGTGACGGAACGCGGTCTAGAGGTCATCGGCGTCGGTTCCCATCCCTCTCAGGGATTGCGGAAGGGGGTGGTCATCAATATCGAAAGCACCGTGAATTCCATCAAGCGGGCCGTAGAAGAGGCCGAACTCATGGCGGGTTGTGAAATCAATTCGGTCTTTGCGGGAATTGCCGGAGGCCACGTCAAGGGTTTCAACAGTCACGGGGTGGTGGCGGTGAAAAACAAGGAAGTGACCCAGCGAGACATCGACCGGGTGATCGACGCGGCCAAAGCTGTGGCGATCCCGATGGATCGGGAAGTGCTGCATATCCTGCCCCAGGAGTACATTATCGACGACCAGGACGGGATCAAAGAGCCTCTGGGAATGTCGGGCGTCCGTTTGGAAGCCAAGGTCCATATTGTGACCGGCGCGGTTACCTGCGTCCAAAACATCATCAAATGCTGCAACCGCACCGGCCTGAATGTGGCCGATATCGCTCTGGAGCCGCTCGCCTCCGCGGAGGCCGTCCTGACGCCGGAGGAAAAAGAATTGGGTGTAGTCCTGGTCGACATGGGGGGTGGCACAACGGATATCGCCCTCTTTCACGATGGAGCCGTCAAACATACCAGCGTCCTGGGCGTCGGTGGCAACCACTTGACGAGCGACATCGCTGCCGGCCTGCGCACGCCGGTTGGAGAGGCGGAGCGGATCAAGCAACGCTACGGCTGCGCCAAGACGTCTATGGTCGGCAAAGACGAACAGGTGGAGGTGCCGAGCGTCGGCGGCAGGAGTTCGCGGACGATCTCGCGCCAGATTCTCTGTGAAATCATTGAGCCCCGCCTGGAGGAGATGTTTCAGCTCATTCAGCGGGAGATCGCCAAGTCGGGCTATGAAGGCTCGCTGGTCTCCGGCATGGTGTTGACCGGCGGCTCGACTCTGCTCCCGGGCATGATCGAGATGGCGGAAGGGGTGTTCGGCATGCCCGTGCGCCTCGGGGTACCCATTCACGTGGGCGGGCTGATCGATGTTGTATCCAGCCCGATTTATGCCACCGGTGTGGGGCTGGTGCTTTACGGCATGAAGCGCCAGGATAAAAACTTTTTCCGGATTCGCGAAAACAACCTGTTCCATAAGGTCAAGAATCGGATGGTGGATTGGTTTAGTGAGTTTTTCTGAGACCAAGGCAAAAGCGTAAAGATCGAGAAGGAGGGAGTCTATGTTTGAGATCGTTGAGCAAGTCAATCTGGGTGCCCGGATCAAGGTTATCGGCATCGGGGGTGGCGGAGGAAACGCGGTGAACACCATGATCTCGGCCAGGCTCACCGGGGTGGACTTTGTTGTGGCCAATACCGACGCCCAGGCCATTGAGGCAAGCCGGGCGCCGGTCAAGATCCAGCTCGGAGAGAAGATTACGAAAGGGTTGGGTGCGGGAGCCAACCCCGAAATTGGTCGGCGCGCGGCGCTGGAAGATCAGGAGCGCATCCGGGAATTTCTGGCCGGAGCCGACATGATCTTTATCACCGCAGGGATGGGCGGTGGCACGGGGACTGGAGGAGCCCCGATCATTGCCAAACTAGCGCGTGAGGTGGGGGCGCTCACCGTTGGGGTGGTCACGAAACCCTTCCTATTCGAAGGGAAGAAGCGGATGCGCCAGGCCGAAGAAGGCATTCAGGAGCTCAAGCAGGGCGTGGATACCTTGATCGTCATCCCTAATCAACGCCTCTTAAGCATTGCGGCCAAGACGACCACGATGCTGGAGGCGTTCGGGAAGGCGGACGACGTTCTGCTCCAGGCGGTGCGCGGGATCTCCGATCTGATCATCACGCCCGGGCTGATCAACCTCGATTTCGCCGACATCCGCACCGTGATGGCGGAGATGGGCCTGGCACTTATGGGGGCGGCCTCCGCCTCGGGCGAGAATCGCGCTATAGAGGCGGCCCAAAAGTCGATCTCCAGCCCGTTGCTGGAAGACATCTCGATTCACGGAGCCCGGGGAGTGCTCATCAATATCACCGGCGGTCCCGATCTCAGCCTCCATGAGGTCAATGAGGCGGCCACCATGATCCATGAGGAAGCCCACGAGGACGCCAATATCATTTTCGGGGCCGTGATCGATGAGAGGATGAAGGATGAGATCCGCATCACGGTCATCGCCACTGGTTTCGGTGAGAAGGAAAGCGACGCGCGCAAGCCGGCTCTGGCAAGCGCGTCATCTTCCACGAACCACAAGGAGAGGAAGGTGGTGCACTTGGGCACCATCGTGGACCATCTGGACTCACCCACCTGGCAGCGCAAGAAGCAAGGCAGTGGGGCAGTGGAGACGGTGACTTTTGACAAAAGCTCGCTGCAGTTGAGCCCGGATGAGGAGGATAAGTTCGATATCCCGACGTTTTTAAGAAAGCAGATGGATTAAATGATAATGAGAGAAATTTGTTTTTAGGGGCGGTTATAAAAGTCTACGGGAGGAAGTGAGATTATGCTGCCCCAGGGCAGGCCAGCGGACCGTTTACCCCGGCCGATTCCGAGTGACTTCCCCGTCAAGCGGGTCCGAGCCGCGGGTCACCTCCGAAAGAAGCGCCCCGACCAGACCCGTGTCCTGCTCGTCGAGGGTAACGCGGGAGACGCGCGTCTCGTCCGGGAGATGCTGGCCGAGGCGGGGGCGCTGCCGTTCGATCTCATACATGTGTCCCGGCTGAGCGATGCTCTGAAACGGCTCAAAAAGGCCGAGTTCGACGCTGTCCTCCTTGATCTGAATCTTCCGGACGCGCGGGGACTCGACGCGATCGCTCCCTTGAGCGACACGGCTCCGGACGTGCCGATCGTCGTACTGAGCGGCCTTTGGGACGAGAGCGTCGCCGTCGCGGCCGTGCAGCGCGGCGCGCAGGACTACCTCGTCAAGGGACAGGGCGGAGCCAGCCTCCTCGCGCGGTCCATCCGTTACGCCATCGAGCGAAAGCAGTCCGAGAAGTACATCAGCTACCTGGCCTATCATGACGCGCTGACGAACCTCCCCAACCGACGGCTGCTCCTCGATCGTCTCGAGCAGGCCCTGGCGCTGGAGCGCCGCAACCAATCGACCCTCGCCCTCCTCTTTCTGGACCTCGATCATTTCAAGCACATCAACGATGTCCGGGGACACTCCGCGGGCGACGAGCTGCTCAAGAGGGTGGCGGCGCGGCTGAGAGGCTGCGTTCGTCAGAGCGACACGATCGCCCGGATCGGTGGAGACGAATTCGCAATGATCCTGGCGGACATCGACCGGCCTGACGACGCCAGGATCTTCGCCGAAAAGGTCCTATCGGCGCTCGAAGCCCCGTTTTGCGTTGCGGGCGCGGAGCTGTTCGTGACGGCCAGCATCGGAATAAGCCTCTTTCCCGATGATGCGCGGGAGGCGGAGGCACTGCTCCGGAACGCCGACGTGGCGATGTACCGCTCCAAGCGGATAGAGGGCAACACGAGCAGCTTCTATTCGCGGAGCGTGGATTCGAGGACAACCGAGCGGCTGGTCCTCAGCAGCGATCTGCGACGCGCGATCGAACGCGGCGAGCTCCTGGTCCACTACCAGCCTCTCGTTGACCTGGAGAGCGGCCGAACCACGGCCTTCGAGGCCCTGGCTCGCTGGCAGCACCCGGTTCTGGGCCTCATCCCGCCGACGGTTTTCATCCCGCTAGCCGAGGAAACGGGGCTCATCACGCGGGTCGGCGCCTGGGTCCTGCGCAGCGCCTGTCTCGAGGCCTGCCGGTGGCAGGATGAGGGGTTGCGGTCGATCGGCGTGTCCGTGAACCTCTCGAGTCAGCAGTTCAATCAGGCCGGCCTGCTCGACGGGGTGATCAAGTTCTTGGAAGAGACCGGAATGGAGCCCGGCCTGCTGGAGCTCGAGCTGACGGAGAGCGGCATCATGCGCAATCCGGAGTCGGCGATCACGACGCTGAGCGGGCTGCGGTCCCTTGGCGTGCGGATCTATGTCGATGACTTCGGCACCGGGTACTCGTCACTGAGCCACCTGAAGAGGCTCCCCATCGATGGTCTCAAGATCGACCGGTCCTTCGTGATGGACGCCGCGAGGGAACCGATCGACGCGGGGATCGTGAGGGCGATCATCGCGATGGCGCACGGTCTGAAGATGCAGGTCACCGCGGAGGGCGTGACGATGAAGAACCAGGTCGATTTCCTCCGCGAGCTGAGCTGCGACCGGGCTCAGGGTTTCTACTTTAGCCCTCCTCTGCCTCGCCCGGCTCTGGCTAAGATGATAGAACCTTTCTTTTCAGAAACGCAAATTTCGTTCGCGTTTTTTGGTCGGAACCATTGAGAGACGCGATGGATCGCCCCGTGCTTGCGAAAGTGATGATTTTTAGCTTCTGACCTCGGGGATTTCAAGGGGCACAGCCCCTTGGCTAGGAATTTGTTTCTGAGGTCCAGCCACTGAGGACTCCAAAAGCAGCCCCCTGATCGCCTCGCAGCCTGAAGTTGATGATAGGCATCTCCCCTTGACACCTTGGACAAGTTAGGGGGTCTGTTTCATTCACTGCTGTAGCAAGTCGACGGACAGTTGAATTTTCTTGACTTCCCGTATTTCAAAACCTATCATAGCAACAACCATCTGGGTCCATGAGGCGATTTTCTCTGTCGAGACTTCGCGCCTGCGTATTGCTTCTCGGCCTGCTCGCCATCCTCTCGGCGTTAGGGCTGATACTATACACAACAACACAGGAAAGGCAGCTAGCTGCATCTGAAGCACAGAAAAACGCACCAAGGCTAGTGCGGGTGGTGTCCAGTGAACATAAGGAGCTGATCGAAGGTACCCGCTAGCTCTTCATAGCCCTCGCTCAACTCCCCGCAGTGTGCCATTACGACTTGGCAAAAGTGAAAGCCGAGCGCTGCGGGATCGACGGGGCGTGGTTTTTTATTTGAGACTTTAGGACGGGGTATCAGAGGTTGGTATGAATAAACAATCCAGAACGCGATCCAGAATCCACGCCGAGCGCGAGCAAGCGGAGGAGGCGCTGACCGCTTCTGAAGTGCGGTACCGGCGGCTCTTCGAAAGTGCAAAAGATGGCATACTAC
>JACPSF010000225.1:0-17241 GCA_016193385.1 Deltaproteobacteria bacterium
GAATGGCCTCCATAAAGGTATGGTCGATGCGGTAAGGCCCGGCGGTTCCCGCCCCGCCGATCGAGGCGCGAATGGGCTTATGGCCTCCGTAGGCGCCGGTGGAGTGCACCGCCCGGAGATAGCGGGCCACCATTCGCCCGTCCCGTTTGACTCCCGTTCGGACGGTGATGACTGACGGGTGGCTGGGGTTGCCGGCTGTCAGCTCCTCGCTGTAGCTCATTACTATCTTCACGGGCCGCCGCGCCTTCTGGGCGAGAAGGTAAGCGATCGGCACATCCATCGGGCCGCACTTGCCGCCGAAATCCCCGCCTACATTGACCGCGTTGAGTCGGATGCGCTCCTCCGGGACGCCGATGGCCTTGGCCACCTGATTACGGGTAGCCAGGGGGGTCTTGGTGGATATCCAGACCTGGATGCGGCCGTCGTCGCCGATAGCTACAACCCCGGCGCTAGTCTCGATGTATCCTTGGTGCCGAATGGGGATGCGGAAGGTATGCTCCAGGACCAGGTCCGCCTCTCGAAAGCCCTGCTCCACATTCCCTTTGCTCCAGGTTAGACGAGTCAGGCCGTTGGGCACGTCCGGAATGAGGAGTTCTTGGGGAGGGCCTTCGTAGCCGGCCACGTTGTCATGGAGCCTGGGGGCGTCGGGCTGCATGGCCGCCAATGGATCGAACACGGCAGGCAACACGTCGTACTCGACCTCGATGCGCCCCAACGCTTCCTCCGCCGCGTCGGGCGTCTCGGCGGCCACCGCGGCCACACGGTCTCCCACGAACCGCACCTTGTCCCAGCAAAGCACCGGTATGTCCCGGATGCTCTGGCCCGAGAGCAGGCCGGGCACGTCCTTACCTGTAACCACTGCCCGTACTCCCTCCACCTTCGCGGCGCGAGAGGCGTCAATGCGGACGATGCGAGCATGGGGATGCGGGCTGCGCAGCACTTTTCCCCACAGCATCCCAGAGAGCTTTACATCCGCAGTGTAGAGAGCGCGCCCGCTCACCTTCTCCGCGCCCTCGACTCGCGGGATCAAGGCACCGATGATCGACTTTGCTTTGGCCATCCCATGTGCTCCTTTAGATTGGATATTCCCAACCCAGCTTTTATCTCAGAATTCGACGATAGCCAACCCTTTTCTCCGAACGGGGTCACGCATGAAAAGATGATTCCGCTGAAAAACGGCTCTACCATGCTTCGACGGGCTCAGCATGAACGGAAGATCGTCAATGCTATCAATCTATAGTGACGGAATTAAATAAATTGACATCAAATCCCCCCTCGCTCTCCTAAATCCTCCTCTATCCCCCTTTACCAAAGGGGGAGAAAGGGGGATTTGAGGGAGGATAGGGTGATTATGGTAATTTTCTTTTTTCCTTCACTATAATACACCTTAGCAGATCCCCGGACTTAAGTCCGGGGGAATTTACTTCCCGTTCGCCCTGAGCTTTGTCGAAGGGTGAACAAGAGTTTTTCAGCGGAATCAAAAGATAGCTTGACACTTTTAATTACTCCGTAGTAAAAACCGCTCACCTCATTGACGGTTGATGATCGCGGCAACTTGCTATTGGCTTTGTTAAAAAGGGGATAGGGAAGAGGACCTAACCGAATCACCTATCTGAGGGAGGGGATATGCGTCTCAGTTCAAAGTCGGCTCTAATTCTATTGCATCTGTTTGTTTTGCCGCTGCTAGCCGGACCCGCCGAGGCTCAGCAGAGCGCAAAACTTAGGACTATCAACTACGGAGTCATTACGATATCCGCGTTAAACTGGCCCTTCTTAATTGCGGAGCACCAGGGGATGTTCCAAAGAGAAGGAGTCGATTTTGTTAGGGTGCTCGGTGAGACAACCACGATGACGTCTCAGGCGCTGGTTGCCGGGGCGATGGATTTCTCGCAGATCAATCTGGTCCAGCTATTGGCTGCAAATACGAGCGGAGCTGATCTTGTAGTCGTGGGCGGGGATGTCATGGTCCCCATCTATACCCTGATTGTGCATCCGTCGATCAAGGGTTACGCCGAGTTGAAGGGAAAACGCTTGGCGGTCGCAGGTCCAACAGATCCTTTAAACTACGTGCTGGTGCGCATGCTCGAGGCGAACGGCCTTAAGCCGGGAGAATACGAGTTTCTTGGCCTGGGCGGAACCCCAAACCGGGTTGCCGGTGTCCAGAAAGGAGGGGTTGCCGGCGCGCTGGTCAATCAACCTTCAGATTTCAAGGCGCTCGCGGCGGGCATGGGACAGCTGGGTCGCTCAACGGATTACGTCGACAATTTTCAATACACAGTGACTGGCGCTCGTCGGGATTGGGTTCAGAAGAACAAGGACTTAGTGGTTAGATTCCTCCGCGCCTACGTCAGGGCGTGCGAATTTTTCTACAACCTGAGAAATAAGGAAACCGTCATCCGCGTTCTTATGGAGCGAGCAAAGGCCGATCGGGAAGAGGCCGTAAAAACCTACGATCTATACATGCAGACGAAGAAGACGATTCCGCAGCGTGGCGGGATCGATCTGACCGGAGCCCGCGCCGTCGCTCAGAACTGGAAGGAGTTCGGCCTCAGGAGAGAGCCACCGCCGGTTGAGAGCGTTATAGACCTGAGCTATCTCGCTGAGGCGCAAAAGTAAGGGGAGGGGCGCCGACTCCCGGCACGCCGAAAGAGCGGGCGCAGCTCCCGAGCAAGGAGATTTGAAGGGGAATTCTACCGCTTTTCCGTCCAGAGCTTCTCCAAGAAGCCGCTTTTTTCCATCTCATCGAGATAGCGTCGGTCGATCAGATCTTGCGCCTTTATTTTCTTTGCCCGCGGGTCGGTCTGTGAGATCTCCTCGATCATCGCCTGAAGCGCCTCCGGTCTGATATCCAGCCTCGGCTCCAAAACCTTGATCTCAGCGTTGTAGGAAGCCTCCAGTACCTTCCTATCCTTAACCCGCAACTGTTTTCCCAAAACCTTGTAGGTGAACTCCTTGTCGGTATGTAAAATCTTCGCAGCCTCTGCCATTACCCTCATGAACTGTCCCACGACCTGCGGACGCCTCGCGATCACGGAGCGCGTGCTCACCAGGATCACCGCCGGATATGGGATGCGAAGATCGGGCCCGTACACGACGTAGTGATAGCCTTGAGCAACGGCCTTAGTATCCGTCGGCGACGTTATTGCGGCGGCATCGATGGCGCCGCTAACCAGCGCAGAAAATGTCTCGAGGTCCCCGCCGGTTTGGATGAAGGTGGAATCCCGATCAGGGTCCAGGCCGAAACGCCGGAAGGTCTGCTGAGTAAAATAGTGGCCGTTGCTGCCGATCCGGCTGATCCCGATTTTTTTTCCTTTGAGGTCTTCAAGCCTCTTTATCTTCGGGCCGGCCAGAATACTGTGGGTTAAAACGTTTTTGATCCCGCCTATAACCACAAGATCCGTACCCCCCTGGACAAAGGCCCGGATCATCGCCACACCGCCGCCCACCGAAACCTCGGCGTCACCTCCAAGCAGCGCCGCAATCACCGGTTGACCGGAAGCTATGAATATGAGCTGGAAGTCCAGGTTGTACCTCCGAAAGATTCCGGCCTCCTGGGCAATCCAAGGCATCGAACTTGATAGCGATTGGGCAGCGTAAACGCCCGTAAGCTTGTCGGCCGCTAAAACTCTGTGGGGTCCAACACCAAATATCACCAGAATCAACAGAAAATTGGAATATCCTAGATACCGCCCAACAACGTTTCTCTTCATGGTCACAGCCTCCTGGGATAAGAAAGCTTTTCTTAGTGTCCGAGAATTGCAGAAAGATGGGAAGGAATTCAGTACGCCTTGCAACTATGGCGAGTGCCGCCCCACCAATCGATGCCATCCTGGACGTAACCCGTGTCTCCCACAAAACCAGTGGAAGGCAAGATAGAAGGGTCTCCTACCGCCAGTTCTACGACTTCAGTATCTCCCGCCCCAATAACTTTTGCCGGCTCCGGAAAAGTGATCACACGGTCCAAATTCCCCGTCGTCACCATGGCGCTAGCCTCGGGGACGTAGAAAACGAGGGGCGACTCGGTTCCCTCGCGGCCACCCCACTCCGGCGTTAACAAAACCGTCCTCACGCCTTTCTTTTCGCACGCCTGCACGGTCAGCATCACATCAATGAAATTGTTTCCCGACGGGCTCATTCTGGTGATGACGGCGCCGTCTGCCTTCAGCAGCCTGGCCATCTGAGACGTACAGGCCGCCGTGACCTGCTTCCCAAAGTCAGTCTCAAACCGAGTTCTCTGTAGAATCACCCCCAAAAAATTTAGCCGTTTCCCGTGCTCCCTGAGCAATTGCAGGATTATGGGATGATTCATCCACTCCCAGGTGCTTGGGAATGTGCCCTTTCCTCCTCGGCGAGCGTCTGATGTTGCCGCCCCGTCCAGGAATTCATTGGGGTGGACAAGGGTAGGCAAAGATTCGCGGATGGGCAACCCATAGAAAGCGACGCCGGAATGCGGCTCGTGCCAGGCAGTCCTGCAGCCAAGGATGTAGACCACTCGTGGAAGGGAAGGATCGGTTTCGAACAGTTCAAAAACCTCCACATCCTTGGCCGTCCTCTCTCGGGTGGTCTCCGCCAGTCTCTGAGCGACCTTCAGTTCGGCCATTTGGATAGCGGCATGGGCTTCCAGTTCAGTCACGTCGCCCTTGAGTTCGAGCATGAGCACGATATTTATCGTGGATCCGAAAGGCGTTAACTGCGCCGCCGGGCCCCACATGTCCACAAGCGCCGTTCTTCCTGCCGCTCCTCCGCTTAGGATCGTGCGCTCATACACCGCCGAGGTTATGACTGTCACACCGGATAGCCTGTTGGTCCTACCTTGACCAACAGTCTCCACGGGCCCGAGGATGCCGGGGAAAACGCATCCCGGTCCCGATACCTTTAGTCGCGGCTCCACCGCATCCCGAACACGGACGATCCTGGTCTGCTCCGTTGGAAATGCTACGTCCAAGTCGGCCCAGGTGACCCGTCCGTCCTCTAAGGCAAGGGCCACCAGCTCGTCTTTGTTAATTTCTAAAACCCCGCCCTCGTATCTTATCCGCCCGTCGAAGCGGACATCTTTCACGGGAAAGCTAGCGAGTTCCAGTCTCATAAACTTCCCTCCTACCCGGACGTATACGAAATGTCCGGCACGAAGACCGTAGGACCACCGACCTCTGTTTGAAGGGCCTTGAGGGCGGTCCTCACGATTTCTCGCCTCAGAGCGTGATCAGCCTCTGCGGGTTGATTCGGATCACCGCAAGGATGGGGGACCTTGGTCCCCACGACGATACGATTCGATTTCATCTGCTTCGCCAGCGTGGCCATGGGCGTGATATGGGCCACCGGTATCCGCCCCCTCTCGATCTCTCTCGCTATCGCAGCGCCGCTGCGAGTGCAGGTCCCTCAGGTTGACACGAGCAAGGCTGCGTCTATACCTTCGGCCTTCATGTCTCGCTGGATCTCCCTGCTTATGGCCTGCATAGCGGAAATCGATCCCAGGTTGCCGGGGGTCACATAGAAATAGGGATACAGCTTCCCAAACACGCCCTCTCCCTCTATCTCCCGGCACGCGTCTAGCGGAACCCCGTAGTTCGGATTCTCGTGCATGAAGACCGTATTGTAGCCCCCGTGCAATACGTCCCACTTGGCGTCCTTCATGGAGTTCATTTTATCAATGGAGTATTTTCTCCATTGGGTATTTCTGGTCGTTTTGAACCCGTCGGGATTGCCCGGCGCCACTACCCCAGCGGTAGTTATAAGAGCCAGACAAACCTCTTTGAGGCTGGCAATCGGAGGAGCCACGGGAATTTCTTCGACGGTTTCAATAGCAATCTCAGTAGCAAAGGTGCGACCAGCCAGCTTGTCTAGCAAGATGTCAACGGCTCTTTCCGCGCCAGTCTTGTCAACCACGGTATCCAGCCGAAAGCCCCGGGGAATGTAGTCCTCCTCGGATGCCGGCCCTATAGCTTCCCCCTTGGCTAACCGTGAAGCGAATCGCGCCATCTTCGACAAGGCTTCCCCCATCCCTGAGGCAGCTTCGCTCGTTGGGACGAGAAAGAATCCTTTGTCCCTGTATTGCTTGTAGAGATCTACTGCCGGGCTCTCGTCATACATGCCGCTAATGCAGGGGATATTCATGGAAGCGTTCAGAAAGTGGCAGATCTCGACGCAAGCAAAGCCATATCTGCCGGAGCCGAAGGCAGGACCCGCCACCAGCATCGTGACACCGTATTTCCTGGCAGCCTCAAGAATCGACGCAAGCACGTCACTCTGGTGCTCGGCGAAGTAATTGTCACCGCAGACTGCTGTGACGGCAACTTCAACCGACTCCCGGCATAGTTCGTGAAAGCGTCTGCCAGGACCCACCGCTTCTTCACGAAAACCTACGGGCGCATCGGCTTTGTCCTCACCACCGATGCCCCCAAAAAACTGGTTCACATAGTACATGGCGCGGAGGGGTGCCATAATAACCTCCTTCCGGTTGCAATTTCTTTTGTGCTCCACGACTGATTGACATGCCCGTCATCTCCAAACGGGATGATAGTTCTGAGGCTCTTTTTAGCTGAGGAAGGACCTATCGTTCCGCGACTCCGTCAGCAATTCCTATGCCATCGACCTCTGGTTCTTCTTTTTTCTAAGTAATTCAGGAATTTCAGATGGTTTCAGAGCGGGGTACAGCGCGAGAGGAGCGGACTATCAGCAAGAATTAAGAAAACGGCCTCGGTTTTTTCCCGATTTGTGGAAAACTCACCGGGCGATCTGGTGTGCGGTGTCTAGTCCCTAAGGTTCGTCGTCGTGGCTTATGGGCGGAGTCGAGGAAACATATTCTACCGTTTTTCTGCCCAGAGCTTGTCCAAGAAGCCGCTGTTTTGGGGGGGAAAGGGACAGGCTGATTTTCGGTAAGATCCGATATGGGAAGGATTTACAAACTCCCCAACTCTCCTTTTATCCTTCGCGCTGTCTTCTCACCCAGGTGATTGCGGTTTTCTCGGGCGACCTCGATGAGCTCGATGTCGTTTGTGCCTTTGTGACCTGCCGCCCGAAAACTGGACCATTCTGAAAGAGAGTCCTCTCTGATAACCTCCTTTCTCCCCGAATCTCTAGCGCATCCCTCTTAGACCCCACCGAATCCCTGATCCTGGGATTCGGCCAAGCGCCACGGATCTTTGGCCTCTGTGGTGGGTGGCTCGCCTTTGAGGACCCGCACCACCTCTCGCCCCGCATGCGTTTGGTAGTCGACCTGTGTTTTCGTCCGAATCAATCCGGGAGCTTACCGGTCCAAAGTTCTTTGAGGAAATGGGTTGGCGGTATGATCTCCGTGCCGTCATCGGCCTTACAGAGCGAGGCGGGTTAGTTAGAGCCGCGAGGGTAGCGAGTCAGCTCCCAGTGACTGTTAGCTGGTCTTAAGGGATACCCACTTCCTTGAAACTCCCTGGCAAAGCGGCGTCAATGGCTTGTTTGACTGCCGTAGCAGCCTTTTGAATGCGAGGCCAACTGGTGGATGACAGCACTACGATGGCAATCCTCAGTCCAGTGAAGTTTTACTGGTCGCGGAGGTTCTTGTCGGTAGTGACAAAAACCTCAAAGCCCTCTTGCTCTGCTGCCGCCAGCAGGTCGCCGTTGCTCAAGGTGCTCCAACCACGCTCGAAAGTGGTTTCCACTTGATGAGATCTCAGGAGCGTTCGCAGGGGCATTGGCGTCCCCTGATCGAAGAGAATGCGCACTCAGGCAACCTGGGGCAAAGCCAAGCTCTTAGCTGCATGGTCGAGGACCGCACGCACCTGCTCGATGGTGACGCCCGGGAACCACTCCACAAACTGCGTGATCTGGACCCCATCTTCGAGGTTCTCAAAGAGAGCCGAGACCGGGACGCGCGTGCCACGGAACACCCAGGCGCCACTTACGCGCTGTGGGTCACGCTCGACCGCTGGACAAGACGACCAATCTAACATGGCATTATCCTAGCCCTGGTATCGCGACGATTCAAGTCAGAGCACGGGTCAAACTGGGCTAGCCCAGCGATCACGGTTTACCCGCGTGACGTGAATAACCTCGATGTCGTTTTTGCCTTTGATCCGCTCTATAAAACCTGTTCCTTATTTGGCCATGGTGGCGAGGTGATTTGAAGGGAAATTCTACCGCTTTTCCGCCCAGAGCTTCTCAAAGAAGCCGCTCCTCTCCATCTCATCCAGGTAACGGCGGTCGACCAGATCTTCCGGCTGGAGCTTCTTTGCTCGCGGGTCAATCTGGGCGACATCGTCGAGAATCCCCTGGAGGGCCTCCGGCCTGATCACCAGCCTCGGCTCCAGAACCTTGATCTCCGCGCCGTACGCGGCGTCGAGCACCTTACGATCGTTGACGCGCAAATATTTTCCCAGGACTTTATATGTAAAATCCTCGCGGCTTCCGCCATCGAGCGCATGAACCGCCCCAAAACTTGAGACCGCGTGGCGATCAAGGAGCGCCGGGTGATAAAGGAAGCGGTTAATTAGCTCCACGGCTGGGTCTCGTCCGATCCGATCACATCTTTGATCCCACACGATCGCTTGGATTGGGTCTCCACAGCTAGGCGTTTTTTGGAGAATAGTTGACGGAATGTCTCGGTGGACAAACTTAAAATTAAATAATTAAATGTCTGACCCTTAGGGACTCCAACCGGCGAAAACCATAAGGTCCGCGAGCAAAGTCAATACTCAGTCCCGATCCCAAACCCAGGAATTACCGGTTGACTGAGGCCCCTGCGCTCGGTATCTTCTTTGTAGAAACGAGAAAGGTGGGGTCGCCGATGCACGTTCGAGTTCGAAAATGGGGCAATAGCCTGGCCGTCAGGATTCCCAAACCTCTCGCGGAAGACGCTGAGGTCAAGGAGGGGACCGTCCTCAATCTGGCGGTCTCCGGCGGAAAGGTCGTGGCTACGCCCGTGCAAAAAAGGAAGTTGTCTTTAAAACAGCTTCTCGCCCAAGTAAATAGGAAAAACCTCCACTCCGAAGTCGACTCCGGCCGATCGGTCGGACGCGAAGTCTGGTAGAAATCATCGCCAAGCTCGGCGACCTTCTACTAAGCGACAGCTAACGGCCGGCTCCTAGGATATCTCTCTTTTTGCCTTGTCCCTCACGCCTCTCGCCTCATGCCTGTTTTCTGGGGCTCATGGCTCTCGCGTGGTGCCTCGAAGTTTTTTTGTGTGATTCTGTGATTTTCCGTGGTAACATAGGGACTTAATAGCTCGGTTCTAAGGCTTGACGTGAGTCTGGCTTACGGTTTTTGACGACCACAAGCGACGATCACGAGTGACGAACCGCGGCTGGGTCGCCCGATCCGGTCACATCTGGCGTTCTGCATGATAGGCCGGACTGGACCTCCCGGAGCTAGGAGTTTTTCGAGTTTCCTCCCTCCCACCAAAGGGTGATAAAATAAGGTCTTATTGGAGCGCCGGTAACCTGTGGCAAACCAGGGTATCCCGATTGTCAGTTTGTTCTGTGGCCCGGGGGGAATGGACTTAGGCTTTCGACGGGAGGGATTCATCCCTATCTTAGCGATCGACGATAACGAAGCCGCCATAGAGACCTACAACTGGAATGATTCAAGAAATATCGCTCTAAAAACTGATATCCGCCAGCTCTCAGCCCGCCAAATCGTCGAGTTAGTAAAAAGAGCGTCACCGGGACTCGCGCCGCGCGGGGTAATCGGCGGTCTACCGTGCCAGAGCTTCTCGTTGGGCAATGTTCGGAAGAAGAAGCATGACCCGCGGGCGACGCTAGGGCAAGAATACGCTCGTGTTCTCATGACGGACGGTCATTCAAGCGACTGGCGCGGGATAAGCCAAGCTGGACCGTGGCTTATGGCAACCGTGAGGTCCACGTCCATCCCACGGGGGCGCGGCGTATCAGTATACTGACGACACTGCTTTCCGGCGACCGAGGGGAATGCATTGGGAACATTTCTAGTCCATTGGGCAGGAACACGGATTCGCTGAACTGAATCCCTTTTTGGCGTCGATGAAACTCGCTGTAGGCTTATACGAACATCTGGTCAATGAGCTGATTGACGAGGGAATCAGCGAGGCGGCGCGGGAAAACTTAAGAGCTGAGGTTCGTGAACTCGACCCAGGTGACAGCCACGGTTATATAGCTCAATACTTAGCAACGCACATCCGTAAGGCCTTCGTTTCGCTTCCGGAGGCAGACCGGCTGAACCGACAAATTCAACTCGCAAACAAAGTTCTTGTGCTCTTGGCTGAGAGCGCGCCAGAAAGCTTTGACGCGACAAAGGCCAAGCTCCTCCGCGCAGAAATCCTCCTTGCGATTCTGCACGAACCAGCTGAGCGACCGGACACGCCGTTGTCGGCCAGTTGCCTAATGACAGGCACACGGCAGGACCCAAGCCTGGTGTCACAGCTTCGCAAAGAACTGGCTACGGCAGACCAAGTGGACATCCTTTGCTCCTTCATCAAGTGGGGTGGTGTGCGTATTATGGAGGAATCACTCCAGCGCCTTACATCGGCGAGTCGTCCGCTGCGTGTGATTACTACGTCCTACATGGGTGCGACAGACTTGAAGGCGGTCGAGTTTCTTCAGGCACTTCCGTGCACTGAGTTGCGCGTCTCCTATGACACAAGACGGACGCGACTGCACGCTAAGGCGTACATTATTCATCGCAAGACGGGGTTTGGCGTCGCGTACATCGGCTCTAGCAATTTGTCCCAAGCAGCGTTAACCGAAGGGCTTGAATGGAACGTAAAAATCAGCCAGAACGAGTCGCCGCATCTGTGGACCAAGGTCTGCGCCACATTCGACACCTATTGGAACGATAGCGAATTCGTTGCGTACCAGCCAGAGTCACGGGAGCAACTACGCACAGCACTCGAGCGCGAGCGTAGCCAAGCGGAGAAGGAGCAGCCAACAACATTCTGTAGTCGCTGCAACTGGTACGGGTAAGACGGTCGTGTCTGCTTTTGATTACGCGCGGTTTAAAAGGCAAGGCGAAGAGTCAATACCGCAACACTCCTCTAGGCTTCTCTATGTTGCCAACCGCGAGGAGATTCTGAAGCAGAGTCTCGGTTGCTTTCGAGTCGTTCTTCGGGATCAGAATTTCGGTGACCTGCTTGTAGGGAATTTCGAGCCGGATAGTGTCGACCATCTCTTCGTATCCATCCAAAGCTTCAACTCACGTGAACTCTGGAAACAAACGGGGCCTGATTTTTATGATTTCGTTGTGGTCGACGAGTTTCACCACGCCGCTGCGCCTAGCTACCAACGTCTGCTGGACTTTGTTCAACCCAAAGTTCTTCTCGGCCTTACCGCTACGCCTGAGCGAATGGACCGGCTCGACATCATCACCTATTTCGACGGTCATACCGCAGCCGAAGTTCGGCTCCCGGATGCTATTGGCCGAAAATTGCTTTGCCCGTTCCAATACTTCGGTGTCACGGACTCTGTGAACTACAGCGGGCTCCGATGGCAACGCGGCGGTTACGTGATAGAAGACCTCGACAACCTGATCACAGGTAACGATGTAAGAGCACAGCTTGTCATCGATAAGGTGCACCAAATCCTCCTCGATGTTCGGCAAGCGCGTGGTCTTGGCTTCTGCGTAAGTATCCGGCACGCGGAATATATGGCCGCTGTGTTCAACCGTTCCAGCATTCCCGCCGCAGCACTGTCTGCTAACTCCAATGACGAACTCCGGAATTCCGTGCAGCGCAAACTCGTGACCCGTCAAATCAACTTCGTGTTCGTAGTGGACCTCTACAACGAAGGCGTGGACATCCCAGAGGTGGACACCATCCTTCTGCTTCGCCCGACTGAAAGCCTTACCGTTTTCTTGCAACAGCTCGGCCGTGGCTTGCGGCTGCACGAAGACAAAGACTGCCTCACAGTGTTCGACTTAATCGGCCAAGCGCACCAGAACTTCAACTTCGAGGCCCGTTTTCGCGCCTTGCTTGGCCGGTCCTCGCGTCGGGTAGATGAAGAAATCGACCAAGGGTTTCCGTATCTTCCGACAGGCTGTGTGATCAACTTAGAGCGTATTGCAGCACGGTATGTCCTCGAGAACATCCGGCAGGCTATCAGTCACAGCAGAAACCGCCTCGTCCAGCGAATCGGCAGTTACGAATTCGAGACTGGGCAAGCGCTTACACTTCGAAATTTTGTAGAGTATCACCACCTCAATCTTGATGATGTCTATCGCCGGGGAAACTGGTCGCGATTGCTTGTCAGTGCGGGTCTTCGGCCAGACTTTAATGAACCCGACGAAGACTGCCTGGCGAAGGGTTTGCGGCGACTCGCACATATCAACGGCGTGCAGCAGCTTAAAAGGTTGCTAGAAGTGCTGCCAGCGGATGCTGCGATGGAATTCAAGGAACCAAAGGATGAAACCACACGGCGGTTTCTTCTTATGTTGCACTTTGTCCTCTGGGGGCGTGACTGGTGTCCATCAACTATAACCGAGAGTGTCAACCGCCTTCTGCAAAATCCCACGCTGTATGGCGAAATTCGTGAGTTGCTCTCGCTGACATTTGAATGGGTTGATGAATTGCCGCCAGTACTTTCACTTCCTTTTGATTGTCCGCTTGAACTCCATGCCGATTACACTCGCGACGAAATCTTGGCTGGACTCGGCGTCTGGACACTGCAAAGCCAGCGAGAGGTTCGCGAGGGTGTCCTTTATATCGAAACCCTGCTGGCCGATGTCTTTTTGATCACCTTGAACAAAACGGAAGGAGATTACTCTCCAACGACCATGTATGAGGATTACGCAATTAGTGAAGCGTTATTTCACTGGCAATCACAGAGCACTACATCAGCTGACAGTCCCACGGGTCAGCGCTACATCCACCATCGGGAGCGGAAAAGCTGGGTCCTTTTGCTCGCCCGCGAGGATAGACAAAGTAACGGGCAAGTTTGCCCCTATACGTTTCTCGGACCGGCCGATTACGTGAGTCATCAAGGGAGTCGCCCCATGAGTATCACTTGGCGATTGCACCACAAATTGCCAGCAAAGCTTCTCCGAAATATTCGTCGGCTGGCAGCTTCCTAAATCTGCCCACGCAGTAAAAACACCTCAGAAATTGCGCTTTCCTCCCTAACGGGATGGGTGGAATCACTCACCGCACCGGATTTCTCAGCGCAGTCATGACAATCCAAGCGATAGACCGGCCGCGCTTCGAGCGATCATCCTTTACCCGCTAAATGCGTTGGTTGAAGACCAGCTTGGACGCTTACGCACCGCACTGGACGGAACCGGAGCGCGCCAGTGGTTTCAGAGGCAACGAGCAGGAAATTGTTTTTACTTCGGGCGCTATACTGGCCGGACGCCAGTAGCTGGTGTCGAGAACCCCGGAAGACGCCGCCGACTGCGGGATGTTCAGGCTTTCCTTTCTAGACAATCTTGGCAGAGTGCCGCTAAAATCCATGATTCACGCCACGCGTTTCCGCAGAAGATTTTTCTTTTCGGGCGCTCTGAAAGATCCCGCCGGCGCTTGCCGTACTTGCGCAATTGCGCAAATACGAAACTATTGCCGTGATGATGAGGCCGAATCGATCTACGCCCTAGACGCCGCCTCCACCGGGAACGCGAAATAACCGGCCTTTCATTTCTTCGGAGCCTGATATATTATTTTCCAATATGGCAAAACGGATTCAGCAACCTAAAGCCCCCGTCTATCCGCTCATGAGCCCGAAAAAGCGACTTGCGATATGGGAGAAGGCCCGGGGACTATGGAAGCATCGGACTCCCGATCCTGCCCGGGAATTGAAGAGAATGCGCCAGGAATGGGAAGGAAAGTCGGAGACAATACCGGCTCAAAGTCCCAGATAGCGTAATCGCCGCCACGGCCCTGTTCACTGGCAGTACTTTGCTGACCCGTAACACGCGCGATTTCCGAAAGATTCCGAATTTCTCCGTACTCAGGGTTTGAATATCTCGTTGGCAACAAGCCCCCGTCTTCGAGAGCTTCCAAGTCAGGGTCCTCTTTCTAGACAATCTCGGCAGAGCGACGCCGTCCGCTGCTTGGTCGGATAGAGCCGCTAGTGCGATACGGATTCCCGGCCTGTCGGTTACGCCGCCCGTCTTGGAACGAGAGCTACGACCACGTCCGCATCGAGAACCGCCGCGATCCGGCGCAGGAGGGGCAGGGAATGGCGTTTATATCCGGCCTGCTCGATCGCGGACACCGCTTGTTGGCTACAGCCCACCTTCTTCGCCAAATCCCTTTGCGACCATCCCTTCGCTTCCCTTAAGCGGCGGATTTGAAAAGCGACCTCCGCTTCAGTTCTTCTTTTGTCGAAAGCTGCCACAAACGCGGGATTCCGCCTCAAACGCTTCATTTGCTTCTGAAAATCGTCCATAAGCGCTACCTCCCGAGATATTGCTTCATGCGCCGTGCCGCGATTTGAATCTCCGATTGCGGCACTTCACGCGTCTTTTTCACGAATCCGTGGAGAAGCACGAACGTCTTCTCTGTATGCAAGAAATACAAGATGCGCAACTGGCGTCGTGATCTGATTCGTAACTCCCAGAGGCCTTTTCCTAGAGGAGCTACCCAGGGTCGACCGAGAGAGATGCCGTGAGATCGTAGCATGTCGATCCCGACCGTGATCTCGACTTTCTCCTCTATTGCCAGGCCGTCAATGAAGGTCTCAACGGGGGATCTTCCGCTGGCTTCCCGGAAGTAGACAACGCGCCAATCCACTAACCGATGATACAAGATTTATCTTGTGTACTCAAGACCAGAGGCGAGGAGCTTTAGGTCAGGCTTTCCTTTCTGGGCAATCCTGGCAGGGCGACGCCATCCGCTTCTTAGGTCGGAGGGTGCGGCTAAATGCGTGACTCACGCCACGCGCTCCGGTAAGGAAACGTGCTCGTGGTTCGTGATCGTTTCCCGACTGAGCATAGATATCACGCACAGACTTACGGATTTATACAAATGGGCTGGCTTGTCATGCTTGCGCAATTGCGCAAATACGCAACTTTCGCAGTAAAGTGAGGTCGAAGTGAATTTTAGAAACCAAAGGGGGGTGGAAGGGTGGGTTCGCGGTTCAGTGCTGCACAATCTCCACAATTTTCCGAACCACTTCTCTCATCTTCTCGTCTCTCAGATGGCCTGTCTTGTAAAGGACAATGCGCTGATCCGCCGTGAACAGACGGTTTGGTCTTTCACAAATCTCCCCAAGCCTCGTCTTCCTCAGGTCTGAGCCAATCTCTTTTAAGGGAGGCTTCGCTTAGCAGGCTGGTTTCCAGCTTTTCCTGCATGCGCTTGCTTTTAAGAAATCGGACAAAGTCCAGCACTTCTTCCAGTATGGGCTCTGGAACCTGCTCAATCTCCTTGGCTATCAACTCTTTTTTGTTCATCGCTTTAACCTCGCCGGTAGAATAGCACGGCAGTGACGTTTGAGCAATTTCTGAGGAGGTATCAGGGTCCGGCTGTCATTTCTAGCAGGCTGCGGAAAAACGCTCCGTTCACCCTTCGACGAACTCAGGGCGAACGGAGCAGCCCTTGAAATCATTCGCGATTTTCCGTTCATGCTGAGGCTCTCGAAGCATGAAAAACACTTTTTCCGCACCCTGCTAGACAATCTCGGCAGAGCGACGCGTTTGTTTCTTGATCGGCTAGAGAAACCGTAGGCGTTAGGTCTAGTAGTTTGGAACCGGTGGCGTTAAGGTGTCGGACTTCAAGCCATTACTTCATTGCGGCACACTTCTCGACCCAACCCCTAATCACCTGATTGAAAGTTTCGGGTTGTTCGCGATAGCAAAAGTGGCCGGCTTGGTTGATGACGTGCATCTCCGCCATCGGGGTGCCCTCGGCGATAAGCTCAAAGAGAAACTGGCCGCGCTTTAACTCGGCGGTGGGGTCGTTGTAGCCCCAGACAAGGAGGGTCGGGGTTTTGAGACGACCCTGCATGATCCAGTTCAAAGTTTCTTCCTTTTCGAGCGCCAGTTGAGGGAGAAAGCGGCTCCTCTTGAGCCCGTGGTCCTCCATCTTCTTTACGGCTTCCTGATACTTGGGCAGGTTCGCGATCTGAGCGGCGGCATCCAACAACGAATCCGTGATGTGCTTGCTGCTATAAGAATAGTGCTCGACGACCCAGCGCTGGCTTTCGCGGCTCAAGCGGGGCTTTGGGGCGCCAGCCATGATGGCTTCGGTTTTTGAAGGGCCGGGGGAGAGGGTGCCGCTGTCAATGATAATGCAGGAACGGATGAGTTCCGGATGCTCCAGGGTCAGGCGAGCAACCAGGTATCCGCCTCGCGAGTGGCCGATCACGTGCGTATTCTTGAGTCCCATCGCCACCAGAAATTGATGGGCGTGTCTTACCACCGCGGCCATCGTGTAATCTTCATCGCTCTTGGGGTTGTCCGTGTGACCCTGTCCGAGCTTGTCGACTGCGATCACGCGAAACCACCGGGCCAGGCTATCGAAGTTCAGTTCCCAATCGACCGCGCTGTCACAGGCGTCCATCGTTCCGAAATGGCTTCCGTGGAAGAGGACCAAAACCTCCCCGCTTCCTTTCTCGAAATATCGGGTTCTGATGCCATCAACATCAATAAATCGCTCGTCCATCATCATCTTTAAACCCTCCCCCAGATCTTCTGCTCGCATAACCGAAGACAGAACGCCTTGTCAAGAGGGGCGGCCTTCCCTGGCCCTTGACGCCCGTCCTCAGTTTGCCTATTTTATGGCGGTTTTCGGATAATAGCTCAGGCGGGGTCTTCGATTCGGTCACATTTTTGGATTCGACTTCACAGCCCGAGCGGGTTCACGATCCCCGGGATCCTTTGTTGGAGACACTAAGGAGGCTTTCATGGGAAAGAAGACATCGTATCTGACGGCAGCAATTGCCCTTGGGCTTTTTCTGAGCGGGTGGTTTAGGTTGGCCGGGGCCCAGGAGCCCTTTTATAAAGGGAAGACCATGCGCATTGTTGTGGGGGGCTCCGCAGGCGGAGGCTACGATCTCTACTCTCGTACCATCGCTCGCCATTGGGGTAAGCACATTCCAGGCAACCCCACCATCGTTGTCGAAAACATGACCGGGGCTGCAAGTCTCATCGCCGCAAACTATGTCTATAAAGTCGCCAAGCCCGACGGTCTCACCGTCGGTCATTTCATCGGCGGTCTGATTCTGCAGCAGGTTTTGGGAAAGCCAGGAATCGAGTTTGATGCGCGGAGATTTGAGTATCTGGGGGTGCCGGCCCAGGACAACACAGTGATCGGGATCTCCAAGGCGAGCGGCATCGCCAGCGTGGAGCAGTGGCTCGCTTCAAAGGCGA
>JACPSF010000225.1:17249-24392 GCA_016193385.1 Deltaproteobacteria bacterium
GATACTCAAGTTCGGCGCCGTTGGTCCGGGGACTGCGACTTATGACATCAGTAAGATCGTTGTGGCGACTGTGGGACTGTCCATTCAACTGGTTTCCGGCTACAAAGGGACGGCGGAAATCCGACTCGCCTTCAACAGCGGTGAGGTTCAGGGGGTGACCAACGCCTGGGAGTCGTTCAAGGCGAGTTGGCCCACGGAGCTTGCGTCCGGCGCTGTCGTGATTGTCCTGCAAGCCATCCCGCGCCGCCATCCTGAGCTGCCCAATGTGCCGCTGGTTATCGACTATGCCAAGACCGACGAGGCGCGAAAACTCATCCAAACCGGCGTCCACGACTATGCGGCCGTCGCTCGTCCCTACGTTCTGCCTCCCGCTACGCCCAAAGAGCGCGCGCAACTGTTGCGCAAGGCGTTGATGGATACCCTGAAGGATCCGGAGTTCCTGGCCGAAGCCAAGAAGTCCAAGCTGGACATTGAGCCGTTGAGCGGCGAAGAGCTGGAGAGGATTGTGAGCCGGACCTTCAAGCTCGAACCCGAGTTGGTGGAAAAACTGAAGGAGATTCTGAAGTAATCGAGCAACGGACGGACTCGGCATCGACATCAGCCCAGACGGGGTCCACCCGACCCGGGCTAGCTCAACCTGATCGTGAGCCCCAAATGCTGGATAGGCTAAGGATCTATAGTGACGGAATTAAATAAGTTGGCATCAAATCCCCACTCACCCCCCTAAATCCCCCTCGATCCCCCTTTACCAAAGGGGGAGAAAGGGGGATTTGAGAGGGGATGGGGGAATTATGGTAATTTTCTTTTTTCCTTCACTATAAGTCAGTTTCCGATCTGCGCAGCCAGTTCTTCCCTCTTTGTCTTAAAGGCGGGAATCAAGGACGTGACTAAACACGTCAAACTCAGAAGCATCAATACAGCGGCAACCGGGCGGCTAAAAAAAATGGCGAAGCTTCCCTGAGAAATCAGGAGCGACTGCCGGAGCGAGCTCTCCATTATCGGTCCCAACACCAGCGCCAGCAAGAACGGAGCGCCCTCGAAACCGACCCTTCGGAGCAAAAGCCCAATGAAGCCAAAAATCACCATGATGAATATCTCGACCACGTTGTTGTTGAGGCTGTAAACGCCGATCAAGCAGAAAAGGAAGATGAGGGGATAGAGAATCGTGTAAGGAATTTTCAACACTCTGACCCAGATACCGATCAGCGGGAGATTGAGCACGAGAAGCATCGCATTCCCGACGTACATGCTTGCCACGACTCCCCAAAACAGTTCGGGATAATTCTTGATGAACAGTGGCCCCGGCTGGATACCGTGGATCATTAGCGCCCCGACGAAGAGGGCCATGACGATGTTGCCCGGAATGCCCAGGGAGAGGAGCGGTATAAAGGCCCCGGCGGTGGCCGCATTGTTCGCGGATTCGGGCCCAGCCACTCCCTCGATGGCGCCGGTCCCGAACTTCTCGGGATGACGCGAGAGCCGCTTCTCCATGGCATAGGAGGCAAAGGAGGACATGGCGCCGCTAGGTCCGGGAAGGATACCGATGAAAAAACCTACGATCGATCCCCTGACAATCGGCCAAGAGCTCTCTTTCCAATCTTTAAGGTTGGGCAGAAGCCCTTTGATCTCCGTTTCATAGACTTCTCCCCGCAGAGTCTTCCCCAAGTTTTCCAGCACCTCGGCGATGCCGAACAAACCCATGGCCGCCGGCACGAGCCCGAGCCCGTCTCCCAAAGTGAGGCTCCCGTAGGTAAAACGCTCCTCCCCGGAGATCGGATCCATTCCGATAGTCCCAAGCAAGAGACCCAGGATCGCCATGAGGAAGGCCCTAGGCACGGAGCCGCGTGAGAGATAGGCAACCAGAGTGAGACCGAGGAAGGTTAGGGCAAAATATTCCGGCGGCCCAAAACGCAGGGCGACCGCCCCGAGGACCGGAGCGAAAAACATGAGGGCGACCACGCCAAAAGTGCCGGCGATGAAGGAGCCGAAGGCAGAGATTCCCAAAGCTGGCCCTGCCCTTCCCTGCCGGGCCATCTGATAGCCGTCGAGGCACGTAACCACAGAGGCTGCCTCGCCTGGAATGTTGACGAGAATAGATGTGGTGGAGCCTCCATACATGGCGCCGTAGTAAATCCCAGCGAGCATGATGATCGCTGTGGCCGGAGCCATTTTGAATGTCAAAGGGAGAAGGAGGGCAATGGTCGCGATCGGACCTAGGCCCGGAAGCACGCCGATGAAGGTCCCCACCAACACACCGATGAAACAGAAGAGTAAATTGGTGGGTTCTAGAGCAACAGAAAAACCCAGCCCCAAGTTCGCCAGTGCATTCACGACCTTTTAGATGCCCAGGAAGCCTGCCGGCAGAGGGGTATGGAGCAGCAAGCCAAAAAGAACGTAAGAAAGGAACGAAGCGGAAAACGCTACGACAATCGCCACCCCCCATTTTTCTCGATCCACGGCGCGCAGCAGGAACGTAACGAAGAGGAAAGTCGTCACAAGATAACCCAAGCTCTCAAAGAGGAAGCCAAAAGCAAAAAGCGCCCCCAGGGCCAGGCCGATTTTTTTCCAGCCCAATTGCTCCCGAGGCACAACGCCTTCTTCCCGCTCTTTCACAACCTCCACTAGAACAAGCAGGGAAATAATTGCCAGCATTACGGAGAGAATGAGCGGGAAGAAGCCCGGCTGCGGTGCGCTCACTCTGCCGAAGGGAAGCTTCCTTGCCTCGATAAAGGCTCCGAGGGCGAGCACCAGGAAGAGGACGGCCGTGATGGTAACGCTTTTCCTCATGGGACGATCAGACGGCGCGCGCGGGTCATTGGCTGATCTTTGCTACTCTGGCCACCTCCGACCACTTTTTCTGTTCTTGGGCGAGGAATTTCGCTGCCTCCTCCGGGCCGCGATTTTCTACGAACACCCCTGCTTTCTCGATCTTCCCCGTAATCTCTTTGTCCTGTAATGCCTCCTTAAAGGCCTTGGCTAGTTTATCTACGATGGGGGCTGGAGTATTTACGCGCACCAAAAAGATAAACCAGGGGCTCACATCGATCGATGGGTAGCCTTTCTCGACTACGGTAGGCACATCGGGAAATGCGTTCGCGCGCTTTTGAGCCGTCACCACCAGCGCTCTCAAGGTTCCAGCCTCAAGGTGAGCGCGGACCGTCCCCAGGGCTATGATGCTGGTATGGATATTGCCGCCTAGAATCGCCGTGGCAACGGGCGCTTCCCCTCCCATGGGGACATGAATGAAATCAGTACCGGTCTCCATCTTGAACAGCTCCAACCCGAAGTGGCCGCTGGTTCCGGTGCCGGGAGTGCCGAAGGTGAGCTTGCCCGGGTTCTTTTTAGCATCTGCAATGAGCTGCTCCAGGCTCTGCCAGGGAGAATCCGCTTTCACCACCATGACTGCGGGATTGCTCCCGGCGAAATTGATCGGGGTGAAATCGCTGACGGCGTAACCGATGCCCTTCCGCGCCAGCGGAATGAGGGCGAACGGCGGCGGGACGATCAGGAGCGTGTAGCCGTCAGCGGGTGCGTCCTTGGCGGCTTTAATTCCCACGGCTCCGCCTCCGCCGGTCTTATTGACGACGACGACGGCTTGCCCCAACAGAGAAGATAGTTTGTCGCTGAGTATCCGTGCGACAAGGTCCGTGCTGGCGCCGGGAGGAAAGGGATTGATAATCTGAATTGTTTAAAGGGATTGATAATCTGGATTGTTTTTGTCGGGTACTCCGCCCCATGGGCGACGGGGATGAAAAACGTGGCAACGAGAATCACCAACCCTAGTGCGGAAACGATCGAGTATCTCTTGTAAAGTTGGGACATTGGTGGCTCCTTTTCTTAGTTTTTGGGGGCGGCCTTTTTTAGCACGGAGCCCCAGATCGGTCAAGGCAGGCAGGCAGAGCCTTTTTCCGATTGACCTTGTCCCCTCTTTGGTCCTAAATAACTGGCTGTTCGTTGGTCTGTACTGAAGGAACTGAAGATCGGCGAGCTGGGGCAGAAGTGACGGAACCCGGGACGCCTTGGTGTATGTCTCAGTTGACCCTGCGGCCCTGTAGGGTTTCGATGGATTAACGGGTGAATGGCATGTCTCTCGGTCGACTATTGGTAGAGAAGTTCCAACCGGACCTGCTTGAGTGGCTCGGCTCCCGAGTGGAGATCGTGGTTGTAGATCCGTGGGTCGAGCCGGAACGCTGGGAGAGAGAAGTCTCACGGGTGGATGCCGTCATCAGCAGAAAAGGCAAGGTTACAAGGGAGCATATGGAGAAGAGTCGAGGCCGGCTCAAGATCGTGGCGCGAACCGGTGTTGGGGTGGATCCATCCAGAGTCGATCTTGACGCCGCTAAGGAGCATCGAGTGTGGGTGACGAACATGCCAGGGAGCAATTCGGTTTCAGTTGCCGAGCTGGTTTTCGGCCAGATGATAGCCTTGGTGCGCCACATCATAGAAGCCGACAGGGCCGTGAAAGAAAACCGTTGGGAGGACTATCTGCAATTCCTTGGAACGGAGTTGGCAAACAAGACCATCGGCATCATCGGCATGGGGAACATAGGAACGAGGGTCGCGATAAGAGCCCGGGCGTTCGAGATGTCTTTCCTGGTTTATGATCCTTATATTCCCGAATCTCATGTTACCGCTTTGGGAGGCCGGTGGGTCGGCCTAAACGATCTGCTCTCCGACTCTGACTTCGTGACCATCCACTGTCCCCTAACCCGCGAGACGAAACGAATGATCGGTGAAAAGCATCTCTCGCTTATGAAAACCTCGGCGTATCTGATTAATATGGCGCGCGGGGGAATCGTGGACGAAGACGCTCTTTATCGAGTCCTGAGCCAGAAGCGAATCGCGGGGGCCGCGCTGGACGTCATGGAAAACGAACCTCCAGGTAAGAATCACCCCTTATTTCAACTCAACAACGCAATCTTCACGCCCCATCTGGGCGCAGTCACCAGGGAAGCCTCAAAACGGGCTGAGTGGGGTGCCGCCGAAGAGGTCGTTCGGGTCCTTGAGGGGAAGAGTCCTAAAAATCCCGTGGTCCAGTTAAAGTAGCCGTCCTTAGACGGGCCTTCGAGTTGACATCACGGCGCCTGATCGGATCAAAGGGGTCTTTTGTTGTTTGTTGAGCGAAATTGAGGTGGATTCTGACAGATGGAGAGGGTCCTTGCGGGTTCATGACCCGCTTCAAGCTTCAATTTCTGATCGTCATCTCTTGTGCGCTGCTCCTTCTGGGTCAGCGGGCGCCCGCGCAGGAAATGAAGCGCATCTACTACGGCACCACGGCCTCGCCTTCCCATCTCCCGGTATGGGTCGCAAAAGATGCCGGATTCTTCGCCCGGCACGGTCTGAACGTCGAGCCGGTGCAGATTCGGGGCGGCTCGTTGATCACCTTGGCGATCATAACCGGCGATCTGCCCTTTTCCGGCGTGGGTGCGGAGTCGGTCGTGGCTGCGCGCGTGGCCGGAGGCGACGTGGTTTTACTCGCCTGTCCCGTTGACGCCGACCCCGTTTACTTGATCACGCGCCCTGAAATCAAATCCCCCATGGAACTTAAGGGCCAAGCAAGCGCCGTAACGCGCTACGGATCGACCACGCATTTCTATCTACGGGCGGCGCTAAAACATGTCGGGCTCGACCCGGAACGAGATCTAACCGTCATGCAGTTGGGGGCCGGCCCGGAGATGGTGGCTGCGCTGGAAGTGGGACGCATCCAGGCCGCGGCTCTCACGACTCGCTACGCGATTCCCTTTTTGCAACGGGGCTGGCCGGTGCTCGTCGACCTCAGCAAAACGGATCTGGTCTATCCTTCTTCGTGCGTCGCCAGCAGCCGGGCCTTTATCAGAGCGGAGCCGAAGACAGCCGAGGATTTTCTCAGGGCCTATGTCGCGGGTATTCACTTGATCAGAAAAGATCAAAACTTCGCTGAGAAATCCTTTTCCAAATGGCTGCGGGAAAAAGATCCTGCGATCGTCAAAAGGTCGGTTGCAGCCTACGCGGGCCTCTTCAAGCCGGCTCCCGTCGTGCCGGACAAGGGGATCGAAAATGTAGTGAGAGACTTGCTGAGGAGGCGCCCCGAGTTCAAAGAATATCTGGGCTGGCCGGAGCCGTTCCGTGAAAACGGACCGCTGGAAAGAGCTTTGCGAGATACGACGAAATAATTCTTGACGGAATTCTGTACGTTATATATACTGCTCGCCAGGAGAAGAGTTTATGTCTATTTCGTCCAAGGATATCGTTCCTCTTACGCGGGCCAGGGCCAAGCTTGCGGAGCTCTGCGAAGAGGTCAAGAAGGAGCACGCGGAGAAAATTCTCACCAAAAACGGGGAAAGCTGCGCCGCCCTCATTGACGCGGAGCGGCTCGATTACTACCACCGTCTGGAACGGGAACATATCCACCTCACGCTCCTCGATGAAGCCGAGCGCGGGGTCGAGGACGTGAACGCGGGGAGGGTTCTAACGGCGGCCAAACTCAAGGCCCGGTATGGCCGGTAGGATCAGGCCACTTTTTACCGAGAATTTTGCCGTCAATTTAGACTCCGTCCGCTTGTTCTTGGAACCCGAGGGTCAAGCTGCCTTTCGGCGGCTTTTAGGTCGCCTCTTCGACGACATCGTTCCCACTCTGTGCCGTTTTCCGCAATCGGGTCGTGCGGTGCCGGCTCGTGCTGTTCGTTCTCTAGAAGCTCAGGTATTGGTGAACCGTCTTAATGCCGCGCTTCGCAAAGGAGATGATCTCCGGGAGTTTGTTGTGGATGACTACGTCATCCTCTATCTGGTCAGGCGCAACCGGCTCTACTTTCTGGCCGTCAAGCATCACCGACAACTGTCGTTTGATCTCCGGCGATTTTGGCCGTAACCCGCCCTGATACTTCCGATCCCGGCGCACGGTCGCGAGCACGACGACAATCACGGTATTTATCCTTTTCATCCCTCATTCTTTCCCCTGCTGCCTGTTGCCTCAAGCCTCTCGCCTGGTGCCTGTTTTGTCGTCTCGCTGGCCATGCGCCTGTCACCCAACGCCCGGAGCTAAAAAACAAGCCTCAAATTTTCCCCTGACGCCTTGCGCCATACTGTACTAAGTAACCCCATTCAATAAGGTTTAAAACGGGCTGGAGACAGGGGTCTGCTCTTGACCTTTTGGGGGCCGAACAC
>JACPSF010000182.1 GCA_016193385.1 Deltaproteobacteria bacterium
GAGAAACTCGATCTCGTTGTTGTCAAATTCATGCCTCTCTTTTGTATAAAAAGAAAGCACTCCTAAGTGCTCGCCTTTAGCGGTCAGTGGAGTGCCCAGATAAGAGACCAGTCTATGTTTGCGGTAGAACTCAGGGTCGCGTACTCTTGGATCAGTTTGAGCATCGAGAATCACCACGGGGGCCTTGGCTTCGAATACCGCGTTAGCGAGACCACGCCCAGGTTTCCACTTCTCAGTCTTCCATTCCTGTTCGTCAAGATTCCGGCAAGCGGCCGGCTCCAGTAACCCGCTTTCTTTGTTAAACAGCCTGATGGTTGTGGCCGAATAGGGGAGTGTGAGATCAATCTTTTCCAACAGCACATCCAAAACGCCCTTAAGATCCAGGGTCGAGGTCATAGCTACGTCAATTTCATGGAGCGCCCGGACTCGTTCCAGACTGAGCCGGATATCTTCTTCTGCCTGCTTGCGCTCTGCTATGTCGCGGACAATGCCGCTAAAAAAGGTTCCCTCTTTTGTGTCCCAAGAGGAAAGCGACAGTTCGATGGGGAATTCGCTCCCGTTCTTCCTCAACCCTTCCAGTTCCCTAGTGCTGCCAATAACGCGGGGATTGCCACCTGAGCGAAGCCGCTCCAGTCCTTGACGATGAGCCTCGTGATACCGCTGGGGCATGAGGAGTGTTAGCGGTTTACCCCGGACTTCCTCCTCCGCGTAGCCAAACGTTTCTTGTGCTCCTTTGTTCCACGTAAGGATAGTGCCCGTCTTATCCGATACGATAATTGCCTCCGTGGCAGACTCAGCTACAGATCGATAGCGTTCTTCGCTTGCCTTCAGCGCTTCCTGGGCTTGGGCTTGCTTTGCCTCCTCGGTTTTTAGGGCCTCTGCCATCGAGTCGAAGCTTTTGGCCAGTTGGCCCAGTTCTCCCCCGTTGTGGGGCAGTCCTGTACGCGCTCTTAGGTCACCTGTCGCGAGGCGAACGGCTGCCTTCATAAGCGCATGGGCAGGACGGATCACGGACCGTTCAGCGGTAAGCCCGGCTGCGATAAGTGCCAGTAGAAGAATCAATCCCACCACAGCGACGTCGCGCCTGGCAATTCGGTTCACCTCAGCAAAAGCCCAAGCGCTCGGTATGCCGACCCTCACGATGGGCGCTCTACTATCGGGCATACCGCGAACTATAGAAAACGCGAACAGGCGCGGCTCACCATCCATGCCAACCCCTTCAGCGACAAGCCCCTCCCTCGCCAGGAGCTTGTCCGGCTTAGCAAGAGGATCTCCCGCGGGTTTCCCGACCCATTGTTCAGAGTCTGGGTGACGGTATAAGATCATACCTTCTTGATTGATCAGGGTTACAGCCGTTCCGGTCGGCAAAGACATTTGGGCTATGACTCGATCAAACCAGCCAAAGTCTAACCCAAGAAAGATGACGGCACGGACGCGACCTGAGGTATCAACGGACGGATACGAAACAGCAATAGTCGCATTGCCACTGATGCGACCGATTTGATACCTGCTAACCGCAAGATCACGTTCTTGCATGCTCTCTTGGAAATACGGCCGATCAGAAATGTTGACGGGCTGTTTAAGGGGCAGGCCAGAGCAAAATACATCGCCGTTTGGCTTCGCCGCTGCCAGCACCGTGTAAAGCGGGAGTCGTTGTAGGATAGTAGCGAAACGCGTGTTGCACGTGCCGGGGTTGTGGTCCAGCACTTCAGGCAATTGGGCGAGGCCGATAAGAAGTTGCCGTGCTCCATCGACGATTTGTGCGTGGGAGTTGGCAATCTCATTTGCATAGTTCAGGGCAGCTCTCTGGACCTCAGCGATGGTCAGTCGACGATGCTCAAAGACTGAGTAAGCGAGCAAGCCGGCCAGTGGAATGGCGCAGAGCAGGGCCAGTAATATCAAGCGAGAACGGAGACTTGATAATAGGAGTCGCATTTATGAGAAAACCAGGATTCCCATATTCCCAAAACCAGGATTCCCATATTCCCATTTTGGCGAAAATCCGAAAAGTGATTACCCGCCCTTTTTTTTCGGGGGGAGGGGGGGGTTGGAATAGGAAACTCCCTTAATCTTTCAATGGCTTAGCCTCATTCCTGATCTGGGCTCAGCCTGAGTAATCAAGGGGCTGGTTGATAAGCGGATGAAATACGCAGGATTTGTGCCAAACGCAGTGGTTTCGGTGATTATGGCAGCCAGTTTGTGATGAAGATGTTAAATTCTTTTGGCTCCTTGGCGTTCCTGGTGAAGCCGAAGACGAGCTTTTTACCGCCCTGGAGAACATGTGGAAGCTGTCGAAACGAGCCCCGAAACCGCCTGCGGGAAATTCCGGGGACAGTATACGGCAATTGACAGATGACATGAGACAGGGGCGAAATCTTCAGCCATGGCAAGGATCGCCCGAGCTACGCCAGAGCCGGTTGTAGATACCGCAAGGAATGGAGTTCAGCGCGGCGGCGTGAGATACGAAAAGTCAAAGAGCTGCTCGACCGGAATCTCTTTTGCAACCCCCTGAGTCAGGCGCGCCTCGCGGATGGTCTCCGCCGCCAGCGCCGCGTCGATCCTGCCGTCTGGGGTCTCAGCCCCTTGGTGATAGTCGTAGATTTTCGAAAGCATGTCTTCGTCTTCAATCCGCAGAAAGCGCCCCAGGGTAGGGAGGACCGCCGGCTTCTGTTCTCTGGCGAAGGCCCGCGCCCGGCTCAAAGCTCGCGCCATTCTTCTAATCTGGTCCGGCTTCCGCTCCAGCCTCTCACGCATGGTAACAAGCCCGGTGCTGGGAATCCGCACGAAGGAGCCGGCGAAGCCTAAGTTTTTCAGTCCTTCTCGGTAGGTAAGAAAGTTAAACGGGGGATTCAGCAACCCGGCCGCGATACGCCCGGTCCTTAAGGCGGTGAGCATAGTAGCGCCGCTCCCTATGACGAGCAGCGAGGCCCGCGCCGGATCCACGCCGGACTGCTGCAG
>JACPSF010000226.1 GCA_016193385.1 Deltaproteobacteria bacterium
GAACGGTCCGGGTTGTGCCCGCACGAGAGGCTCTATGAGGACCGAAACTGTGTTGAGTGTTTCGGCGATGGCACGGAGGAGATGCTGGAGTGCGGCGAATGCGGCATCCGGACATGGCATCGTGGCGGGAAATGCCTGCGCCATGATGCGTCAGCGCCCAAGCCCTATGAGCTTCTAGAGGTCGAGCTAAAGAAGCTGCAAGGCGAGATCCAGACTGTCCAGGAACAATCCTCAGCCCGCCTCGCACGGGCAGAAGAGCACGCGAGAGAGATCGAAGCCACTTGCGTTGTGATGCGGGAGGCGCTCGAATATGTCAAGGCAAGGATCGGTTCGACCAATATAGGCGAGTCGATGATCAAGATTGACCGGGCCCTTTCTTCCTCGGCTGGCGATCAGACGAGGGAGGACAAGCAGGAAAGGAAGTAGGTCGGGTTTTGAATACTCCACGGTTTTTACTGAGTTGACAGTTCTGAAAGGGGGAAGAAAGTTATGAGGCTCCTGCGTCTGACGACTGCCCTTGTTATTGTGTCGTTTGCGCTACTAACGAATGGACGAATCGTCCATGGTGCCGCGCCATACTACGAAGGGAAAACGATCCGGATTATTGTCGGGACTTCGCCAGGAGGTGGGTACGATACGTATACCCGCGTGCTCGCCCGCCACTTCGGCAAGCACATTCCCGGCAACCCTACCATCATTGTGGACAACATGCCCGGCGCAGGGGGATTGGTTTCGGCGAACTATCTCTTCAGGATAGCTAAGCCCGACGGTCTTACCATCGGCCATTTCGTCGGCGGACAGTTTCTCCAACAGCTCCTGGGAAGGCCCGGCATTGAGTTCGACGCGCTCAAATTTGAATACGTCGGGGTGCCCGCTCAGGACAACTTTGTCTTTGGGGTCGCCAAGGCGACGGGCATCACGAGCATAGAGCAATGGTTGGCGTCCAAGACCGCGGTTAAGTTTGGTGCCATAGCGCCCGGTGATGGGACCTACGATACTGCCAAAGTCCTTGAGGTTACCCTCGGCCTGCCCATCCAGGTTGTAACCGGATACAAGGGGACCGCCCCGATCCGCCTGGCCTTCAACAGCGGCGAAGTCGCCGGCCTTAGCAACTCGTGGCAATCCTTCAAGTCAACTTGGAGGAAAGAACTTGAGACGGGGGAAGCGACCATTGTGGTTCAGATCAGCTCGAAACCCCATGCGGACCTGCCCAAAGTGCCTCTGGCCGTGAATCTGGCTAAAACGGAAGAGGCGCGAAAGCTCATTCAGGCAATAGCTCAAGCCCACGGCGCCGCGGTGCGTCCCTATGTCTTGCCTCCTGGCACGCCCAAAGATCGGGTGGAAATCCTGCGCAGGGCGTTTATGGAGGCCATCAGGGATCCGGAACTCCTCCAGGAAGCCAGCAAGGCCAGGCTGGAGATCAATCCTGGATCGGGCGAAGAGCTGGAGCGAAACGTCCAAGAGCTTCTCCGGCTCGAGTCTCCTCTGGTGGCACGGCTAAAGGAAATTCTTAAATGACCGCTTCACACTCAAGCGCTAGTTTTCCCCGGGTGTTTGTTCTTGCTGTTCTCTCCCTGCTTGCGATCGCCTTTCCGATCCAGGCAGGGTGGGCTAGCGAACCACCCTTGAGGCTGCAGCTTGCTCAGGTGCCTGCAAGCACGGCAGGGAAGCTGGTTACGGTTCAGGGAAGGATCACCGTCTACGAAGGCCAGCGGCTGGGAGTAGCGACCGCCAGCGGCGAGGTCTGGGTCAGGCTGAACGAACCCCTCGGCGTTGTAGGGATGGAGGCGGCGAAGTTTTCCGATATCGTACTCGGAACCTATTTAGGGACGACCGCGGTAAAACAGGCCGACGGCACCTTGCGTGCCCTCGAAGTCCATATCTTTGCGGAGGCTGAACGGGGGTTGAGTGAGGGGCATAAACCGCACAGTCGCATTCCTAACGCCACTATGACCAACGCCAATGTTGACAATGTCGTCAAGAAGGTCGATGGGCCACTGATGACGCTCAAATACAAGGGTGGCGAGGTCAAAGTATTCGTGCCTCCGGATGCGCCTACCGTAAAGAGAACGGCCGGGGACCGCGGACTCCTGAAGCCCGGCGCCGCCGTCACTATCCGGGCGCTCAAAGCCCCCGACGGTTCAATTTCCAGTTCACAGGTTACCGTGGGTTTAGACGGGTTCACCCCGCCGATGTAGGTGGCGAGAAGCCCCTCATAACAGGGTGCTGAGCTTGCCCTTCGACTCGCTCCCTTCGGGTCTGAGCCTCAGGGTCGAAGACAGGACCCTGAGTTTTAACGAAGGGTCGAACCACCGGATTTAAAATGAGAAGGGAGTCTCGGTGTTCAGGCTTCTGTGGCTCAACAGATCCAGATCGCGTGTCAGAATTACCTCGTTTGACGACATCTGACTGACTGCTAACATGAGAGCCTAAAAGTCCGGGGGAGCCCTTTTTGGAGAGAAACCTTTTCTACGGCTGGTATGTTCTCGCTGCCTCTTTCTTGATCCTCGTGCTCGAAGGCGGCGTCAGGTTTTCTTTCGGCATTCTCATAAGCCCTCTCGCTTCCGAATTTTCCTGGAACCGAGGGGCTATCACACTGGCCTTCACCGCGAACATGATCGTTTTCGGGTTTTCCCAACTGCTCGCCGGCAGGCTGCTGGATCGATTCGGGCCACGAGTTGTTTTCTCTACCTCGGCCCTGATCGTGACCATCGGCATGATTCTAACGGCACAAATGAATTCCCTGCTTGAATTCCACCTCTACTACGGTGTGATCACTGCAGTCGGGGTATCGGGCATCACCGTCGGAGTCGTGTCCTCTACACTGTCCGGGTGGTTTCGAAGCATGCGAGGGTTTGTCTCCGGCGTCGCCATTTCGGGGACCGCGCTGGGACAGTTCCTGATCATTCCCGGAATAGCCTTCCTGATGGGACGATTCGGATGGAGAATGGCCTGGGGCATCGCAGGGTTTTTTGTTTCACTCGTGATCGTACCGATCGCGCTGCTTGTCCTGAGAAAAGACCCATTAGAAACGGGCCCCCACCTGTCCCGCTCAGGAGGTGAACGAGCCCTGCAGGAAGCGGGAAGCGATCCAGACGTTCCCCAACTCGGGGTCTCCCGGATCCTCCGATCAAGGAATTTTGTTGTTATCGGCCTGACCTACTTCATATGCGGCTTCCAGGATTTTCTTTACGCAACACAGCTCATTCCGTTTGCCTTAGACCGAGGCTTTTCCAACCAGGAGGCGTCGAATCTACAGGGCCTAGCCGGCTTTCTGAGTATTGCCGGCCTCCTCTTTTTCTCCTTTCTCTCAGAAAAACTCGGAAGAAAAATTCCATTGTCATTGACGTTCGTTCCACGTTTCCTTTCTTTCGCCCTTCTCTTTTACTCAAGCGAAAAGCCCTTCATTTACGCCTATGCCCTTCTTTTCGGCTTCACGCTCATGGCCTCGGCCCCCCTGGCCTCGGCCATCGTGGGAGACCTCTACGGCTTCAAAAACATCGGAACGTTAACAGGAGCCATTTTTTGGGTCCATCACCTGGGCGGGTCGCTGGGGGCCTACGCGGGAGGTCTGGTCTACGACCTGATGGGGAGCTACCGGCTGGCCTTCGCCTTCGTTCTATTTCTCGCCGTCATAGCCGTGTTCACGAGCATGCTCATTCTCGAGAAAGGATCCCCCGTGCCGAAATCCGGAGTGAGCTAGTTTCCTAACCCGATGTCGCTTTGTGCCGTCCTTGATAGAGCTGGAGGAATAGATCGTAGAAAGAAGCGAGACTACGCTCCTCGACCTTGGGGTGGCCATCGCTCGTTTGATAGAGAATCATGATCGTGAGCCCGCGCTTATATAGCTGCACTAGATGAGCTCCGTTTAAGTCAAGATATGACCCTACGGTTCGCAGAATGTTAGGCGTGCTATAGAAATCAGGAATTTGCCCGCCCGCTCTTCTTCTGGCCCGACCTCGTTGCTCCAAAATCTCGATCTGTTGAGGGGTAAAACTCAGGTGCAAGGCCTTCTTTTGTCCGAAGCGGAAATCCCTGAGTCGCTGCAGAACAGCCCGAAATGAACTGACCCGCTCCGCCTCGCCATAAACCGTGTAATCGGTGCCGCTGCTTTTTATATCAAACGCAACGACCCGGCTCTCCTCTAATGCCTGGCCAATAGTCCGAAGGCCTTTGTGGTACTGGGTTTCGGCAGCCACAGGTGCGACCCTCCGTGGTTGGGCGAAGTTTGCCGCTACTTAGCACCTTTCCTGTCGACCTACAAGCACTTTTTCGGCGTACTCTTTTATCAAGACGTCCACATCGGCTGGATGGCGTGGTCGCTCCAAGGGAGGAGAAAGGTGTGCGGTGACAATGGGCCGTTGCGAAATCCGTGACAGAAGCTTTCGGCGGAAAAAGGGGTCGCCCATCTTGGGATTTGGTGTTCATCCCGAGCTCGGCCGTACTCCTCGAAATTACGTTACGGGCAGCACGGGGATGTGCAGGTCGCGGGAGAGAAACTCAAAGTCCGCGAGATCTGCGGTGACCACGGTGGTGCCATGGCGGCGGGCCGTCAGCGCGATGAGGGCATCGTTTTGAAAATCCCGCCGCTTGTTTTTGTCCCAGCGCTCCGCATCCCCAATCTTTTGGACTAATCTGCCTGCCTCCCACCAATCTAAGGCGGTGGGTTCCCAGCAGACCCGAGCCAGCCGGAAGAGTTGAAGCACGAGCCGCTGGGCGTCGCGGGTTCGGGCGCCCCGGCGGAGCTCCGAGAGGACCACTGCTGAGTGACGGACAATATAGGCTTTCCGAACCGCCTCCAGGCTATCTTGGTAGAGCCCTCTCTCCCAATGCCCGATATAAACGTTGGTGTCCAGAATGGCTAAATGCATGCTCAATTCGATTCACCCGGACCCCTAAGGTCTCTCCAGGCTTCCGGGATGAAGGGTGCGTCGGCTTTTCTTCATGAACTCCCAGAACTCTTCCATCTCTGCGATCCGTTCGACGGAGAGCCGGATGACCTCGGCGTTGGTTCTTACCCCCAGGGCCTTTTTGGCTCGATGGAGTGCGGTTTCATCCACAAAAAAGGATTTTCGCTTCAGTTTGGTACCGATAGACATAACGCCTCCTGACCGAGGTGCTTCCGATGCATACACATTAGCGATGATAGGCATACTTGTCAAGGAGGACCCCGAGTCTATTCCAAAAGGTAGGTATGGGATTCGGCGGCAGACCTGCGTCAGTTGCGTGGTCGCTTTTTCTTTTTGTTGGTGATGTATCAGTCTGTGTGTAAATTTTGGTGGGGAGAGAGGGAGTGGAGAGAAAATGGCTTTCATATTTGGACGAGAGAAGACGATCGGGAGGTGGTTAAGGGTAAGGCCTAGGTCATTTTTTGATTGGGAAAAAACAGAAGGGGTGCTACCTCCAGAGTTGTGCGACGAAGGCGTGGGGTCAAATCTTTTGTTGTTTGTTGAGAGAGGGAATGTTGTGTTAAGCCCTCCAGCGCCTACAATTTCAGTTTTTAGTTTTGAGTTCTTAGTTTTTAGTTTCAGCCTGATCCTCCCGAGGCGGACCAGCCTCAGGCTGGGGCTGATCCGTCCTTTGGTGGAAACTCAACACTCAAAACTCACAACTCAAAACTGGGAAAATGGAAGAGTAGTTCGCCGCAGGGGTCTTGAAAATAGATAGGACCGACCTCGGAAGGTTTCGAGCCTTAGTTTTTTGTGGGGAGGACCTCGGCGAGATGCTCAGCCACGAAGTCTAGATCCTCGTAGCTAATCGTAAGGGGAGGGAGCAATCTCAAGACGGTAGCGCCTGCCGGCAGGGCCAGGATGCCTTTTTCCATCAGCTTCAGGAGATAGGGCGTGGATTTGTCTTTCAGCTCGATGCCGATCATCAGACCCAGGTGGCGGATTTCTCTAACGTTGGCGAACGAATGCCGCCCGATCTTCTCGACGAAGTAGTCCCCTTTGGCTCTGGCTTGCTCGTCCAGTCTGTTTTCCAGCATATAGTCGATGGCCGCAATGGCCGCGGCGCACACCAGCGGATTACCGCCGAAGGTGCTGCCGTGCTTTCCAACAGGGGCTTCGATCTTGTCCGAGCACAGCACGGCTCCCATCGGGAGGCCGCCGGCAATCGCTTTGGCCAGGCACAGGATGTCGGGCTCCAAATCAAAATGGTTACAGGCGAACATCTTGCCCGTCCGGCAGAATCCGGTTTGAACCTCGTCGATGATGAGTAACAGGTTTCGTTCATCACATAATTTTCTGGCCCTGGCGAAATATTCCCCGGCGCCGATGTGGACGCCGCCCTCTCCCTGCACGATCTCCAATATGACTCCGGCCGTCAGCTCGTTTACTTTTTCCTCTAATTTTCCAAAGTTGTTGAAGGGGACGTAGTGGAATCCCTCGACGATGGGCTCAAAATCCTTGCGGTACTCCGGGTTGTAGGTTGCGCTCATCGCTCCCATGGTCCGGCCGTGAAATCCGCGCATGGCGCAGATAAACTCTTTCTTCTTCGTCGTGAATCTCGCAAACTTAATCGCAGCCTCGATGGCTTCCGCTCCGGAATTGCACAAAAAGGCCCGTTTCAGGTTTTTGGGTGCGATGCGCGCAAGTTTTTCCAGAAGTCGCGCCCTCGTGTCATTGTAAAAAGTCCCGGCACAGCTGATCAGTTGCCCGGCTTGTTTCTCTATGGCCTCGAGGACCTTCTCGTTGCAATGTCCGATACCGGCGACGCCATGACCGGCGACGCAGTCGATATACTCCTTTCCCTCGCTATCCCAGACCCTGGCGTTTTTACCCCGAACGAGAACGATCTCACGCTTCGAGTAAACGTCGAACTCATAGGTTTGCTCCAGCTTCTTAAAGTCAGTCATTGGATCATTGTCCCTTTCCCGCTGAGGGCGTCTCGGATCGGATGCTCGACTCTCCCGTCGCTGATCATGACGCTTTTGGCTCCGCTGTCCATGAGTTTCCTCAAGGCGAGCATCTTTCGTTTCATCCTTCCCTGGACCCGGGCTTCCCAGACTTCCAGCTCTGCTTTCGGTATGCGTCGGATTAAAGAATTTTCATCATTGATGTCGGCCATAAAGCCCGGTGCCTCAATCAGCTGGATCACCGTGTCGGCGTGAAGCGCCTCTTGCAATAAGTTGACGATGTCGTCGTTCTCGGAATTGATGGCCACGTTATTCTCGTCGATGATCGGGATACAGATGACGGGGAGATACCCGTGGCCAAGTAGAAGTTCCAGCAGCCCCTGATTGACGCTTTTCGGCTTGCCCGAAAAGTCGCGCAGGATGACGGTCTTGTCTCCTTGCTTGACCCGGATCCCCTTGTTTCGTGTCCCCTGGATCAGTTTGCCGTCGATGCCCGAAAGACCGATCGCGTTGATCCCGTGCTGCTGGCACAGTTCCACGAGCCGTTTGTTCTGAATGCCAGAGTAGCCCATCAGGATGGCGTCGATGGCCGCCTCGTCCGACAAGACGCTCGAATAGCCCGAAACGGAGGTGACGACCCGTGTCGGACTCCCCATTTTCTCGGCGATCTCGTCGCGTATGGCGTTAGCTCCATGGACGATGATGAAGCTTTCATTCAGCTCGGCCAGGTCCTGAATAGCTCCCTTGGTGTTGACCTCTCTGCCGCCGCCTATCTTTATGATCATCATCGGAAGGCTCTGACTGTGCGGTTTTCGATCCTTTGCCATTTGCCGTCTCCCGAGAAGACTTCCGAGGAGATCAGCAACTGCTCCGGGTCTTGGCTGTAATGCAGGGTGAAATATTCTGCGTCCTCGTTAAACACGGAAGCGACATAGGCCGTGGACTTGTCCGCAATGACGATATTCATGGCCCTGATGTATTTGGTGCGCTTCTGAATGACTTCGGTCCCCTTCTTCAACGCCTCGAACATGTCCCCTCGATTGAAGCGCTTGATGAAATTGAATATCTTCTCCGCGCCGATCCTCCCTTTTTCAGAGATTCGGACCCCTCGCAATTCACCGTTGAAGATGAAGACATAGGGTTCGTCGACGAAGGGCATATTATTCTCCACCGCGATCCCTTCATCCTTGAAGGCGCTTCGGGCGTGCCCCACCAGCAATCTGGTGGTCCCGAACCGGCTTAGATCATCTTCCCAGATGGGCTTGATGTTCTTGTAAACTCTCCACTGGCCGTTTTCCAGGTAGGCGCATCCCCAGCCGTGGCCTTGAAATTCCTTGCTCTGCCTTGCGATGTGGGCGAGTCGTCGGAGATGCTCTGGGATGCTGAAGTTTTTATCGGCTCTAACGAGCAGTAGTCGGCACATGATCAGATGGGATGGAGCCCGGGAAATTCCAGCCCTTCGGTCTCTTCGAACCCGTGCATGATGTTGAAGGCCTGAACCGCTTGCCCCGCGGCCCCCTTCATGAGGTTATCGATCGCGCTGATAACGACCAGGCGGTTTGACTTCTCGTCTTTACTGAAGCCGATGTCGCAGTAGTTCGTTCCCGCGAGCCATTTCGGCTCGGGATATCGGTGGGTCCCGTCGCTTTCCTTAACAATTCTGATGAAGGGCTCTTGGCCATAGATCTGGCGAAGAACCTTCCAGATGTCTTTCTCCTCGAGCGGATCGTTCAAGAAGACGTGGGCCGTGGCGAGCGCCCCGCGAACCATCTCGATGGAAGTGACCGATAGGTGGATCTGTACGGCCTTCCCGAAACTCAGCTCCTGGACGATCTCCGCGCCGTGGCGGTGGTTGGTGGGCATGAAGGACCGGACCGCGCCGCTCCGCTCGGGATGGTGGGATGCCGCGCTCGGGGTGTTTCCGCCCTCGCTGGATCCTACTTTGACTTCGACGACCGTTCGCTCGAGGTCGACGAGACCGAGCTTGAAGAAGGGGTACAATCCCAGGATGGTGACCGTCGCGTTGCAGCCGGCGCTGGAGATCAAGCTGGCCTGCCTCATCTCCTCTCGGTGCAATTCCGGGAGGCCGTAGACAAATTCCTTGAGCAGCTCGGGGCACGCATGACGCTTGCCGTACCAATCCTCATAATCCCTCTCCCGATGCAGCCGGAAGTCCGCGCTCAAGTCGATGATCCTGGGCGCGAGGGTTTTCAACTCCCGGATTCTCTCCATGGAACTCCCGTGGGGAAGCGATAAAAACAGCACGTCGCAGGGCCGGAGGTCGCTGAGTTTGGAAAATTGCAGTTGCGTTCTTTTTCGCAGATTGGGGTGCGCCTTGAGAATATTTTTCCCGGCCAAACTTTCCGAGGTCACTTGGGAGATCTCCACCTTTCCATGGAAGAGGAGCAGCCGCAAGAGCTCGCCCCCCACGTAGCCGGAACCCCCGGCGATCGAGGCCTTGACTCTATCCACGAACTTGCCCCGTGGCCGCCTGGAGCACGTAATCCACGATGCGTTGAGGAATGTTCACGCCTGTGGGGCCGATGCTGTTGCGGAATTCCATGGTGTAGTTCACTTCGTTGACGAGAAGACCATCGTCGGTCTCGAAGAGATCGACCGCCACGATCCCACCCCCTACGGCCGTGGCCGCCCTGACGGAGATCGTTTTCAGCTCATCGGTCAGCGGGCAATTTTTCGCGACTCCGCCTCTGGCCGTGTTGGTGATCCAGTGCTCCGAGAACCTGTAGATGGCGGCGATACAGTCGTCGCCAATGACGAAGCTCCGGATATCGCGCCCTTTTTTTTCAATGTACTTTTGTATGTAGAAGATGGAATGATGATAGGTGCCCAGGGTGACTTTGTGCTCGAGAACGGTCTCTGCGGCATCTCGGTCGTTGACCTTCGATAGCAGCCTTCCCCAGGATCCGACCGCCGGCTTCAAGACCACCGGGTAGCCCATCTCTTCGATCGCCTGTAGCGCAGACTCTTCCGTGAAGGCGATGCGAACTTCAGGCTGCGGGATCTTATGATCTTGGAGAGAGATCGAGGTCAAGATTTTATCGCCGCAGATGGAAGCGACTTTGGATGAGTTAATGCACTGGATTCCCGCGCTTTCGAAGAGCCGAAGGGCATGAAGGGCCCGAGAATGGTTGATGCATCTCTCGAGGACTATGTCGAAAGGGAACTGATCCTTTCCCAGGTTGTAAAGCAGCTTACGGTCATCCACCATGAGCAGTTCCACCCCATCCCGGCTGTGGAATTCATGGAGCAGGAGCTTTTACTCGGGGCGGATCAAAGAATGCAGGAAGGGGATCTTGATGCTCATTCGCCCCAGTCTTCCTCTTCCTTGGGTGCTTCCGCAATCGTGAACGGATTGACACCGGTGACCTCGAGCTCGGATCCGCACTCGCCACACGCGATGAGCTCTCCTTGGACGGTGTCAGCTCCTAAGTTCACCGTGCCGCCGCAAACCGGGCACTCAACCATTTGCAACCTCCAGGTGGTATATCGAGCTTTCCGCAGGTCGGGGAAACCCCTTTATATTGTAACCGCGCCGAATCTGGCCTAAACAAGGGTAGCTATTGCGCACAAGATACATTTTCTCCTTGACCACCTCAAGTCTCCGGTTACCCTCCTAGCGTGGGCAAGCATCTGGCGGGCGGAGGATCGACCCCGGCCCGCGCGGACTCGAAAAATCCTTGCATGAAATAGCCCAAAATCGGGAGATCTTCTTGCCGGCTCCGGCCGGCTGGATTATCATGCTTCGAAGACAGCGTGAGCCGATGCAGGAGGGAGAACGGTGATGAAAAAGGGCGCAGCCGCTGGCCTGACGCACGAACAAACCTGGGTGGTCACCCCGGAGATGGGAGTTCAACACTTCGGTCCTGGCGTTCCTACGGTGCTTTCCACGCCGTCCATGATCAGCATGATGGAGCGTACCTGCGTGGAGCTTCTGACACCTTACATGGAGGAAGACGAGCAGAGCGTCGGCTTCCACGTGGACGTAAAGCATTTGGCCCCGACGAGGATGGGACAGAGCGTCACCATCACGGCAAGACTCGAGGAAGCCAAGGAGGGGCGGTTTCGCTTTGCCGTGGAGGCTACCAATGATCAGGGCGCGAAGATTGGAACGGGATCTCACCGAAGGGCGCTGATCAAGCTCAAGCAGTTCACCAGTCATTCGTGAAAAAGCTCTCGCAGGATTACTTTGAGGATAAGCCATGATCATTGATACGCACTTTCACGCCTTTCCCGGGAAGTATCTCGAACTGCTGCCCGAGGTCTCAAAAAACGACGTCAGAGGGGTGGGGTTCCGGGCCTTCGATCACCAAGAATATCTGGATGTCATGGACAAGTATGGCATAGACATTGGCGTCCTCTCCTGCACCGCGGGGAAGATCATCGAAGAAAGGGGAGACAGGAGCAGGGCCCTGGGGCTGTGCAGGCTGATCAACGACTCCTTTGCGGAGGCTCACGCCAAGTATCCCCAGCGATTCAAGGCATTCGCAAGGCTCCCCATGGTTGACATGGATGACTGCCTGCGTGAGTTGGCGCGGTGCTTTGACGAGCTGGGCATGCACGGGGTCATGCTTCCCACCAATATTTCCGGAAAATATCTCGATGAGGCGGAATTCAAGCTCTTTTGGGATGCGATCGACACGGCTGGAAGGCCTCTGTTCCTCCACCCCACCAATGCCCCCTGCCAGTCCAACTGGAATAAATATTCTTTGCACCAGAAGATCCTGTGGCCCACGGACACCACTTTGGCCGTGTCCCGAATCGTTTACAGCGGGATTTTCGATCGCTACCCGAGGCTCAAGCTCATCGCGGCCCATCTCGGCGGGATGATCCTTGTCTACCTCGACCGGCTGAACTGGCGGGAAGGCAATCCGGAGTGCAAGCTTGAGCCGGAAGAGTATTTTAAGAAACTTTACTACGATACCGCAGGACCGATTCGGGCGTCCTTCATCAAGCTCGCCTGCGATACGGTCGGGCCGGACCGGATCCTTTTCGGCGCCGACTATCCGCACGGAAGGGGTGGACGGGACGATCAGTTCTATCCCATGACGCTGAAGGCCATGGATGAGCTCGACATTGCCAAAGAGGAAAAAGAGAAGATCTACTTTAGGAACGCGAAAAGCCTTTTCGGCTTCGAAGAGGGTTATCCTGACTGACCGCCGGTGTGACTCTCAATCTATCCATACAAATCCCTCCTTTTTTCCCCTAGGGTCGTGAATGGATGAATTGAGGAAGGTGTGTACCAAGTCCCTCGCATTTTTAACCGGTTGATGTGGCGCAGGATCTGTTGAATCGCGATTTGCTAGAGGTTACCAAATCACGAAAAGCGTAGGACAGGAGTGCCAAAATTTGGCCAAATCCGCTGGCTCATCCTTAGGTTGACACAGGCACTCCCTGTTGGATACTCTTCCGTCCGAAAATGCCGATAGGAGGTGAACACATGCATACCGACAAAAGCATCATCGATAAGGTTCTTGGATACATCGACCGCGAGGAGCTGGCCCGGCTCGCCATGGACGTCGTCAGCATACCGAGCCCGACCGGGAGCGAGGGAGAAGTAGCAAGGTTCATTCAAGATTGGCTCAAAAAACAGGGGATCGAGGTTTTCCTCCAGGAAATCGAGAAGGACCGCTACAACGTCGTGGGGCATCTGCGCGGAAAGGGCGGCGGCCCGACGCTTCTTTACAACGGGCACATGGACACGGCCCTGGCCGGTACCCAGGAAGATCTCCTGATCACCGGCGGGACGCGACCCGAGTGGCAGGCCCTGGCGACGCGGGAGGGTGAGGTCATCCGCGGCAGCGGTATCGTGAACGACAAGGGGCCGCTCGTGTGCACGCTCATCATGGCGAAGGCGCTGAAGCACAGCGGCGTGCCGCTCATGGGGGACATTATCGTAACCGGAGTGGCCGGAGAGATCGGGCGGTCTCAGGTGGACCAGTATCAAGGTCCGGCTTACCGGGGCAAGGGCTTGGGCGCGCGCTTTCTCGTCACGCATGGGATCGCCGCCGATTATGCCGTGGTGGTGGAGCCCTCTCAGCTTCGCATCACCTGGGCCCAGTGCGGGGCGGTGTTCATCAAGATCACGACCTACGGGGAGCCTATGTACGCTCCGTTCGTCGACCATCCGCTTTCTCTCAAGGAGAGCAAGAATGCGGTCGTCAAGATGACGGCGATCGTCCCCGCACTCGAGGAGTGGGCACGCCGGTATGAGAAGGAGCACCGCTATGAATTCAAGGGTGGCACGATGATCCCGAAGGTCAATATCGGTTCGATTTTCGGCGGCGCGCCCTTCAAGCCCAACTTCTCGCCCGCTGTTTGTAACCTTTACGTGGAGGCCTTCATGACCCCGGGTCAGCGGGCCATCGGGGTTCTCCGGGAGGTCAAAGAGATCTTGAGCGGCACTGGGGTCGAGGCGACCTGCTCGCTTTTTCTCTCCGTGAACGGTTATGAGGCCAACGGGGCCGAGCCCCTGGTCGAGACAATGGAGGAGGCCCACCTGTACGTGCGCGGCCGCAAGCCCGAGCCGATCCGGAGCGCTTTCACGAGCACGTACGCTGACCTCACGGTCTTCATCGAGGTGGGCATCCCCGCGATAAAATGCGGTCCGGCACCGGAGGATCCGGACGCGAAGCCGGCCACCGGCGAGATGCAGAAGATCGACGACCTCCTCGCCGCGACCAAAATGTACGCCATCACCTCCCTGGAGATCGCCAACCGCAAGCTGTAAGGAGGGGGGTTAGATTAGGCCGGTAATCAGGCCTTCTTTGTCCACGTTCATCCTGATGGCCTGGGGTATCGAGGAGAAGCCGAGAGCGGAGAATTTTTCCAGCCTTTTTCGCGCTGCCGATTCAAAATAGACTGAGTCCGCTCCATAGATCTCCCGAGCGATCACATTGATTTTTTCAAGGATGCCGAGATTTGCCGGGTAGAGCGGTTTAATGGCTTCCGGATTCGGCCTGCCGGTCGCCTCGATGACCTTAGAGGCGAGGTCCAGGCCGCCGGATCCCCCTTTATCGAAGACATGCGCGGTCGAGCATTCCACGCCGAGGTCGGCGCAGAATCCCTTGACGGAGGTGATCTCTTCATCGCTATCCTCCGGGAAGCGATTGATCGCTACGATCGTCGGCAGCCGGAACTTGCTCAAGTTCTCAACGTGCTTAGCCAGGTTCTGAAGGCCGCTCTTGAGCGTTTCCGACCGGCCCTCGCGGATCTGGGCTTGCGCTCGGATCCCCCGCACCGTCGCGATCAGGACCGCAGCGGAGGGTTTCAAGCCGGAGGAAGGCAGCACGATGTCCAAAAATTTCTCGGCACCCAGGTCAGCGCCGAATCCGGTCTCGTTGATGACGTAATCGGCGAGCCCGAGGGCCATCCTCTGGGCGATGACGCTGCTGGTTCCGTGGGCGATGTTGGCGAAGGGTCCGGCGTGGATCAAGGCCGGCGTATGCTCGGTGGTCTGCACCAGGTTGGGCATGATGGCTTCGTTGAGCAAAACCATCATAGCCCCGGTGATTTTCAGATCGCCCGCGCGAACGATTTCGCCGTCGAGATTGAAGCCGATAGTGATGTCACTCAGCCTTCGGCTACAGTCCTCGCGGGAATTGGCCAACGCCAGGACCGCCATCACCTCTGAGGCTGCCGTAATGACGAAGGCGGTCTCGCGGGGCACGCCGTTCGCTTTGCCCCCCAGGCCCACGATCACGTGACGCAGGGCTCGGTCGTTCATGTCGAGAGTGCGGGGCCAAAAGATGTTGTCCACGTCGATCCTGAGTTCGTTTCCGTAGTGGAGGTGGGAGTCGATCATCGCCGCGAGAAGATTGTGGGCGGCGGCAACGGCGTGGATATCACCGTTGAAGTGAAGGTTGATTTTGTCGCTCGGTACAACCTGAGACCTCCCGCCGCCTGTGGCTCCCCCCTTCACGCCAAAGACCGGACCAAGGGAAGGCTCTCTGAGCGTCACGACGGTTTTCTTGCCGAGTTTTTCGATGGCCTGGGCGAGACCGATGGATACAACGGTTTTACCTTCGCCTTGGCTTGTCGGTGTGATCGCGGTGACAAGGATGAGTTTTCCCTTCGGAGGAGCGTTGAGGTCAGGAAGGCGGCTTAATCTGACTTTGGCCGTGTAGCGGCCGTAAAATTCGAGGTCATCGTCGGAGAGGTTGAGCTTTTCCGCGATGCGGTTGATGGGCAAAAGTGTACCGGTATCGCCATTCATCGTGATCCCTCTCTCACGGTTCCTTTTGGTGCCTGATTATCTCTAAGGCATCTCTGCTAGGAGGCGGCCGTAGCCAGTCCTGGGTTGGCGAACATGCAGTCTCTTTTGAATCTCCCAACACTCGGCCGCAACAGGGTGAACCACGGGCACCTGAAGGTCCTGCTCCAGCTCTTCTACGATATCCAGGATCCGGAGCTTTCCTCCCTGAAAGTAGATCCCCTCCGCTCCAGGATGTTTGAGAAATGCCTTCTTAATGAGGGAATAGACCACCCTGGAGGAAAGTTTTCCCACATCCTCCCAGGGGACCGGAATCCGCTCTATGGACTGCACTTCAAATCCGGCGTCGGTGAAGTAATTGGCGACGATCGTGGTGTCTTCGAAGTCATAGCCGGCGCCAACGAACTTTTTGATCTTGAGAGCTCTTAGCGCGCTGATCTGGTTCGTTCCGGAGGTGAAGATCGGGATCTTATATTGCTTCTCCCATTTCTCGATAAGCTCCTGTTCTCCCCTGTAGCCGAGGAGCATGAAAGGTGGTGTTCCAGCAGCATGGATGACGTCGACCTTATCCTCCGAAAGCTCGGCGATCTTATGTTCGTACTGCGACAGCGCAGCGCGAAACTCCTCGATCTTACCGTGTTTGATGTTGTTGAAGAGCGGTATCACCCCGATCCCCTCGGGCAGCATTCGGATCAACTCTTCGAGGGAGCCTGATCCCCTCGTGGGTTTGATGATACCAACCAGTCCGCGCCAGCTTCCCGACATGTTTTCCTCCTTGACGTTTGGGTCGGTTGGAAAGACTAGTGCTAAAGAAGGACCGTGTCAATTACCGCCGTCTCATCCTGCGTCCGCTTCCCGTTATCCCTCTTCTTTCATTCCTTCGCCTATTGCCTGGTGCCTTCCTATCTTGCCTGTTGCCTTCGTGATGAATTTGCCCTATTTTACGCAAAGCTAAATGATGACGGCAAAACCGCAGGTGGCCTCGGTCCGAGAAGCGTTCCACGAGCGAATGCACGCGAACCACATGTACGGCCTCTGGGAACTAGCGGGCCAGATGACGCCTCATCCCGAGCCTAAAATGGTCGCTTACATGTGGCGGTGGTCCTTACTCCGGTCGATCATCGAGGAGTCGGGCGAGGCGGTGCCTGTCGGCGACGAGCGGCGGGCGCTGCAGCTCTTCAACCCCGGCCTGAGCGGTCGCTGGGCGACGACGAACAGCCTCATTGCCGCCGTCCAGCTCCTCCTGCCTGGCGAGATTGCCCGCGCTCACCGCCACACGCCGACGGCGATCCGCTTCATCATGGAGGGTGCCGGCGCCTACACCGCGGTCAACGGCGAGCGAGTCTACATGACACCTGGAGACCTGATACTGACGCCGAGCTGGGCCTGGCACGACCACGGCAACGAGACGGACGAGCCGGTGATCTGGATGGACGGGCTGGACATCCCCTTGATCCAGTCGCTCGAAGCGATGTTCTTCCAGTTCTACTCGGCGCCGCAGGTGCCCGTCGAGCGCCCGGCCAACGCCTCCAAGCGGCTCCATGGCCACGCGCACCTGAGCCCGACCTGGGTGAAGGAGAAGCCTCGGTCCTCGCCGCTGCTTCTCTACTCCTGGGATCGGACCTGGGAGGCACTAAACGCGCTGCGTGACCATGAGGGCAGCCCTTTCGACGGCGTCGCCCTCGAGTACCGTCACTCCCAGACAGGCGGCCCGCTGCTGCCGACGATGGCCTGCTGGGTGCAACTCCTCCGGCCCGGCGAGAGTACCATGGCGCACCGTCACACCGGCAGCGCCGTCTATTGCGTCGTCCAGGGCGAGGGCGCGACGGTCATTGACGGGCAGCGCTTCATCTGGGGCAAAGGGGACATAATCGCCTTGCCGCCCTGGGCGCTGCACGAACACGTCAACACCTCCGCAAGCGAGGGTGCCGTGCTTTTCTCGATCCAGGACACGCCCGTGCTCGAGGCGCTGGGTCTTTACTACGAGGAGGCGCGAATCGAGAACGGCGGCCACCAGGACGTCACCTCAACCTTTCGAGGTGAGCCGCTCGGCTGAGCTTGGGCCGAAGCCTCAAGGTCGAACCTTCACGCCGGCATAATCCGGGCGGTCGCCGCCGGCGTCGCGTCTGCCTGAGAATCTCTTCGGATTCCTAATCAGTCACCTATCCGTGCTGTTCGGCACACGATAGCTCCGGACTCCGGCTGCGCCGCAGCCGGGAAACTCGTTATGCGGCGCGGGGCGCCGCCACCCGGTTGAGGAATTCGCCGAAGATCGCGGCCATCTCGCTTTCCTTCTCGTCCCATTCCTCTCTCGGGCCGAGGTCCAAGTCATGGTACTTTGTCATCAAGTGATGCACCTCGCCGTTGGGCAGGAGGCGGCTGAGGTTCTCGCCGACATGGCGCGGATGGGTTTTGTCGTTACCCGGAACAATGCAGGCCGGCACCGCAATCGATTTCAGCTCCGCTTCGGTCGCGCCGATCACCGGCAGGTCCGCGCCCCGGATGAAGTACTCGCGCCAGTGTGACATGACGGCTGTAAAGCGCTCGGGATCCATTTTCATGAGCGCGTCACGGTTCTCCGGCCTCACCTCGATCCGTTCCTTAAAGTCCTCCATCTCACACACCACTGCCATGCCTCCTCGCTTCACAGCCTCGATGTATTGACCGTAGTACCTCTCGGCCAGTCGCTGCGCCGCCAAAGGTCCACCCGTGACACGCCACAGCAGCAGACCGCGGGCGGCCCCCGGGTGCCGCAGCGCAAAAAGGAGCGAGAGCCGGCAACCGGAGGAGCTCCCACCAATGAAGGCGGGAAGGGCACCAAGCTGGGAGAGGAGCGCGTAGAGATCATCGGCCCAGATCTCGTACTCTGAGTCGTTTCCGTCGATCACGACATCGGAAGCGCCGCAATTGCGCCGGTCGTGGACCAGAACGCGGTGGCCCGCATCGGCCAGTCGCGTGGCCAGCGACTTCACCCCTTCCAGGTCCCGCCGGCCGCCGGGCGAGAGCGCCACCCAAGGGCCGCCATTGCCAAGAACTTCATAGTTGATCTTGACGCCGCGCACATTTGCCAAGGGCATCGGTCTCCTCCAATCTCCGACCCGCAGAGACCATATCCGAGAAGCGGGTGCCAGTTCAACCTCACAGCTTGAAGGGGCCGACTTAAAAAGGATAAAGGATGTTTGACATAACAGCAGCTTTATCGGATACAGGAATAGCAGGGGGAGGTATTCAGAAATGCCGACCATTGATTCCGATGCTCACGTTGTCGAGACGGAACACACCTGGGATTTCATGGACCGGGCTGACCAGAAATATCGACCCCTCATTGTGCGCCCGCGTGGCGAGGACGGCGGAGAATACTGGTTCATCGACGGAAAAATACGCGGCCTGGTGCGGGTGGTTCTGACCGCGCAGCAGCTCACCGAAGTCGGGGAGCGCACGGGCCGCGTCATGGCCACTCCCCGGGAAACCCGGGAGATGGAAAACGTGCCGGCCCGGTTGAGGCACATCGACGATCTGGGTATCGACATCCAGGTGCTCTATCCTACTGTCTTTATCGAACAAATAACCGACAAGCCCGAGTGGGAAATCCCCATCTGCAAGGGCTATAACCGCTGGCTGGCCGACATTTACAGGCAAGGCCAAGGGCGGCTCAGGTGGATCTGCGTTTTACCGCTGCTTGATATGAGCGCATCGTTGGAGGAGATCAAGTTTTGCAAGCAGAACGGGGCCTGCGGCGTGTTCATGCGCGGCATCGAAGGGCACCGGCTTATCACCGATCCCTACTTCTATCCCCTTTACGAGGAGATAAGCCGCCTCGACCTCGCTGTGGGGGTGCACGTCGGTAACGGCAACCCCCAGGTCATCGACCTGGTGTCGCAGTACAACGGCGGAGGGAGCTTCTGGAAGTTTCGCATTCCCGTCATAGGGGGATTCCATTCGGTGATTATGGGCGGCTTGCCGGACTTATTTCCTAAGCTCCGGTTTCACTGGGCCGAGGCGGCGGCGCAATGGATACCCTACGTGGTAAAGGATCTGCAGCGCCGCTGGGCAGCCCAGGGCAAGAAACTGCCGGAGAACCCACTGAAGGAGTACCGGCAATATGTCTCATGCCAGACCGACGATGACGTGGATCACATACTCAGGTACTCAGGGGAAGATAACATCGTCATCGGCACCGACTACGGTCACAACGACCAATCGACCGAGATCGAAGCTCTGCGCAACCTGAAGCAGATGGGAACCATTACCCCAGCCCAGTACGAGAAGATCACCTACCACAACCCGAAGGCGCTCTTCGCGCTGTGAGTTGGGGCCGAGCGTCCCGGATCTTGGCATCTGTCCCGAAAGATCCCGCGGCCATGAATTGAGTAACCGCTCGTTCCATCAGGTCGACATCGACAAGGCGTGTAGAGGTGTCGGGCAAAGGGAGTTCCATGCGATATCGTTTCTTGGCGCTGGTGCTCATGATGGGTTTGGCGGGCTGCAAAGGCTCCGTCGACCATGATGAGATAAGCGCCGCAAGGAGCGATATGGAAAACGGCTATGCGCTGCTCTCCGATAGCGCGAAGCGCTATGTCTCTCTTGAGAAATTCAAAGAAGTCCTTTCTCAATTGCATCCGAAAGCCTTCCCGGCCGGCGTCACGGCAACCGAATACGAGCCGGTGCCGGGCGAAAAGGCGATGCATATCTTCTTGGTCGGTGAAAATTCGGGCGAGCGCTTCTACTACCGGCTGACCATGGAAGGCGCCGCGACGAGCGGCTACAGAGTTTCAAGGTTCTATCGCGGGGGTGAACCCTATCCCTCTTCCAATCAAAAGAAAAGATTCAGCAAATGAGGAAAGGGTTGCTTTAGGCGGACTGAGAGTCTTGGATCTTGGCCTTTCCCGCGGAACACTACGCGGCCATGGATTAATTCATCAAGCGGCCGCCGGAGACATTGAGGGCTTCGCCGGTCGTATGAGAGGAGTCGCTCGATGCCAGAAAAAGAGCGGCTTTAGCTATCTCGTCGTGAGATGCGTATTTCCGGAGCGGTGTCTGCTCCAAGACGCTTTTCTCCAATTCCTGAAAGGCCATTCCTAGGCCTTCCGCTCGCTCCGCGTACATGGTCCTGAGATCCGGTTCATCGAC
>JACPSF010000227.1 GCA_016193385.1 Deltaproteobacteria bacterium
AGCACCGTTCTCCTCAATTCCTTCGCCGGAAGACTCTTGCCCAAATCTTCAAAGAGGAAGGAACCTAAAATGACAGAAAAACAAGATGTCGAGAAGTTAGATTTTGTAGTCCCCAGCATTCATTGCGAGGGCTGCGTGCAGGTGATTCGAGATGCCCTGAGCCGTGTGCCTGCGGTCGTTGGAGTGGAAGGGAAACCAAGGGAGAAACATCTGACTGTCGCAGTTCAAAAGGGTTCGCTCTCGCGAGAAGAGATTGTCGAGGAGATTTCGAGGCTTGGTCATGTGGTCGATTCCTAGCGCATGGCAGGTTGCGAATTTTCGCAGGCAAATCTTCTAGATCGGCAAAAGTCACCGAAATTAAGTGAGCGCATGGAATGGCATCAGATAATTTTAGTTCCCATCGCGTTCGGTCTATTGGGCTTTTTAGAACCATGCTCCGTCGGAGCGAACATCATCTTTCTTGGTTACTTGCAGGCGCGCAAGGCAGGAAAAGTCTTGGAAGCCATTAAGTTCACTATCACCCGAGGGCTCTTTCTGGGTCTCATTGGTTCACTCGTGGGAGTCGTGGGTCAGCCCATGAGAACTGGAACTTATTCCTATTCCCTGCTTCTCGGAGTGGCCTATGTTGTTTTGGGGCTTCTAGGTCTCTGGTGGGGCTCCAGGGGAACGGGCTTGGCGCCTCTCGATCTCGGAAGGTATCTTCCCAAAGAAGGAGCGTTCCCGTTAGGAGCAATCTTTGGTCTAACCGCTCCGGCCTGCTCTCTCCCTCTCTTTTTGGCGCTCTTGGGTCTCGGGGCGGTAGAGGGAGCCTGGGTTGGCTTTCTTTCCCTTTTTCTCTTTGGCCTTGCCCTATCTGCGCCCCTCGTCTTGATCGCCCGTTCAGAGAAGGCCGAGGAGCTCTTGCGCAGCCTGGGCAGGAAGGCCACTAAAGTTCCTTACCTTGCAGCGCTAGTCCTGATCTTGGTGGGCGCCGTCACAATCCTGATTGCCTGGCGGCAATTATCGACTGTTTAGGAGCAGCAACGAGAAGGGAGGCAAATATGCGCAAATGGGCAATAGCAGCCGTCCTTCTTTTAATTGCTTTTGTAGGCGTTGCAATTGGCTACTATTTGAATCCGGCGGGAGTCCCCCCGGTCAAAGCTTATACAGAGGGAAAGGAGATAAAATTCATCCACACCGAAGCCTCCGACCCTAAAGTCGCCGAGCTTTTGACCGAGATGATGAGGTCTCCGGTACTAGTGGTACCTTCGCTTGCACAGGCTCCAAAGGAGATGCTGGCGGATGTCTATGTCTTTAAGAATGGCGTCAAGGGCAATGGGCCCTTCGGATTCCAGCCGGATGTCTTCGACAATCCTGCCGGTACGGATGGGTACAGGCCGTTACGGTCGGTTCTCATCGTTACGTGGAAGAATGAAAAGGCGGCGCGGGAACTTAAATCGGCAGCGGGAGTTAAAGAGGCAGCCAGCAAAGGCGAGATCACGATCGAGAAACCGGGCATAGTGGTCAACATGCCGCTGCTTACCTGGCCGGGCGGTAGACGCTAGCAAGATATGAGCGCAATTCAGCGAGGGCTCAGGAATCCTTTCAGGAACAAGGCGAGGACAATTGTCGTCATGCTTTTGTTATCTACCGTCATCGGGCTCTTTGCGGTGATGGTTCAGGCCGCGTTGCAAACCCAAGAGCAGTTGGAAAGCCTTCAGGCTCATCTGCGCACGCTGATCGAGCTTCGCGAAGCCGGAGCGTTCGGGACCGGAGGATTCGGCGGAGACAGGCCGGTCGGGGCGGAGGAATTCTCGGTCGCAACTCTGGACATGGTCAAGCAGATCCCCAATGCGAAGCACATTGCCAAGATTGAGGAGTATGTGCATACGCCGCAAATTGACGCCACAAAACCGAATGCCTACGCGATGGTCATAGGTCTCAGGCCGGGCGCGCCAATGCGAGCCATTGGCGAGGTTGATTATGAAAACGCGAAGATTATAGCCGGACGTGGATTGGACGAGAAGGATGCGGCTCAGAATGCGGCTGTTGTTGGCCGGCTGTATGCGAAGGAGCGGGTCGGTGTTGCCGGAGAGATGATCGCGTCCGCTCTCGATGGAAAAAAGATTACGCTGAATGGAGAGCCATTACAGGTCGTTGGCGTTTACGCGACGGGAAACGATTTTGGGGACAATCACGTCTTCGTTCCACTCGAGACTTTTCGGCGCATCTTTAAGCCCGGAGACAAGCTCTCAAAGATCAGGGTCACCGTGGACTCGGTTGCCAACGTCGAAGCGGTCGCAGCGGATTTAAAAAAGATTCCCGGAGTCGATGTCGTGACCGCAGCTGAGCAAGTCTCTACAGCCAAGACAACGCTGGGTACCATGACGGCTGCGACGCTCTATGGATCTGTTCTCCTCTTCATCATCGGGGGTGTTCTAGTCGTCTTCGTCATGGTGCTCACAACCAGGGAGCGAATTCGAGAGATTGGTACTCTGAAAGCGCTCGGCGCGAGATCGCTGCGCTGATTCTCATGGCTGGAATCGGAGCTGTGCTCGTGGCAGCCTTATCGTTGGAGGTTCTTCAGCGGACTCTGGGCTTGGCCACGACGTTGAACCGAAACACATTTGTTTTGATCATCCTCGGGAGCTTCGCTTTCGCCTCGATTGGTAGTCTCTACCCGATCGTTAAAGGGATTCGGCTGAGTCCGGTTGAAGCTATGAAGAGCAATTAAGGCGTTGTTATGGGAATGGTCGTCCTTGGATTACGTAATCTTTTCCGAAGCAAACTGCGACTGGCCATTGTCGTTATCTTGATCGCTGTCCCTTTTTTTCTGCTTCTCATCATGCAAGCGATCGGTGGCGCGATTCAACGGCAGACCGAAGTCTTGAAGCGCGACGTGAATACCTTGCTCCAGCTCCGGGCCAGAGGCTCAATGGGGCATATCAATATGGTAGGACAAGACCGGATCTTGCCTCAGAATCTGTTGGAGAA
>JACPSF010000018.1 GCA_016193385.1 Deltaproteobacteria bacterium
GGCCGGGAAGCCGATCCAACAAGGAATCCCAATTTGCTGGCGTGGCTCTTCTGGCCGTGCCACGCTTTTTTCCCGGTCGCTGTGCCCTTGTGTCCGCACCTGCCAGGAGTCGATAGGCCCTTTGGTGCTTTATTAGCTCATCCTTTGAAGCGGCCAGTTCGGAAGTTCGCTGACCTATCTCCTTCTTAAGCCGGTCGATCTCTCTTTTTACAGACGTGATCAGATTTTGGGGCATAGGGTTCCTCCAAATATGTTTCTCGTTCTCCTAACACCCCAGGGTTTAGAAAACAACTCGATCCTCTATGCCCTTTAGGCATCATGTATGACCTTTGCGTTGTCCAACACGAATACGGGGTCAGGCAGCGGGGCGGGATAAGGGGTCTTTTACGACGGGAAAGCCATCCATACGATACAAGCGGTGAGTCATGTCGCGCCGTCCTCGCATTCTTAGCCCTTCGATACGGCCCTTCGGGCCACTCAGGACAGGCGGTGGATCTCCAAAAAGCCACGGGCGAGCCTGGCATCCGCGTTGCCGAATATTGCCTGGTGATCGATCAGTGGCATCTGCTTTTATCCGCCTTCGCAGAAGACCAGGGCCGTAAGGCCGTGGATGAATGGGACCGGCGGACCCTCCGAAGCTCGAAGAGCGAAGGAGGGTGCTTCGGCGGATATCGCCGAAGAAATGAGGCTACCACGGGTGTAAGCGCGTGGAGGCTTCATGGTCGCGGGGAGATAGACAGCGCTCCGAGGTCATGCCGTAGGTTACGTGAAAAGGCTCCTTTAAATTCCTCTTGGTGGTGACCTCAGTGGAGCAGACCGAACCCCAGGCGGAATCTGTAGCGGGTGCTAAATCAGAAAGATCGAAACTCAACTCGCGCTGATGCCGGCCTGACGGAAAGCTCTACGGACAGCACGAAAAACACCATCAAACTCCGGCAATTTTGCCATCTGTCCGGCCAGCCTCTGGCTCCACAATCGTTGGAGCCGGGCATGCTTAGTCTCCAACCGCCCGCGAATCGTTTCAATGGTTTGGCCGCGAAACTCAAGCTTGCCCGCGATAGCGTCAGTAACTTCCGCCAAGTCCATGTGGGCCTGCTCGCATAGATACCAAAGGTCATAAAGGTCGCGCGGTTCGTTCCTCGCCCTATCGCAGACAGCAATGACCTTCTCAGCTGCAATTTCTTTCAGTGAGTAAACCTTGACGACGGCATTTCCCGGAATGTCTTCGTACTCCTCATAGGCCCGCAGCACAGGTCGCTCTTCGATAGGATAGATCACTTTTTCCCTGATGGTGATGTCCGTCTTTACTTCTTTTCCGGAAGGAGAGCCTCCCAGAGGGCCCTCATAGGTAAGGTAGAACGTGTGGCTGTTGGCGTGGGGTTGTCGGTCAGAACGAGCATAGCGGATTACAACGCCGGAGTCGCGATAACTCTCTTCAAACGCAACGTCGAGATCCTTGCGGATGGATTCGAAAGGCACCTCCTCCGCGAGGGTAAAATCCAGGTCCTCGGAGAAGCGGTAATCCGGGAAGTAACATTTTTTGAGAGCTGTTCCTCCTTTGAAAAACAGGCGGCTTCGAAGCGGGCTTCGTGAGAGACCGACAAGAAACCATGACAGGCAATAATCGCGCTCAAGAACACTTTCGGGAATCCGTCGTTCCCCTGCCTTCGCTAGGCGGTTGGAAAGGACTGAAAGGTTGCGCTGGGCGATCAAGGCGTCAGATCCTTACAACCGACAAAAGTTCTTCCGGCTCAACATTCAGACGGAGACGCCAGCGGTGGAGGTGCTTTCCCTGGCTGGGCAAAACAGGATCCAGAGGAACGTAGGTGTTCGTGAGGCGACTCGTCAGCGCCTTTGCTGTTTCGTCTGATCCCAGCTCGTAGAGTTCCAGCAAATACCCCAGCCTCCTGATGACAGCGCCGATGTTGAGACGGATCGCATATTCGACAAGGCGCTCCGGATTGACTTTCTCCCGTTGCATCCAGAGACCCTTGGCGACTTCTGTTATGCCTCCACAGTACTCGGGTTGCTTCAGGCCATCGATGATGGTGCGGTCGATATCGCTGACCCTGACCTTGTCTTGTTTTGTTGCCCAGTGCTCTTCAATTCCGAAGATCTGTTTTTTCGTGCAGCGGACGAAACGGAATTCTGTCCCCATGATTGAGCGCGCTCGTTTAGGATTAGGGGTGCTCACATAGACCACGAGTTGTGGCTGCGTGAGCATCTGGTGCGCCTCCATCGCCGTGGCGTAAGATAGATAATAGTCATCCCCGCTGGCCAGTGCCTTTGCCACAAGCCAGGGATGGCCCATGTACTCGGTTTCTTTCCCCAACTCGAAGGGAACAAGGATGAAGAGCCCGGGCTTGAGGCGGGTCACCACACCTCTTTCCACGAGCGAGCGGACGAAGCTCCTGGCTGAGGGATCCGCCAAGCCGGTAATTGCCTTAACATCCCTGACTCCGAACAAGACCTGGTTGCACTCGTGGAGGGTAGTTACGAGCAACGCAGCCAAAGGTCCGAGCGTCTTGAGGCTATTTTTATGGTTTTGCGGCATTCCGTGTATTGCTAATGCACATTTTACATATAAAATATGACAAAATCAAGAGCAGATTTAGGTTTTTATTGTGAAGCGTGCTGCTCGAATGCACGAATAGACTACAGGATATAAACTGCTATCCGCAGTAGTGATCGTGACCGTTTTCTGAGTTTACTTTGGGTCCCGAGGGCGGGATAAGGGACTCCTTTACAAAATGGGAGAGCCATCCATACGATAGGAGCGGTGGGGCATGTTGCGGCGTCCTCGCATTGTCACCGGTGGATCTCCAAGAAGCCACGAGCGAGCTTGGCATCCGCGTTGCTTTAATCGAAGGTAAACCCCCAGCTCTGCTGGGGGACTCGCAGAGTTTGACAGTTCCGGGAGAATGCTTTTCAAGTTGGGGTAAAAGGACTTACGACTGCAAATCATGCTGGTTTTTTGTTTTGCTTTTTTAACGTTTGCGGATAGGCCCCTTTGAGGGGCCAGCAAACGTCAAGCCTCCGGCTCTGCCGGAGGTACATGACGCGGTGCGGGGCCTTGCGCTATCCCTCTCTTTCCATCGGGACCTAAGGTTGCCCGTTAAAAGCTATCCTAACTTTTTTCCGCGAGATTGCTTCAGATTGGGTTGTAGGAGAATTCAGTCCAATCTCACGCATGAAGTATTTGTCAACAAAAGGCTTGACCCGTTCCCCGTTAAATCAAGCCGACGGCACGTAACAGATGGTTCCCCCGGGCAGGCGCTCTGGATGAGCTCTGCTGGTCACAGATTTCAGTGACCTTGATCGGGAAATATCCTGCTAATCCGTCCCATATCACCTCGCAGTGAGGCTTCGGGAAATCGAAGCCGCTAACCACATACGCACCAAGCTCCCGCTGAAACTCCTTCGGTTGGTACGGATACACGGCATAGAGCTTCAATCCATGACTTTTGATCCCATTCGCAATTACCGCATTGATGTGCTCATCATTAAAGCCATAGCCAGCAACCACGAGCTTCCGATCCCCCGCGCATAGAACCTCTTCAAACAACGACTGATACCAGTTAAGAAGTGGTTCTTTCTTGAGAAGGTCAGTCTTCGCATGTCCGATCACTAGACCAGGTGTTCCATCGTGGAATTGCCAGCTATACGACCCGTGAAGCTTTATATATGCCAATGGACGATAAGACCTTTTGCTCCAAAAGTCTGCCTTGTATTTTTGCAGCCAATCGTGATCCGGCAGCTTTACCCAGTCGTCTGGTTCAAGTTGCACATCCAGCGTGCCGTTAAACCACCTTGGGCTCCTCCGAGGCAATCCCGGGATATCAATCGAGATAGTGGTATCTGAGTTCGAGTAAAAGCGCTCCACAAACAAGTCCTGATTCAGGGTGAAGAAGAACCCACCTGTGCACCTATCTTTAGATCCAGCAAAACGACGAATTAAGTGGCTACATGCCGCTGCTGCACTATTAAGGTGTCGAGGATCTACATCCCCAGTGCAAATGGCCTCGTGCATTTGCTGATAGGCATTACTTAGACCCGTACGAAAAGAGGATTTTTGCTCATCTCGATAGCCATCCGGTTTCATTATCCGATCGTAAATTTTCTCGTAATCCAGCTCGTTGAGCATTTCTTTCCGCAGGTCGAAATCCCGAGTAATTGCCGGTTGGCTTAGTATAGCAGCCCACATTTCACTGGCGAGGTACCCGCGAAAATTTTTCGTGAAGCCGGCTCCCGTTAAGAGGATTGTTTCAGCAGGTTTATACCAATCCGCATCCTTGCCCACTGTTAATGACCCCTCCTCCATTCAGTAATTTCGGAATAAAGCTCCTGGCGGACCACGCCGCGGGACCAGTGGCGACCGTTCATGAAGCCGTATTTGGTCGAGATCCGCTGAATGGTGAAAGCCTTGAATAGCCGCTGAATCTCGGGGTGATCATTAATGGAGAGAAGAAGCTTAACCTTGCGCCCGTCCGAGATCTCGGCCATCCGCGCGAAGTCCTCCGGTTTACGGTTTAAAGCTAGGGCGATAACTTTTTATACCATAGTAGGGTTGATTGAGATAGAAGAAGGTGTGCCCCGATCGTATCGCTCCAGTATCTGGTGGTAAGGCTTGTTTTCGATGTAGAAGGACAAGAGGTCGAGTCTTTTGTTGTTTGTCTCGGCGCCTTCACGTTACAGGATTGGACTCAACGACGCGTCAATTGAAACTCAGAGGGGGTTTTTCGGCGGGTGAATCCTGCGATTTCGGAGAAGAACTGTCTGCTCCCGTTGGGATATTTGTCGGGGCGTGAGGCAGGAAAACCGGCTATACCTTTGGCCAAAATAGGTTAAGAAACTCAACCAGCCCCCGGCGCGGCACGCCGTAATGAAAGGGAGTCTGCCGGGAATGAGGCGAAGCAGGGTACGAAGGGGTCCTGAGGAAGAGCCTGGCTTACCAAGGGCGGGAGCGGAATACCCCAAACGAGCGACGCGGCACCCAACTCGCGCCTTTTACTATCAGCCGCATATGTTGTATTTTAAGGTTCATGAACAGTCACCCAAGACAGGCTGTTGAACAGGGCTTCGAGCAAGATCGACTAGATTACTGGGCAATGCGGGACGAATTGCTTGCCAAATATTCAGGTAAATGGGTTGCCGTCCATAAAGGGCGTGTAGTAGCCGTGGGTGATGACCCATTGTCCATTATGGATCAAGCATTAGCGGAAGACGGGTACGCCTACACTAATAAAGTTGGCGATGAGGACAGAATCGTCGTTCGGCAGCGGCGGGTCTCGTTTCCCTACGACGACACCTATTCCCCGACGCCCCTACCCCGCATGGCGGCGGTCCTCTACAACCTTCCGCAAACTAAGAGCAAAACCGTTTCGGATGCCATCCCCGACACCGGCGCTGACGTTAGTTGTCTACCGGTGGATGATTGCCAGGATCTCGACCTTTTTCTCTTTCCTTACTACTCAGGCATTTCCCATCCTTTTGGCGGCGTGAGGCGCGCAGTTATATTTTACGGGGCAAGAGTGGAAGTCGATGGCAAACTCTATAATGCCATTGTGGAGCCAGTGGACGAACGCGAACGACTGGTAGGGCGGGAGGTCCTCAACCAGATGAAGGTGACCTTCGACGGGCCATCACGAATAACGACTTTCGATTGACAGCGGGGATAGAAGTGCGATGGGCCGAGTTTGGTTCTTTGTTAGCGAAGGGGCTGAGCCATAGCGTGGGCCAAGGCGGGGAGAGAGCTTCGTTCGCACTCAGATCAGATTCTCACGCCGATCTTAAAACCTTCATGGATGGCGTTGTGAATCGACCTGGGCCGCACGGCGTCTCCGATGACATATAACTCATCTACGCTGAACTCGAGAAAACCAAGCAAGTCTTGTAACGGCTGCCGCGGCCCCGCCTGAACGATCGTGTCGGCCTCGATGAACTTTTCTTCTCCATCCTTCTTTTTGATCCTAACACCGCTTTCGCTAACTTCCTCAACCCGGCTTGCCGTATAAATTTGGATGGAGAACTCTCGGATCCATTTGTCGTGGCGCCATTTCCAGGTGGGGATGACATCCCGGCCGATTTTCTCTTCCTCCTCCACTACGGATACCGCTTTTCCGTTTGCCGCCAGGGCCTCAGCCGCTACTAGGCCCATTCTATCGCCGCCCAGGACCACGATCTTTTCTCCCGTCTCCACATCCTTCTCCAGGATATCAATGGCGCTTACCACCTTGGGTTTGCCGTTAATTTTCCACCGGACCGGGGAGATCTCCGCGCCCGTCGCGACCACCACTACGTCAGGGGCTTCCGCGTCACAGAGCTTTGGGGTAACCTCCGTATTTAATTTTAGAGTTACCTGAAATTTCTCGATTTGGGTCTTGTAGTGATGCACCAGCTTGAGAAAGACCTCCCCACCACCAATTTCTCTGGAAGCTGAGAGGAGTTGGCCCCCCGGTTGATCCCTGCGATCGTAGAGTGAAACCTGGTGGCCCCGCTTGGCGGCGGTAATGGCGCACTCCAGACCTCCCGGCCCAGCGCCGATCACCATGACCTTCTTTTTAGTAACCGCTGGCTTTATCTGGTACTCGGGCTCGTATTCATGGCCCAACCGGGGATTCACCGCGCAAATATACGGCAGGTTGCGGAACATGCGCGAGAGGCAAAGCAGCCCGCCCACGCATGGCCTGATCTCTTTGGTACGGCCTTCCTTGATCTTGTGCACGAGTTGGGGATCGGCGAGCAGGGGGCGGCAAACTTCCCAGAAATCTATGATTCCATCTCTGAGGGCCTGCTCAGCCAAAAAGGGGTCGCCGAAACGCGGCCCAAAAGCCACCGGTACGTTGAGGACTTTCTTTGCGGCCTCCGCCAGATGAAGCCAATGGTCGGTAGGAACGTCTCGCCCCAGGGCGCCGGTGCGCGACTCATGCCAACCGATCACTAGACTAATGCAATCAGCGCCGGCCCTTTCGGCCATTTTCATAAACTCCAAGCATTCATCGGGGGTGTTGCCACCGTACTCGTCCATCAACTCGACGCCGTTCAACCTGACGATGACCGGTTTGTCATCTCCGATCGCTTCTTTGATGGCCTGAATAACCTCGACCATGAATCTGCCGCGATTTTCGACCGAGCCGCCGTACTCGTCGGTGCGCAAATTGGTGAATTTTGAGTTGAAGTTCGATAGGAGATAGCCCATAAAGCTGGTGATCTCCACGCCGTGAAATCCGGCCTCGATGGAGCGCCGGGCAGCCTGGGCGTGCTCATGGATGCACTCCTTGATTTCCGCCTTGGACATCTCCTTGGTAGGCCTGAAGTGTCATAGGATTTGTTTGGTGCTGGACGGTTGGACGCAGTAGTCGAGTTCTATGCCGCCGTAGCGTCCGCCGTGCAGCATCTGCTGGATCGAGATCGCCCCCTGCCGGTTGATCATCTCGGCGACTTTGGCCAGAGAGGGGATATATTTGTCGTCACAGAGGGCAAGCTGACGGAGATAGGCTTTTCCTTCCCCCTTGCGGTCGGGATAGGCCCCTTGGTTCGTGATGATGCCGCAACCGGTCCCGGAGATGACCTCCATTCGAGCCATCTCCCTCTCCGACGTATACCCGTCCAGGGTATTGAAGTTGGAAACTCAGCAGGCGGCGTACTTGATGCGGTTTGAGGTGTCAAACCGGCCGAGCCGTCCGGGTTCAAAAAGGCGTATAAAGTCTACTGCCATACGGTTTTAACGCTGCCTTTCCATAAGATTCACCTGAACGTTAGTTCCCTCTCAGGCTTCAAGAGTCAAGGTTCAAAAGTCGCGCGGCATCTCCTCCCGGTATCTTTTCAGACTCGTGCGGCAAAAAATGGGCATGAATATCGATCACTTTAGGCACGGCTTGGCTCCCGTGCGATGTCATTCTAAGCTTAAAGGGTCTGAGACATGCAAGGCAAGCATCTCCAGACTCGCGAGAATCCGGTCCGCGTTTTTGACCCCGGCGGGCATGTCGCATTCCAGGGCCAATCGCCTCAGCTCCTGGGCGGCCTCGCGCATCTTGCCTATCTCTCGATCCATGGCGCGCAGCTTCTCGTTCATCTCAGGTCCTTGAAACGGTTAGCCTTGACCTCAAAGCGCGGCAGCGTCCCATGCGCTTCCAGCTCGACATTTATCCGGACGCCGGTATGGAGCCTCAGCGCTTGCTTCAGACGCTCCTCCAGGTCGGGGCGGTTTCGCTCATCGGGCTTCATTTCCACCTTTACGGTCACCTCATCCAATTCTCCCTTTTTCTGGAGGATGACCTGATACTCATCCCCGAACTCGGGAAATGCCCGGACAACCTCTTCAACGCTTGTCGGAGAGAAGAGGACGCCTCGAATCTTGGTCAGCCTGTCACTACGGCCTAAAATTCCTCCTTTGAACAGGCGAAAACTGCGGCCGCACTTGCAAGGCTCTCCCGAGAGGAGGGCGGTGTCCTTCAAGTTAAAACGCAGATAGGACTGCGCCTTTCGATCCAACGGCGTAATAACCAGCTCCCCTTTTCCACCAGGCTCCACGGGCTGCCCTGTCTCCGTATCCAGGACCTCCACTAGAAACATGGCTTCGTTGACGTGGAGGCCCCCGGCCTGCTCAGCACATTCAAATCCCCAGGCGCCGCCTTCGGTGGCTCCCGCATGATCGTACACCTTCGCTCCCCACCTCTCTTCGATTCGCCGCTTGGTCGCGGGTATTAACGCGCCCGGCTCGCCGGAGCAGAGCATCTTGGAGATGTGCAGCTCATTGGGCAAATTGATTCCCATCCGTCCGGCGACCTCAGCCATATGCAGGGCATAAGTGGGCGTGCACATCAAGGCTGTGGCCTGAAGCTCTTTCATCTTGAGTATGCGATCCTCGGTGGAGAGCCCGCCCCCCGGGATGACCTCACAGCCGATCTTCTCACAGGCGTAGTGCCCCGCCCAAAACGCTATGAAGACCCCGTAGGAGAACGGGATGAAAACGCGATCCTGCGGGCGAAAGCCCTGGGCCCACAGGACCGTCGCCCAACACTCGCTCCACCATTCCCAATCTCTCCACGAGTCCGCTTGTCGGACCGTTTGACCCGTCGTGCCGGAGGTCTGATGGTAGGCGGTGACCTCCTCGGTCGGAACTGCGAGCAGGGCCCCGTAAGGATAAGGATCGGCTTGTTGAGCCTCGCGCAGCTCATTCTTGTCCGTCCTCGGGATCTTTTGGATATCGCTCAAGCTCTTTATAGCGGCGGGTTTGATTTTGGCGCTGTCGAGTTTTTTGCGATAGAAAGGCGAGTTCGTGTAAACATGATTGACGGCGCGCTTAAACTTCAGCAGCTGGAGGTGCTCCAACTGGTCGCGCGGCAGGGTCTCTAACACCGGGTTCCAGTACCGGGCGGTGCTAAAATTCATGCGGCCTCACCGTACCGGGAAGAGACTCCCATTAATGAGTCGGTTACGTCCGGTTAATCCAACGATGATAATCATGAGCACTCAGGTAGTCTTTCAGGTCGGTCTTTTTGAATCTGGCCCGCTCAAAAATCGGCAGGCTGGTTCCTCTTTTCAGGTTCTTATACTTCCATGGAACCGTGGCATCGATAATCATTTTCGCCTTGCCGACGAAACTTCCATCCATCAGCTCTCTGGCTCCGGCTATGGGGTTGTTTCGGTGGGTTTTGACTTCCGGGATGATGTGAATTTGCTCGGAGGGGTTACACCGGGTGGTCACGGCCCAGTCAATCTCGTCCATATCAAGGATATTGACGTCTTCGTCTACGATGGTGATGGTTTCGAGGTAAACGGAAAAGCCAAAGGCTGCCATCGCGACGTGGGTTTGAAGTCCCTCAAAATCGTAGTCATCCTTTTTGACCTGGATGACGCCATGATGCCAGTGCGCTGACCCGGGCGTCAGGGCCGCGTCGATCACGAAGTTGGGCTCGAGCGCCTTCGCGTACTGATAAAAGGCGACATCGTTCGATATCCTCAGGTTATAGTTTTCCTTGGTCCCGGCAACAATGGCATACGCGACCGCGTCTTTTCGCAAGGAGAGGGCCTTGATTTTAAGGATCGGTTTCTGCTGGGGAATACTTAAGTATTTCAAGAACTCGGGCCAAGGCCCTTCCGTGCCGACGCCGTAAGGGGGCTCGATGACTCCTTCGATCACAAATCCCGCCTCCGCGGGGACATCCACGTCTATGGTCTCGCATTTGACCATCTCCACCGGTTTCCCCCGGATCGCGCCGGCCAGGCCGAGCTCATCCTGGCCTATAGGCAGCTTGGTCGCAGCAGAGATGTACATCTCGAGAGGCGCCCCTATGACCAGGGCCACCTCGAAAGGCTTTCCTTCCTTTTTGCACTTCCTGAAGTCATGGCCGACTCCGGTTTCATTTCTCACATTCAAGATAACGGTGTTATTTTGGAGGAGCATGGCCCTATTCATGGCTACGTTTTGAAGCCCGGTTTCCGGGTCTTTCGTGATGACAAGGGGCTGGAAATATTTTCCTCCGTCGTCGGGTGTAGCCTTTATGGAAGGGACGATTTTAAGGGCGTCAAAGTCGCGGGTATAAATTTTCTCTTTGCAGGGGCCATTTTTAACTTTGATCGGAGGGATACGGGTTTCGCTGATCTTTATGAAAGCCTCTTTGAACTCCAGGGGCGAGGAGGGCAGGCCAAGGATATCACAGGTCCTGACCCGTTCGGAAAGGATGCATGAGGCGACGGGGAAGTCGTAACCTTTGACGTTTTTGAAAAGGACCCCCGGCGTCCTCGGTAGCGCGTTCAAAGCTGAAATGATTCCCGGCAACTCGCACTCTGAGTCCACCTCTCTCTCTATTTCAACGACGTCCCCTCTCTCGGCGTAATAGTCGATGACACCAGCGAGTCCGCTCCGGAGGAGGGATCCAGGGACGAGCCCCTTACCCCCGGAATGATCACGATGTCTCGATCTGCCTGAACCCTCGTCGCAACCGCCCAAATAACTTCCTGCAAATTGGTAATATCGATATCTTCATCGACGACGATGACCTGTTTTAAGTACATCTCAGCCGACAGGGCGGCGATCATGGCCGATTGCGCCTGTCCCTGAAATCTCTTTTTGATTGAAATAATGAGGGAGAACGGCGCAGGGACGTGAACGTCAATGAGGGTCGGCACCGCGCCCTTGACGGACTTATAGAGGTTTGCCTCCATGGGAATGGTCGCCATCACAAGATGCTCTCGATGCTGCCCGCCGCAAATGTCCTGGTATATCGCTTTCTTCCTTAGATGCATGGATTTGACGGTTACAACCGGTCTCAATCCTTTCCCGGTCGCGTATCCCGAGAATTCGCAAAAGGGGCCTTCTTCTTCTCTCAGGTGGGGCTCAACGACCCCCTCCAGTACAATCTCGGCTGCGGCAGGAAAAAGGGTGCCGGTTAAGTTTCCCCTCAGCACTTCAGCCGGGCCTCCGAGAAGACCGCCGATAATCCCCAGCTCGCTATCGCCGTAGGCGCCGATATAGAGGGCGCCCAGTGCCCAGGCGGGGTGATTGCCGAGGGAGACGCTGATGGGAAGCGGTTTCCCTCGCTCTTCCATCCTCGAGTAGATCTCATGGAGGTGCTTTCCCACCGTCATGAAAATTCCGGCCCGGTTTCGGCTTTTGTACATCAGCCGGTTGAAGCTGGCGTTGTACTTTCCCGTTTCCGGGTCTTCCGCCAAAACCATCCCGGCCGTGATGTAGGGGGCGGCATCGCCCTCGTGATAGGTCATCATGGGAAGGGTCTTCAAGTCCACATCATGTTCACCGATGGTCTCCTCCATGACGGGCCCGTCGGAAACAATCTCGGGGGGAATTTGATTTTCAACAGCCTCCAGGTATTTGTCTCTGAACTTTTGTGGATCAATGCCGAGGCTGGATGCAATCTTCTTCTTGGTGGAGTAGAGATTCGTCACTACGGGCAAATCCGAGCCCTTGACCTTTTCGTAAAAAAGGATCGGGAGCTTCCTTGTCTCCTCGAGCTTCGTCAATATCGCGGCGACTTCGTATTTGGGATCGACTTCCTTTTTGATCCTGCAGAACTCTCTCGGGTTCGCCCGTTCATACTCGGCGAGAAATCCTCTCAAGTCTTTGGGCATCCTATTCCCCCCTCGGACTTGTATATCTTTTCTCCGGATCGAGAACGTGAAGAATTCTAAGCTCTTCTTCGGTCGGGGGCGAGGCTTCATAGAGATCGTCCTTTACCATAAGAGGGAAGCCTGTGTTCTCTTGAACCTTCTCGACCGTGGCTCCCGGCTGAAGCCCTTCAAGACGCATCACGCCTTTTCTGTCGTCAAAGCCCAGGATCGCGAGATGGGTGACGACTTTGAGCGCGCCGCCCGCGATCAAGCCCGCCTGCTTCCTGGAATCGCCGCCATTCAGGTATCCAGGACTCGTGATAAAATCCACTTTTTTGACCAGCCTGCGCTTCTCGTGATGCATGGCGACGATGACCTTTGAGAGGCTCGCAATGTCGTTTCCACCCCCCGTTCCCGGAAGCCTGACGCTGGGTTTATCCCAGTCGCCGATGAAGGAGCTGTTGATGTTCCCGTACTGGTCTACTTGAGCGCCGCCCAGGAAGCCGTAGTCGACGTAGCCCCGCTGTTGGAGGAGCAGGACGTCGGTTGTGGCCAGGACCATGTTGGCATGTGCGGCGCACCTCTGTTCGTTCGTCGACGGAGGAAGTTTCCCCGGTTCGACGAAAGGGCCGATCACTCCGCCTTCGAAGAGGATGGTAAGGCCCTTCGCGTGGGTTTTCTGGGCAAGGATTGCAGCCAGGAGGGGGAGTCCGGCGCCCGCAAAAACCACCTTCCCGTCCTCAAGGAGTCTTGCGCTGGAAATACAGACCAACTCTGCCGTGTTGTAGGTCACCTCAGCCACCATGCCCCATCCTCGCGCCTGAAGTGGCTTTTAAGATATCCTTCACGGGGAAGAGCCCGAGGTAATCATCGAATGTCTCCGGCGTGTAGAAGTATTTATCCAGATACTCGTTGACCCCATCGAAGCTCTTTTCCATCATGAGCTTTACATACATGTCCATGTGGTTAAAGTCAGGCTCGTAGACCCCGTAACACTCGTGGGGGAGGCAGCCATAGGGTGCCTCCACCACGGCGTCGACGCACAAAAAGGGAATGTCCGTCCGGTCGGGAACCCTCCTGATTTCGCTGTTATCGATAATTTCTTCGGCGGTCAAAATCACGGTGGTTGCCGCCAGGGCAATGTCTTTGTCCATGAAGGGGAAACCGCCGATCTGCGCGTTGCCGTATGGGTCGGCCCTCTGGACATGGATGATAGCCACGTCCGGATTAAGCGCGGGGATCAGAGCGAGCTTTTCCCCCGTGAAAGGGCAGTTCATCTCTTTTATTATATGGCCGAGCCTTTTGGAGACATCAGAGCCCAGCATGGATCGCGCCGGCAGGAAAGGAACCCCCATCGCTCCCGCCCGATACCTTAACCCGAGGCTCATGTGGCTCCACTCCTCGTATTGAGCTTCTCCGGATTGAACGTAGTGCCTCATGATCCTTGAAACTCCCCAGGTGACCCCAGGGCTGAACCAGCTCGTGATGATATGGCGGGTGGCGCCTGCCACAAGCAGCAGGTCTCCTTCGGTAGCCGTGATGCTCTTGGAGAAGGTCAGACCCTTTTTTCTCTGTCTGATCATCTCCCAAATCAGTGCCATGGGGGTTCGTGAATAGTGGCAGCCGCCGATGGCCACGTGGACGTTGTCCGGGATGAGGGCCACAGCCTGGCTTAAGCTTTTAACCTTCTCTCTGAGCCCCTTGTCCTTTTTTTCAACCTTTTCCCGAAGCTCGAGGTATGAACTTGCCATGAAAGTTGCCTTTAAGTGGTAGGAAACTCTTTCTATTTTTCCGCAAAAGCCTATCGCGTATGAGCCGCTATGTCAATCTGATAGAGGCCGTTCTTCGTCGCCGAGGCGCCCGCAGCTCAGCGCTACCACAGGATTTGTCCCCGCAGTTTGTGACCCTGAGCCGTGGTTTTCTTGACCGTGTTCGAGCGCGGTGGTAGCTTTGGAGCACCCGTGTGACGATAAAGAACGCGCTAGAGATTAGAGTGTCCGGGCGAAAAACTTCGGAGAGCAGAAAACAGGAGGATTACCAGGTGGTTCATCCGATTCTGATCCGGCCCAACGAGCTTAGGGGCATCGTGGGCATGGATGAAGCGATTGAGGCGGTGCGAATGGGCTTTCGGGAATGGGGGAACCATCCGCAAATCAACGCTCCCCGCCGGCGCATTCATGTTCCTTCCGGTGTCAGGGTTAGCGTTCATCAGGGCGGCGTACCGGCCGCGGGAGTCACCGGGCTCATGACCCACTGCGAGTGGGTGAAACCTCTGAGCGATCACCAGGAGTACCCTAGGCTGAATCATCCTGTGAGTGTCCTTTACGACGCCGCCGAGGGGGAACTGAAGGGGATTGTTATCGGCGAGATCACCTGCAGCGAGCTTCCCGATAATGTCGCGGTTACAGGGTTACGCACCGCGGCTACGAGTGCTGTTGGCACAGATATTCTGGCCCGAAAAGATGCCGAGCGAGTCGGTATCCTCGGCTCCGCCGGACAGGCCCGCAACCATCTGGTCGCTTTGGCGAAGATTCGCAAAATCAAGGAGGTAAAGGTCTACAGCCGAAAGGCGGAGAATTGCAGGAAGTTCGCGGAGGAGATGGGGCCGCTTCTAGGAATTGATGTTCGACCTGCTTCTTCGGCGGAGCAAACGGTTCGTGACGTGGACATTATCCTGACGGCGACAAATTCAAGCGTTCCCGTCTTTGATGGCCGCTGGCTTGAGCCGGGAGTGCACGTGACTACGATCGTGGGGAGTAATGTGGGGTTGGTGCAGGGCGGGTTTGCCAAGGCGAAACGACGGGAGATTGACGATACCACGCTCCAGCGGAGCGATGTGATCACCATCGCCTCTGTCCAGCAGGCGATCCAGGACGAGCAAGGCGATATCTTCGACCCGGTTCAGAAAGGAATCATCCGTTCGGATCAGATCATCGAGATCGGCGCGATCCTGGCGGGGAAAAAAGAGGGAAGGACGAAGGCGGAACAAATTACCCTTTTCAAAAATAACGCCGGTCAGGGAGTGGCCGACGTGGCCCTAGGCGCGCTGGTGCTGAAGAAGGCTGAGGAGAGAGGCTTGGGCCAGATCCTGAAGCTGTGAAATGTGACGGAACTTCTCTGTTCGGCGGCCTGGTGAACAAGCTGAACTACATCCTCGCCGGAGAGGATTTTTCACTTCTGAACCGTCGGTTTTTCAGGTGAGTGGGTGTAGCGTTTGAGAGGGAGGTAGCTGCAATCATGCCCGAAGGGAAAATCCGAATCGGCATCATGGGGTTGGGCCGAATTGGTCGACACCTCTATCACCTTGCGCTGGAAGGTGACGATATCGAAATCGCCGCAGCTGCGGATCTCGGCAAACCGGAAATCATCCACTACCTCCTCAAAAGCGACGGTCTAGATGAGCCGTGCTGCGAACTCCGGGATAATTATCTGGTAAATGAGAAGTTTCGGACAAGAATGCTACAGCTTGCGAGACCGGGGGACGTCCCGTGGGACGTTTTGGGGGTCGACTGCGTTGTAGACGCCACAGGCCGATATCGGCGCCGCGAGCACATGGAAGCCCATTTGCGGGCCGGCGCGGGACGGGTCATTCTGGCGTCGTTGCCGGCAGAGCCAATAGATCGTGTCGTAATCCCCGGCATTAACGAAGCGAGCGCGGTTAGTGAGGACAGACTGATATCAGCAGGGTCAGCAACCACCAATGCTCTTGCGCTCCTGTTGTATTTTCTGGACAAGGCATTGGGAGTCGACTGCGCGTCAATGACAACGGTACATGCTTATAGCAGCGATCAGTCCCTTCAGGATTATGCACGCGAGGATTTTCGTCGCAGTCGATCCGCGGCGCAGAACATCATCCCCAACAATAACGAGTCGGCTCGCTGGGTGGAAATCATCCTGCCAAAATTTGCGGGCACATTGAGCGGTTACGCCCTCAATGTGCCGGTGCAACATGGATCCTTGCTGGATCTCAACTGCGTGATGCGAGATGCCGGAGTGACTGTGAAGCGGGTGAACGAGGCCATTCGTGCCGCCGCTAGCGATCATCCGATGCTGATAGGTGTGACTGACGATCCGATCGTTTCCTCTGATGTCATCGGTTGCCGGCAATCATTGCTCTTTGATTCGCGGGCGACCCTCAAGGCGGGAAAAAGAATCGTCAAAGTGCTGGCCTGGTACGAGAGCTTGGGCCATGCGTGCCGCGTGCTCGATGTGGTACGGCACTATCGCAGGCTCGATGGCATCGGAGGTGTGAAATGAGAGTTGCAATCAACGGATTTGGCCGAATTGGCCGTACAGTATTCCGTATTTTGGATAAGCGTGCGGACGTTGAAGTGGTTGCCATTAACGACCTCTTTGACAATGAAGCGCTGCGCTACTTGCTGAATTATGACACTGTTATGGGTCCTTTCGAGGGCACGCTGTGGCTGGAAGGGGATGATCTGGTAACCGTGCATGGCCGAACCCGGATGCTTTGCGAAAAGGACCCGCTCAAACTACCGTGGGGCGAGCTCGGCATTGACGTCGTCGTGGAATCGACGGGCATTTTCACTGCCAGGGAACAGCTAACCGATCACCTTCGCGCCGGCGCGAAGCGGGTAGTGCTTACGGTTCCGGCGAAGGACGAGATTGATTACACGGTCGTGCTCGGCGTCAATGATGAGGGGCTGAATCCGCAACACCGCATTATTTCAAACGCGAGCTGTACCACCAATTGTTTGGCGCCATTGGCGAAGGTACTCCATGATGCTTTTGGTATAGTGGAAGGCATCATCAACACGGTGCACGCCTATACGAATGACCAGCGCCTCGCCGATGTGCCGCACTCGGACTGGCGGCGCAGCCGCGCTGCGGCGGAAAATATCATTCCGACGTCGACCGGTGCCGCCAAGGCGGTCGGCAAGGTGTTGCCTGAATTGCGAGGCAGGCTGGACGGCATTGCCGCGCGTGTCCCGGTACCCGATGGTTCTGTCGTAGACCTGTTTGTCGAACTGGAAAAACGCGTTATTGCCGAAAATGTACATACCGAGATACGAGCCGCGGCCGAGTCCAAGCGCATGAAAGGTATTCTGCAATTTATGGAATTACCCGTAGTATCCTCCGACATTATAGGGAATGCGCATTCCTCCATTTTTGACGGGGGATTTACTAATGTTACTGGCAACAGGTATCTCAAGTGCCTCAGTTGGTACGACAACGAATGGGGATATTCCAATCGCGTCTGCGATTTGCTTGGCGTGATCGCAGGATGGGAATGACCAACCGTGGGTGAAGGACGCACTGAAATCAAAGGCCGGTTGTGGCCCGTGGGGCTATAAATTCGATTTTTCTGAAAAAGCCTCTCTTGTTCAAAGCCAAGGAAGCCGCTAAAGTCATCCCTTCAATAAATTCCGGAGACACAATGCCAATTTTCTCTTGACTCGATGTATTAAAACTCGGGGTCAGAGAACTGTTTTATTGACAAAACGTTGAGCCGTAGACGTCTAATTACACCTTAGAAGATCCGCGGACGTAAGTCCGGGGGTGGCGCCCGTGAATGCCGAGGGAACCGCGCGCCGTTTCGGTTGACATGAGAATTTGTTCTGGCGATACTCCATCCCGAACAATTCTTTAACAAGGTTAACAAGGTTGAGGCGGTCGAGCGTAAAGTACTGTTGAGGAGGTGGAGCTTGTCTTATCAAATTGTGGGTAAATCCGTGCCGCACATAGAAGGGGTGGACAAGGTCACTGGCAAGACCCAGTTTGCCGCCGATGCGCCGATTTCAGGCCTGCTTTGGGGGAAGATTTTGCGAAGTCCGGTGCCGCACGCCAGGATCGTTCGCATCGATACCTCAAAGGCGAGAACGGTGCCTGGAGTCCACGTGATCATGACCGGAGCCGATCTGCCGCCGGTATACGTCGGATCGCGGATGAAGGATCTGCCGGTTTTGGCTAGAGAGCGTGTCCGCTTTGTCGGGGATCCGGTCGCAGCCGTGGCCGCCGAAAGCCGCCAGATTGCCGCGGAGGCCGCGAGCCTGATCGAGGTCGAATATGAGGAATTGCCGGCGGTCTATGATCCCGAAGAAGCGCTTCGTCCTGGCGCGCCGGTTATACATGAGGACCGCTCCCAATACAAATATGCTCCGTCGGTGCCGGAAGGGATGCCCAACCTTCAGTCTTACATGGTGTGGAAAAACGGCGATCTAGAGGCAGGTTTTAAGCGGGCTTATCGGATTTTCGAGCACACCTTTCGCACCCAACTGACCCATCATGGCTATCTGGAGCCACACTCCTGTGTCGTTCGGGTCGATCCGGAGGCCAGGGTTGAGATTTGGGCGTCTAACAAGGCTCCTTACGAGCTCAGAGACCGGCTGGCAGAGGAGCTGGGTATCCCCAAGGAGCGTGTCAAAGTCCATATTATGTCGGTGGGAGGGGACTTCGGCGGGAAGGCGTCACTGATCGACGTGCCGATCTGTTATTTTCTTGCAGAGCGCACGGGCAAGCCGGTTAAATTAGTCCTTGACTACTCCGAGGAGCTTACGGCGGCGGCTCACAGACACCCGGGTCTGATTACGCTGCGCACGGGAGTTGAGCAGGACGGGACGCTCGCCGCGATACATGCCAGAATCGTCTTTAGCGGCGGGGCCTACGCCGCCTTTAAAGCGAATCCTTACGTAACCGTCTTGGGCGGGCGCCGGCTGGCTAGCTACTACCGCGTTCCCGCAATTCACGTCGAAACCTATTGCGCTTATACCAACCAGGTCCCCTGCACCCAGACCCGGACGCCGGGAAGCCCGCAAATCGTCTTCGCCTCGGAATCGCAGATGGACATCATCGCGCGCGAGCTGGGTCTAGATCCGGTGGAGGTCCGGAGGCGGAACCTGCTCGATGACGGCGATTCGTCCCCTATGGGGGAGAAATGGCAGCACATACGGGTCCGCGAAACTTTTGAAAGGGCCATTAAAGCATCGGGTTGGGGGAAGTCGCGACCGACAAAGTATCGTGGCCGAGGCGTGGCCCTCTACGAGCGTGGGGCGCCCTCCGGTAAAGCAAGCGCGGCGATTACACTCGAAACCGAGGGTAGTGTTACGGTGTTAACCGGTTGCCCGGATGTGGGGCCCGGATTTTATACCGTTGTGCAGCAGATCGTGAGCGAGACTCTTGGTGTAACGCCGGAGAGCGTCAAGGTCCGCTTCGAGGACACCGATAGCCTCCCCTACGATCCGGGCACTGGCGGTAGCAAGTCGACGAACACGTCGGGTCACGCCGCCTATAAGGCGGCGCAGGAGGTGCGTGAGAAGCTTGTAGCTTCAGCGGCACGAGAGTTCGGTTGCGGGACCGAGCAGGTACAGCAGCTTAAAGGTCGGTTCGTCGGTCCCGGGCGTAAGAGCCTCTCTTTCACCGAAGTCGCCCGGAAGATGGTTTTGAAGAACGGTGGCCCCGTCCATCACCTAACCATGTACGAGCCGAAAGATAACCCTCCGGTGACTTCGTTTGCCGTGCAGGTGGCGGAGGTTGAGGTGGAGCCGGAGACCGGCCAAGTCAAAGTGAAGAAGATTACCACCGCGCATGATGCTGGAGTCGTTCTGAACAAGCTCACCTATCAGGGGCAGGTGGATGGTGGAGTCATCAACGGGCTGGGGCTGGCACTTATGGAGGAGACTCCGATAGTCGACGGACGCATCACAGCGCTCAACTTGGGTGAATTCAAGATTCCCTGTACGCAAGATATCCCCAAGCTGACCACGATCTTGCTGGAAAGCCCGACCGGCCCGGTTCCCTTTCAAGGCAAGGCCGTAGCCGAGCTCCCCAATGTTCCGGCCGCCGCAGCGATCGCCAATGCCATCTACGATGCAGTCGGAGTCCGTCTCTTTGAGCTTCCGCTCACAGCCGAGAAGGTCTACTGGGCCTTACGCGGCAGGAAGGCGCGGCTTTAAAACTCGCCGAAAAAGCGTTTTTTGTCAGAGGCCGCACGAGCCTCGTATCCCCGCTCCAGCTTGGCGCTCGAGGTATACAGCGATTCCAGACGCTGACGCAGCTCCCATGCCTGTTCGCAGGCCTTCACGAGTCCGGAAAACTGCTCAGGGAACAATCCCTGGAATCCGTCGGATTTGGCAATGAGCGGGTTAGGGTGCGTCTCGACCAGAACTACCGAAGCGCCAGCCATGATCCCGGCCAGGGACATGGGATAGACCAAATCTCTTATCCCGGTGCCATGAGAGGGATCGACGGCCACGGGCAAGCACGACAGCTGGTAATGGAACGCGGCGATACCCCCGAGGTCTAAAGTGTTCCGGGTATATCTGTTGGCGCTCATGATACCTCGCTCGCATAGAATGACATTCTCTTTGCCGGTGGCCATGACTCGTTCCACCCACAGCAGGTACGCCTCGATGTCCAGCGAGTTCCCGCGTTTGTGGATCACGGGCAGGGGAGTCTCACGCAACCGATTGAGCAAAGCCTGGTTTTTCGAGTTCGGCTCACCGACCTGCAGGCAGTCCACTCCCATGTCTTCGTAGATAGAGACGTCTTGAGGGTCGAGGACCTCGACCACGGTGGGTAGTTCGAATTCTCTGCCGGCCTTGACGATGAATTTGAGGCCGTTGCGAAGAGCCTCTTCCGAGTTGGAGCCTATCCCCTCCCAGCCGCTGTAGGGACTGGAGCGGTACTTGACCACTCCCCCACGCAGGCCCTTCGCCCCGGCCTCCTTCACGAAACGCGCGGCCTCCATGATCTGCGCTTCGCTTTCCACCGAGCAGGGTCCGCCGATCACGGCGAGCTGGTCGCCGCCGACCTCCACGTTTCCGATGCGGACCGTACGGTGAATTAGATTTCCGGGAGAGCCCTTCTGAGCGGCGCGTTTGTAGGCGCGTGAGATTGGAATCAGGCTCTCAACGCCGCCCATCTCCTGGAGCTCGCCTACGGGAAGCAGGCTGATATCGCCGTAGACACCGATGAGGGTAATCTCCTCACCGATCATTTTGCCGGTCGTGTATCCCCATCCGTGAAGTTTTTCTTCAACCGCAGAAACTTCATCCGGCGTTGCGCCGCGAGACATTTTGACGATCATGACTAGGACCTCTTTCTCTTTGCGGACGGATCGGGCATCCGCGAGAGGGTGCCGGGCCTCGTGATTTCTGAGATCATGGGTGACTCAGGTTCAGAATTTCAAATAGCCTGAGCGTTCTCGACAGCCGCCTTCTCCAATTTGTCGGCGTTGGACCGGTGCGAGAGGAACTTCATCCTTACGTAGGGCGAGGTATATCCGTTCAAGATGCGTTCGACTCTTCCCGGTTTGTTGTAAAAAGACTGGAATGCCCAGGAGGTGAGTTCCCCGACCTGTTGCCGCGTCAGAAACTTCGTTGGCATGACAGCATGCTCAAGGTCCCAAAGGCCGAGTTCTTTGATCTCGACGACGTTCTCCTTGATCGCTCTTTTCCAGATGGGGGAACCGGGAATGGGGTTGAGCGCTTGAATCATCACGAGATCCGGATCGATTACATCGACCGCCTGATAGCGCCGCCGGATTTTCACCTCGTCATCTTCCCAGAATCCGTTGAGATAGGTAGCGATGGTGGAGATATCGTTCTGCCGGAGGTAGCCGACGATCTCCTTTAACTGCTTGACGCCAACCTTCATGGGTCCTTTCCGAGCCTCGGCAATTTCCTCGTCGGTCCCTCCATCCACCCCAATTAACACCTGATACATGCGGACGTTGCGCAGCCGGGGAATAATATCGGCATCCCGAATAAAGTTCTGGGCTCGTCCCAGAATAAACCAGGCAAGGTCCAACTTTTTCTTTTCCAGCTCCTGGACCAGGTCAACCATTTTTTGCCGGTCCGAATTGAAGTCATCGTCCATGAAAGTGACGTACTTTACACCAAATTGTTTGTTCAGGAGCTCCATCTCCTCTAACGAGTGCTTGATCAGCTTCATCGCGTTATGGAACCGGGCGAGTGGAGCGGCTCCGCCCGCGGCGGCGATGACAGTGCCGAAAAATACCGCGTCCGGTTTTCTTCGCCCGATCTCCTCCATCATTTGATTGTCGTTGAGTCCAAGAGCGCGGCAGTCCAGAACCTCGACAGAGGCGGCTTTTTTCTCGCGGATGAAGGCGGTGACCTGTGCGTAAAGGGGATTGCTCGCCAAATGGCGCTCTCCCCAAGGAGCCCAATTTCCCATGGGAGGGGTGACAAAGAGAAGCTTCATATCTTCCTCCGTGTTGATTGATCCGACAGCATGCCTGCGCGGGCCAATTAACATATATATATATGATTTCGGCATAAACGGTCAACATATAAAACATTGACCTTCGCTTAACTCAATAGATGGCAGTTTGTAGGGCCGCACGAACATAATTGGCCCCGATGGAGCCCGCCAGGACATTGGGAAACCGGCCCCGACGGGGGTGACGCCCGTCAATTGACCACACTGATCGCTTGGCCTAAGGGGGTGGCGCAGGTATAAGGCCCCTATTTTACGGCAATTTCATACGAACTTGCGGTTTTTCTGCTCCCAAAAAGTCGACCCTTCGTTCCAAGACAGATAGTGCAGGAAACTGGTCCACGAATTGCTTCTAAGCTCGAAGCTGATCTCGGTTTGGAGGTTCAGACATGACTTACATCCTGTTGGGATTTTCAGTAGCTGGCTTATCGATATGCGCTTTCATCCTGTTTTTTGACCAAGGCAGGTGGTTTCCTGCCTTTGCTCGGAGAGATCAGAAGAAACCGACAAAGGATCTCTTTACATGGACTGATCAGGCGGACCCGGCTGCCACGGGCGCTGACGAAACGCGGGCGCAGGAAATAGGGCGGGAAGAGAGGCTCCACATAATACCCGAGACCAGATTTACGCCGCTCAATGATGGTGAGACCGGGGGTGCTGACGTACGCTTTCAATGGGGGAAATATACGCTACGAGAGCTGGAGGCGAATTTTGCAGCCGAGATTCCTTCTCTAAAAAACGAACCAAGAAGGGCAAGGCTCCGATAAATTCGCGACTGTGATAATCATTCGTCCCCGAGACCAGATGGTGCCAATTTGCGACACTTTGACGTTATTTTGCCGTTTCAGGCAATCCAGTAACCCCGTTTTCTCAAAGAAATCCTAAACAAACAGTTGGCCCCAAATTTGCTGCCTTCCATTATGTTGTCAGGGATGGGGCTGATGGAATCGTTACTGAGTTTGGGATCTTTCGAGCTACCGCTTCCAGTTTGGCAGGTGATACTCTATATCTGCCTGGTTACTTTTTTTATCCTTTCCGGCAGAATCAGATTCTCCCTTTTGACTACATTCCTCTTCGTTATTTACTGGATGTTCCTTGTTTCCTGGCCATACCTTATGGGCACGGCAAGGGGCGATTCGATAGCCATGACCGCTTATATCGTATTCGGATTCGCCCTCGCAGGTATGGGCGTTTACGTCTACTTTTTTTTCAACGAGACGGGGCGGACGCCGGGTTTTATGTCATACGGGGTCAGCAGACTGGAAAAGACTCTCATCAAACGCATTGACAAAATGGAGGCTGCTGTCTTGGAGGCTGATACCAAGGCCGCAAGAGAAGTTCAAGGACTGGCAGGTCTCAAGGACGGTCTTGAAGAGAAATTAGGCCCGTTGGCAGGTCACCTGGTCGAGATAGACAAAATTCTTCAAGGGAAAGAGTCAACCCTCAGAGACTTGGAAGAGAATCTGCTGGCCAGATTGGATGATCTGGAGTCAAGGCTTGAAGAGAAAGAAGGATTGGTAGAGTCACGGAACTGGCAGGTTAAAGATATCGCGTCCAAGGCGGGGCGAGACATTTCAACGCTGAAAGCGCAGCTACGTGAAAAAGAAGGGCTCTTGAGCAAAAAAGATGAGGCGCTGAGAGAACTCGAAACGAATACGACGGCGAAGATTGTAGAGCTGGAAGACAAACTTGCGAGCCAAGGGGCCAGAAAAGCGGAGTTGAAAGATCAGCGGGCTGAGCTGGAGGAAAAGATCGCGGCCTTGCAGGCTCAGCTTAGGGAAAAGGATGCGCTCCTTGGTCCCCAGGAATCCTCAGTCGGGGAGCCGGGGAATAGTCTGACAGCGAAGCTCCGAGAAGTAGAAAACCAGCTTGCGAAGAAAGAGGGTTTGCTGCTGGAGAGAAGCCGGGAACTCAAGGAACTCAACGCCGAGGTGGAGAGTCGGGTAGGCCTATTGCGGGCCGAGCTTCAGGAAAAGAACGATCTTCTCAGCAGGAAAGAATTTGAATTGAAGGAGCTGGAGAAAGATTCGTCAGTAAATGTACACGCGTTGAAGGCGCAATTGAGCGAAAAAGAGGCACAGTTGGAGGCCTGGGAACTCGATGTGAGCGCCCGCGACTCAGGCGCGGCAGAAAAGGTCGCGGCGCTTCAGGCCCGGCTAGAGGAACTGCAAGATCACTTGGAGGAGAAAGAGAACCTGTTACAGGCCAAGGACAGAGAGGTAAAGGAACTCGAATCTGAGGCACAAGATAAAATCGCAGTGTTGCAGACCGAGCTTAAGGAAAAGGAAGAATTGCTTCGCAGAGGAGGACCATTCGTCCCCTTCCGCGCGGGTTTCCACTCTCAGAGAGACTAGGTCCCGCTTGAAGAATCCCGGGCTGCTGATCGCCTTAAGGCGGTCTGTTGTCTAAAGGGGCTTTTTTCTCCGACCCCGGGCCGCCTCCTACAGGCGGTCCTCCAGCCAATCCAACATGTATGGCACGTTGTGGGCCCAATAATCGTGGCTGCAGTGGATCGTGCCGCCGGCATGCGGGTCGTCGTAAATCGTCAACGTCTTATCAGCACCGGCTATCTCCCTGAACAGGCGTTTGGCGCCATCGACGTTCATGAGTCGATCGTCGGCTCCGTGTGTGATCAACACCGGGCACGTTATTCGGTGGGCCACCCCTTCCACGGTGAAAGCCTTGAGCTTCTCACGAGCTTCGGCGTCGCTGATTCCGCCGAGCAGCCGCCGCAGCGTGGGTTGGAGCTGCTCGCAGAACAGGTAGAGATCGTCGAGCACACTGTAACAGCCGCTCCAGCCAATTAGCGCCTTGATGCGCGGATCAAAGGCCGCCGCGCGCGGCGCATAATATCCTCCCATGCTGATGCCCATTAACGCGACCCGCTCGGGGTCCACTTCCGGGCGGGAGAGGAGATAGTCGACGCAGACCCGGGACGGGGTTTCATAATCGTAGCGCGTAGGTATCCCCTTGACGTATAACGACGAGCCCCGGCCGGGAGTATCAACCAGCAGCAGGGCCCGGCCACGCTCGAGGACCTGCCTGCCGCTGAAAAAGATTTCCTCCGAGAACGCGTCCGCCCCGCCGATCAGGAAGACCGCAGGCCACGGACCGGGACGAGGGTTGATAGGGTGGCAAAAATACCCCTCGTACTCCTCGTTTCCGCAGCGGATGGTAATGATTTCTATCGGGGGAAAATGCAGCTTAGCTGCAGCCCGAAAGTTTTCCTGGGACTTGACAAAGCGCTGGGTCCTTTTGGCCTTATCCTCTGTGCCGAGAAAGACATCGGACATCCGGTAATATTGATTCGCGTGAAAAAAGTTTTGCATCGCCGATCGCTGATGGCCGAGCGCAAGAGCTTTCTTAGCCTTCGCTTCGGTCGACTCGGCCAAAGCCAGCCAGGCGCGCTCCCACGCGGCTTTATCGCCAGCCTCCAGACCACGGCACACCCGGACGATGTCAAAGACGTCGCCGCCCCCCTGCTGAGCCTCGGCAACGAGCCGGAGCGTCTGCGATTCAAATGAATGCGTCGGTTTAAAGAAGTCGAGCATGAGCCCTCCTTAAAAGGCAAACCGCACGAGAGAATCCGAAAGCTCCCAACGCCAGCCAGCCGTACCAAAATCGGCATCTTTCCAAAGCATATTCGGCACAGGGCGAATCTGTCAACTTGAGGCAGGATCTCTGCCAGTGTATAAGCGCTTGAGGAGGACGGCCGCATCCTGTCTCCTTGCTCGGTTTTTTGCCTATCAGGCCGGGTAAAATGCTGCGGTTATGAAAATTTCCGGCACTACACTTTATGCACTGGCCGCGGTTGCTCAGTCTTCCGGCGCTTCGGGCGCAGCGACGCTGGCTCCGTTTTACATGAAGGCGCAAGGGTTCACAGTCGGTTGGGTCGGGATTCCTCTCGTGATCAACGGGCTCGGGCGTGTCGGATCTGACTTGTTGTCGGGTTACCTTGCCACTTACGTCAACCCCGCAACCTTGCTGATCGTAGCGACGTCAATCGGTCTAGCGTTCTCGATTCTTGGGATCCTTTTCCGTGAATGGATGCCAGTCTTCCTGAGCGTCTGGATGGTGTTCGGCCTGACCGAGGCGATGATTGCTCTCTCCCTACGCAAAATTGCCTTTGATCTGTCGCCCCCGGAGCGACAGGGTCGTATCCAAGGGCAAGTGGCCTCGGCCTTGGGAATCGGCTTCACCCTGGGCCCGGCGCTGGGCGGGGTCGTGGGCGCGTGGTGGGGCCCGGGGTTGCTCTTCCTGTTTTACGCCGCTCACCAGGCGGTGACCCTTGGCCTGGTCTTTCTTACTGGCGGTCACCGGGCAGGCAAACCCACAACAACTGAGCGGGTGGCTCTGTTACGGGAGGGGCGAAGGCTGTTGAGCTTGCCCCCGTTCGCTGCGGCGTGTCTTGCGATCTTCCAGTCCTTTTTGTTTCTCACGGGCGTAACCCGTGTGGCCTTTCCTTTTTTGGCGGTATCCCGGGGGCTCACCCTGGATGTGGTGGGTACCATGGTGAGCCTATCGCGGCTGACGGATACGTGGGGGCGGTTTTCCGGTGGTTGGCTCTGCGATCGGTTCGGAACGGCACGGGTGATAGCGGGGGGGATCTTGATTGGCATCCCGATGTTTATTTTGGAACTGTATGGAACGGGGTTTGGGGGTTTGCTCGCGCCTTTATGCTTCATGACGATGGGATTCGGCTTTACCAACGTTGGCTCGACGACGCTCGCCCTACAGGTAGCAGGGCAGAATACGAAGGCGATCGGCCTTGCGCTGGCACGCGCGTCGACCTCATTTGGGCAGATGTTTGGCCCGCTGCTAGCCGGCCTTCTCGTTCAGGAGCTGGGATATAGTGGGGGGTTCACGGGTATGGGCCTGTTCTCGCTCGTAGTGTTGATCGGTGTTATTTACGGACTAAAGGGCGCCGCAAGTACGGGCAGGAAGGATCAATCTTGATTTCAACAGGTCGATTATTTGTTTGCCGCATCGAATCTCGGCTCTGCTTTCATCGCGAGCATCCCACCTTGATCGATGGACCGAAGCAGAGTTTTCCCCTTTAGCCGTCGGTTAGCGCCCTAGTCTTACTGTGTCAATAAAATCATGGTATTATGCATGGAAATTCGTGTAGGAGGTGAATATCCATGCCGAAGCTTGCCGACTTCGAACGGTACATCAATCACCTGTGCGAAACGCTGGGGCACCAGGACCGCCACGCC
>JACPSF010000019.1 GCA_016193385.1 Deltaproteobacteria bacterium
ACCAGTAGAAACGTCAGGTAGCTGTTTACCCCGGAAAACAGCACGTAGCCTACACCTGTCATTACCACCCCGATCAACATGATCGGCCGGGGCCCGAAACGGTCGATCATGTATCCCGCAAGGGGGCCTTCGATCGCCCCCCCGGCCCGAGCCAGAGAAAAGCCGAGCGATGTGGCGGCGCGGCTCAACCCGAGGTCGTGACTTATAGGCAGAAAAAAGACCGTAAAACCGTAAATGTGAAGGCCTCCTCCGAGAATCCGGATAGCCGCCCCCAGGGCGATCATCCGCCAGCCGTAATAAAGACGGGCGGGGGCTCGGAGTAAAGCTCTCAATTGCATTCCGATAGTTCTGGAAAGTCAGGAGCGAGATCGAAAGTCGGGCTAGGATGCGTGTTGCCGGAACCGTTGCCGCGCTTCTTCAATGATCCTGATCGCCGCGCTCTGGTCGTCCCATCCCTCCACTCCCGTTTTTTTCTTCTCGAGGTCTTTGTAGATCGAAAAAAAATGTTCGATCTCCTTGAGCAGGTGGGGAGGAACCTCCGAGAGCTCCTTGATGTGATTCCACAGCGGATCGAAAATGGGTACGCAGAGGATTTTCTCATCGGGACCCTTTTCATCCCACATCTTGAACAGGCCCACGGGTTTGGCTTCGATGATGCAGCCCGGAAAGGTCGGTTCCCACACCAGGACCAGCGCATCGAGCGGATCCCCGTCCTGCGCCAGAGTGTCCAGGATAAAGCCGTAATCGCTCGGATAATGAACGGCGGAAAAGAGCATACGATCGAATCTGATCCGCTCTTTCTCCTTGTCGTGCTCGTACTTGTTGCGGCTCCCTTTAGGGATATCGATCATCACGGTCACCGCCGTCGCTTTGTTCTCTGGTGCCACGGGAGGCTCCTTCCGTCACTGCTTGGCGGACTATAGCACGGCGGGGAGCGAATTTCTCCCCGCCCCTTCGCGGCCAGGAGCGCTATCCATGTGTCAGTAGCTCTGACTTTGTGGCCGCTCGGAGACAGACAGCGCTCCGAGGTCATGCTGAGGGTTACGTGAAAAGACTCCTTTAAATTTCCGCAGAAAAGGTTCGCGTTCCCTTTTCCCTCCCCGCTTTCTTTCTCTCACCTGTTAAGAGCCAAGAGCGGATTTGACCCCTTTGGGAAAGACCGTGGTTCATGAGATGATAGTATGCCTCCGGGTCTTCGATGCGCCGGGAGTTCCGGGGACACAATACTGAATTTTTCCCCGTCTGCGGAGTGCGCGCTTTGGTGTTGTATCTTAGGGGGAATTCCGGGGACGGGGGGAATTCCGGGGACATAATACCGATTCTATTCGACGCCAGGACCGATCGTGGATGATCCCGAGTGGCCTGGTAACTTCGCAACAACCTCTGCTGTGCCGGGGGCAGGCGTGCGGGAGCTAGGTCATCGCGGTGGAAGCTTCAGCAGCCGCCGGGCGTTTCCTGCGAGCATGGCCTCTTTCTCGGCCTCGGGACAGTCGAGGGCCTCGACCTTCTCAGCCGCCTTCCAGTCTCCCAAGGTGTAGGGATAATCTGTCCCCACCATGATGCGGTCAGGGCCGACCATACGCTTCAAGTAGTCCAGGGTCTCGACCCGGTAGACGAGATTGTCGAAGTAAAGGTTTTTCAGATAGGCGCTGGGAGGCAACGAGGACTCGGCGGCACGCGCGCCGTACCGCACGGCGAAGCCCCGGTCGAAGCGGCCCAGGTGGTAGGGGAAAAACCCCCCGCCGTGGAGAACGCATAATTTCAAACCGGGAAAGCGATCAAAAACCCCGCTGTAAGTGAGAAAGCCAAGCGAGAGGGCGCTGTCTGCCGGGTTGCCGCAGATCAGACGCAAGCCATAGGGCCCCATCCGCTCGGAGCCGGCCACGTCCTCTGGATGCATGACGATGAGCACGTCAAGCTCTTGAGCTTTTGCCCAAAACGGATCGAAGTCCTTGGTGTTGTAGTATCGGCCGTTCACATTCGAGCCAATGTAGGCGCCCGAGAATTTCAGGTCCCGAATCCCATCGTCCAAAACTGACGCCGCCCGCGGCGGGTCTTGGAGCGGCACGGCCGCAAGCGCGACAAACCGGTCGGGACGCTTCTTGACCAGCTCGTGCAGCCCTTCGTTGTAGAGCCGGCACCAGCTCTCGCCGCGCGCCCCGTCGAGGCGATAGCCGAGGCTGGCGGTGTGGGCTTCGAGGACCGCGACGGCGATCTTGCCCTCGTCCATGACGCTGAGCCGCTTGTCGATTTCCGGCAGGTCCGGTTGGATTTGGTATTTCTCGCCTCCCGCAAATGAGAGGCTCGTGTGCCCGTCGCTGGTCTGGGAGATCTCGACACCGAGGGAGTTGCCATGGCGCTTGACTTCATCCAGCAAAACCTGCGGGACGTAGTGGTGATGGATGTCGATGGCACGAAGACTCATCGTTGTTTTACTTCCTTTCCTTGGATTCCGCGAACGCCCGTCGTTAGATGGCACCCTCGGGACGCTCGTACTTCGCTTTGCCTCTTCGCTCTTTTATGGTCGGGTAGGCGATCACGACGATCGTGAGCACAATCAGAACGATGACACTCGGAAAGAGAAGCCATTTAGCCCCGTAGGCCGCCGTTGAAATCCAGAGATAGTTCTCGCCGATCTTTCCCAGGATCAGGCCTAAGATCAGAGGTGGCCTCGGCCAGCCGTAGAGCACCATGAAGTAACCGAAGATGCCGAAGATGATGGTTGCCACCAAATCATACAGGTGGTTGTTGGAGGTGAAAGAGCCGATGAAGACGAGGAGCAGCAGGAAGGGGATCAGGAGAGAGCCGCGAACGAAAGTGAGGGCGGCCAGATGGTTCAAGACCATGAAGCACACGGCGGCAACGATGATGTTCGAAATGATGAGGATCCAGACCATAGCGAAGGTGACATCGATCCGGGATTTCAGCATCTCCGGTCCGGGTTGAAGGCCGACGATGAGAAGGGCGCCGAGCAGGAGGGCCATGCTCGCGCTGCCGGGGATGCCGAAGGCGACCGTGGGGATGAGATCGCCGCCTCGGGTGGAGTTGTTGGCGGCGCCCGGCCCGAGGACTCCCTCGACCGCACCCTTTCCGGCCCGGCTGCGATCTTTCAGGCTCTGCACCGCGTGGCCGTACGAGATCCATTGGGCCACGTTGGCGCCCAACACCGGGAGAACGCCGAAATAGACTCCGATCAGGCTGCAGCGCGTCACGAGCCAGAAGTGGCGGAAGGTATCTTTGACCCCTTCCATCACGCCGCTCAGCTTTGCCGGAGGCACCTGGGAGATGCTGGTTCCCCTGACCGCGAGATCGACGATCTCGGGAATAGCGAACAGGCCGACAACCACCGGAACGATATCCAGACGATCCCAGAGGTAGAGCGAGCCGAAGGTGTAGCGCAACGCTCCCGTCTGGGGATCGACGCCGATCGCCGAAAGCATCAGGCCTACGCCGCCGGCCAGGAGCCCTTTGACGAGGGAAGCACCGCTTAGGGCGCCGATGAACGTCACACCCATGACCATGATGATGAAAAGCTCGGGCGAGCCGAAGAGAAGCACCAAAGGACGCATGATCGGGATCGAGATCGCCAAAGACACCGCCCCGATCGTTGCCCCAACGACCGAACTCATAATGGCGGCGCCCAGCGCCCTTCCCGCCTCGCCCTTTTTCGACATCGGGTAGCCGTCCAGGATGAGCGCGGCGGACGAGCCTTCCCCGGGGATGCCGAACAGGATCGACGTGAGGTCCCCTGTGGTACCGGTCACGGCGAGCATGCCGAGGAGGAAACAAAAGGCCTCGACGGGCTGCTTGATCGTATAGGAAAAAGGTAACATCAGGGCCAGGGTGGCAAGCCCGCCCAGGCCGGGGAGTAGGCCGACGAAGAAGCCAACTGTTATCCCGATCAGGAGATAGCCAAAGGCCGGCCAGGCAAGCACTTGCCAGAAACCGGATATGAATGCCTGGAGCATCTCCATAGGTTAAGCGTCTCCGGGGCAGCGTCTTCTTTTTCTGCCGCTATGCCCCGCCCGGTCCGCAAAGTTCCTGGCGCGTCACTTTGCCAGGAAAGACATCGAGACATTTCCCTCCTTCGACTACCACCTGGCCGTTGACCACCACCGCCTGGATCCCTGGCGGGTGGCGTTTGACCTCGTTCGCGTCGACAAGTGTGGGAAGTCGCTCGCTCGCCAGGTCCTGAATTTTATCCGGGTCAAAGACCGTGATGTCGGCTGGCTTTCCAACCTTGATCTGCCCGCGATTCAGCCGCAGCTTTTCAGCCGGCAGGCCGGTCACTTTCCGCACCGCTTCCTCCAGGTTAAGGAGCTTCTTTTCACGGCACCAGTAGCCGAGGATGCGCGCCGGGGCGCCATGCCAGAAGAAGCGGTCGAGGTGAGCGCCGGCGTCGGTCCCGATCAATCCGTGCGGGCTCTTGATCATGTCGGCGAGCACGTCGAGATGGGCGTTGGCGGATCCCTGGTAGTAACAGCGAGAGCGAAGATTGTCCTGCAGGAGGGTGTCGAAGAACGCGTCGAGTTCCGACTTGCTGCCGGTACGGGCGATCTCCTCAACGCTCTTTCCTTCCAGCGACTTGAGATCCCCGCGCTCCATCCGGTCGAACACGATCCTGCCCCAACCGAACCACTCCGGGAAAGCCGGCTGTCCGGCGCCTCCGACGCGTTCCTGGTCCAGCTTTTGCCGGAGGCTTTTGTCCTTGAGTTTTTCCGCAAGCGTCTCAGCCGGTTTTTTGATCGCCTCCCAAGTGGGAAGTCCGTCGAGGAAGAAACAGCTCTCGACGCCGAAGCGCCAGATGTGCTGGTAGGGGATAACTACCCCGTTGATATCCTTGCCTCTCTTTTTGGCCTCCTCCATATAGGCGATGGCGCGCGGGCCTTCGTCTTTTTCTCCGGGGCGTAGGCGAAACTCGTTGCCGATCATGTAGGTGTTGACCTGATCCACCAAAGCGGGAAGGCCGCTCTCCGGTTTGAGCAGGTTACTGAAGGCATTGAATTGAAAGCAGCCACCATACTCGCCCGCCAGGTTCGCGAGCTCGACGATCTCGCTCTGGCTGGCGAAGGTGCTCGGCGTTCCCTCATGCACC
>JACPSF010000020.1 GCA_016193385.1 Deltaproteobacteria bacterium
GCAGGACCTTCCGCGTGATCCTCCCTAGGGAGAGCCAAAATGTCGGCAAAGATTCTGATTGTCGAAGATCATCCGGATTCCCGGGAGATCTTGGGTTGTCAGTTGCGCCACATGGGTTATGAGGTCATTGAGGCTGCAAGGGGCCCAGAGGGAATAGAAAAGGCCATAGTGCAGGGTCCGGATCTCATCGTCATGGATCTGGGCCTTCCGGGGATGAACGGGATTGACGCGACGGTCAAGCTTAAACAGAGTCCTAAAACTGCAAACATACCCGTCATCGCGTACACGGCTTGGAAGGAGCAAAATTACAGAGATAGGGCTTTAGAAGCTGGCATGGCGGAGTTTTTAACCAAGCCCACTCCTCCCGCAGTCTTCAGAGAGGTGCTCCAGCGAGTTCTACAAAGTAACTCGCGGAAAATGGCCTCGACCGCATAGTTCTCGGTCTGCGCTCTTAGTGGAAGATGAGCCGGCGACAATTGATGTTGTGCAGCAGCAATTGGAGTTTCTTGGTTACGAGGTCACGGTTGCAAAAGATGGTTTAGAGGCAGTTGAAATGGCTACCTCTGAGCTTCCCGACTTGATTGTCATAGACATCCGCATGCCGAAAATGGACGGACTCCAAGCGGCTTCGCAGATAAGAGCCAATCCGAAGACCAAGATGATCCCCATGCTGGCGGCAACCGCGAAGGCGCTTCCCGAGGACCGACAAAAATGCCTGGCCAGCGGCTGTGACGACTACATTGCCAAGCCTTTTACGCATCGAGAGCTGGGGGCTTTCATCGTAAGCTTATTGACCAGAAAAGCTAGAGCCGAGCAGCCCGCTGCACAAACCGGGGAAAAGAGGATCCTGATTATTGACGATAACGCGGATTTCTCGAATCTTGTCAGGTCCAGGCTCGAGGAAACTGGCAAATACAAAGTCCAGGTGGAGAACGAAGGATCCTCAGGCATCGATACTGCCAGAACGTTTAAGCCTGACCTGATATTGTTGGATGTCGTGATGCCCGACATAGGCGGCCCCGAGGTGGCCGAACAGCTTAGAGACGACAAGGAAATGGCACGCATCCCCGTCGTCTTTTTGACCTCAATCGTGAGCGAGGAGGAGGTCAAATCTCACGGCGGCCTCATCGGCGGGCGACATTTTATAGCTAAAACCGAAAGAATTCAGAACATCGTCAGGCATTTATCCGCAGGTCTCACCACTGGATCGTGATAGTGACCAAGTCTCTGCTGTGAGTTTGGGCCCGAGCCTGCCCAGAGGCCCATCTCGACTCCTTCTGAGGGGCAGGTCCCCTGCGCTTCTACTTGCAACCAAACATTTCTTAGTAGAGCCATATCTTCCTTGACTTTCCGAAGGGAAACGTAATAACTCTGGCACGGGAGGGTCAGTCCAATGAAGTGTCGCAAGACAGGTATTTTTGCGATGGCCCTCGGGGTCATCGCGGTCGTAAGTGCGATAGGTCTTTATTGTGCTGTGGGCAGTTCGGCTTCCCAGCCGGCTGGAAAGCCGATCATCATCGGCGCCCCGCTCTCCACACAATACCTCTATGGCTGGGACGCCCAACGTGGGATGGTTCTCGCTGCGGAGGAGATCAACGCCAGGGGAGGGGTGCTCGTCGGCGGGGTTCGCCGGCGGCTGGCACTCGAGGTCCTGGATACCAGAGATCTGGAGCCGGGCGTTCCTCTTTCGGAAGCGCTCCTTGTGGTTGAAAGGTTGATTCTGGAGAAGAAGGTGGCCGCCCTCGTCGGGGGACCCGTTCGTTCGGAAGCTGCCCTGGCGGCTATGGATCTCATCGCCAAGCACAAGAAAATATCTATCCTTACGACGGGCGCGCTGACCCCCGCTTATCACAGAAGAGTTGCCGAGAACTACGAAAAGTATAAATATCTTTTCCGGATCACCAGCGAGGCCGGGCAACTGGCGACGGAAGCCATCGATCTCTTGGACAGCCTGCGCCAGGTGGCGGGCTTTGACCGCATCTTTATCATGGTACAGGACGTGGCCCACGCCCGTGCCATTGGAGGGCTGGTTGCCAAAGGGCTAGAGCCCAAAGGCTGGAAAGTGCTCGGTAATGAAGTCTATCCCACGGGCGCCCTCGACTATTCCGCGGGTCTGCTGAAGGCTAAGGATCAGGGCGCGCAGATCCTGTTCGTATGGATGGACCATCCCGAGACGGCCGTCCTGGTCAAGCAGTGGCACGATCTCAAGATTCCCGTCCTGCCGGTCTCCGGGATCTCCGGTTTGGTCGAGCAACCGGTAGCCTGGGCATCGAGCAGCGGGGCCGTGGCCTACTGGCTGGCTTCGCCGGCTAACGCCGGGAATGCCCCTTCCAATGCGACCCCTCTCACGATGAAGTTTTATCAGGCGTACACCAAGCGATGGTTAGTTGAGCCCGAGGGCTATGGCGCTTCCAGTAGTTACGTTGGCATCCAGGTTCTGGCTCGGGCGATCGAACGCGCTGGCTCCCTGGATGCGGATCGTCTGGCAGCGGCCCTGGAAAACACGGATGTGACCAGCGTCTACGGCCG
>JACPSF010000034.1 GCA_016193385.1 Deltaproteobacteria bacterium
GCGTCGTCGTCATGGCGGAACACGGCCCCAGGGGCGATGATCTGCAGCGGAGGTCGACGCTGCTCCATCACACGGATCTGCACCGGAGAGGTATGGGTTCGAAGCAGGCGATCCTGCGAGACAAAAAAGGTATCCTGCATATCCCTGGCCGGATGGTCCGGGGGCATATTGAGCGCTTCGAAATTGTGATAGTCATCTTCGATATCCGGCCCCCGGGCGATCTCAAATCCCATGGTCAGAAAGACATCGATAATCTCATCCATCACAAGCGTCAAAGGATGAGTCCGACCGCGCTCCCACCGGCTCCCCGGAAGAGTGATATCGACTCTCTCCGCTTTGAGGGTTCGCTCCTTTTCGCGCTGTTTCAACTCCCTGAGGCGAAACTCGATCCTCTCCTCCACGAATTGCCTGAGCCGGTTGAGCGCCTCACCAACTTCAGGGCGCTCTTCGAGCGGAAGCTCCTTGAAGCCGCGGAATAAAAACGTGAGCTTCCCCTTGCGGCCGAGATACTCGATCCGCAGGCGTTCAACCTCCTCCTCGGAGGCGCCCTCCGAGATCCGGCTTAAGAACTCATTTTTGAGAGTCTCGAGCGATTCCCTCACCATATAATTAATAACGAAAGGGGGGAGTTACGCAGTCAGGTGGGTCTTGGCGAATTGGGCGATTTGCCCGAACGCGGCTGCATCCGAAACCGCCAGATCCGCCAGGATCTTTCGGTCCAATTCCACCCCTGCCCGTTTGAGCCCCTGGACAAACTGGCTATAGGAGAGGCCGCTCAGTCGCGCAGCCGCTCCGATCCGGGTAATCCACAGGCCGCGGAAGGCCCTGCGTCTGACGCGTCGATCCCTGTAGGAAAAGGCGAGTGATCGTTCCACCGTCTCCCGCGCAGAGCGATACAGCCGCCCGCGACCTCCCACATAACCCTTGGCCAGCTTCATGATCTTCTTTCTGCGCCGCCTGGATTTGCTTCCGCCTTTAGCTCGTGGCACGTGTCTAGCTCCTTCCTTAAGCAGTATGAGAGTAACGAGTACGGAGTCATGAGGAATGAGTAGAAATTCTTCCCTCGAAACTCATTACTCGGTCCTCAGAACTTTCAAAGGTACGGTATCAACTTGCGGATGTTCTTAGCCTCCACGGGTGACACCAGTCCCGCGTGTCTCAGTCGCCTCTTTCTTTTTCTCCCTTTGCTCGAAAGGAGATGACTTTTAAAGCCCCGGGATCTTTTGATCTTTCCCGTAGCGGTGACCTTGAATCTCTTTAGCGCCCCTTTGCTGCTCTTTATTTTCGGCACTTACGTCTCCTTTCAAATTCAAACAGGCGCGAGGCGATAGGCGTGAGTTTCTTCTCCCCCCTCCTCTCCTGTTGCCTACTACCTCATGCCTCTCGCCTGTCTCACTTTGGCGTTAACAGCATCGCCATACTCCTTCCCTCCAGTCTTGCCGGAATATCGAGCTTGGCGATATCCTGTACCTGGTTGAGCACCCCGTCCAGCATGTGCTTGCCGAGTTCCGGATGCGTGATTTCCCGACCTCGGAAAAAGACCGATACCTTGACTCTTTGCCCTCTCTCGATGAAGCGGCGGATGTTGCGCACTTTATAAAGCAAGTCGTGGCGATCCGTTCGCGATCCCATCTTGACCTCTTTGACCGCCACAAAGGTCTGCTTCTTTTTCGCGCCCTGCGATTTCTTCCTCTGAAGATACCGGAACTTGCCGTAATCCATCATTCGGCAAACCGGCGGTTGAGCATCAGGCGCCACCTCCACCAGATCTATACCCTGACTCTCCACCATTTTCAGGGCCTCTTGGAGGGACATGATACCTAACTGGTCTCCCTCCGGGCCGATGACGCGAACCTCGCGAGCGCGAATTTGATGATTAATTCTGCTTTCCTTAACTATTGGCCACCTCCTTTTTTAGTCACCTGCTCCAACGGTCAGATCCTCTCCACGTAGCTCGCCCGAGACCTCCTGCCCTAACAGCTCCACAAACTCCTTAACTGACATCGGTTTGAGTGTCTTCCCGCCCCTTCGCCGCGGAGACACCGTCTGGTCCTTCATCTCCCGATCCCCAATGACCACCGCGTACGGAATCTTGGCCATTTGTGCCTCGCGGATTTTGTAGCCGAGCTTCTCGTTTCGTCCGTCCAACTCCACGCGCCAGCCCCCGGCCAAAAGCTCTTCGAAGGCCTTCTCAGCATAGCTCTTCTGTTGGTCGGTGACGGTCACCAACCTCGCCTGCACCGGCGCCAGCCAGACAGGCAAGGCCCCGGCACAGTGTTCGAGCAGGATCCCCATAAAGCGTTCGATCGAGCCAAGGATGGCCCGATGGATCATCACCGGTCGCTCCTCGGAGCCCGCCGGGCTGATGTAGGTCAGATCAAAGCGCTCCGGCATCGAGAAGTCGAGTTGTATCGTCGCCAATTGCCACCCGCGCCGTAGGGCATCGGAGACAACGAAATCAATCTTGGGACCGTAGAAGGCGCCTTCTCCAGGGTTGACTGCGTATTCGAGTCCTTCTTTTCTCAAGGACTCGGCCAAGGCCTCCTCCGCCCGCGCCCATACTTCCTCGCTGCCGAGAAAATGCTCCGGGCGGGTGGAAAGCTTAACCTGTATCTGTCCAAAACGAAAGACGTGATAGACCTCGCGCAGCATCCGGAGCAGCGCGGTCATCTCCCCCTCGATCTGCTCGGGAGTGCAGAAGATATGGCCATCGTCCTGAGAAAACGAGCGCACGCGCGTCAGACCCCCGGTGACCCCGGATTTCTCATAGCGATGAAGGCGACCAAAGTCCGCATAACGCAGCGGTAGATCGCGATACGATCTCCTCCTGGAGGCGTAGATCAGGGTGTGGCCAGGGCAATTCATGGGCTTCACGCCGAACTCTTTTTCGTCGACGCGGGTGAAGTACATGTTCTCCCGGAAATGGTCGTAGTGGCCGGAACGGCGCCACAGCTCAGCATCAAAGATTTGCGGCGTGATGACCTCTTGATAACCGTAGCGACGATACAGGCGGCGCATGTAGGCGATCATCTCGTTGTACACAATCGCCCCTTTGGGATGAAAGATGGGACTGGCCGGAGCGAGCGGATGAAAGCTGAAAAGATCCAGCTCTCGACCGATACGCCGGTGGTCCCTCTTTCTGGCTTCTTCCAGGAGCCGGAGATGCTCGCGTAGCGCCTCCTCGGTGTGCCAGGCCGTGCCGTAGATGCGCTGGAGCATCTCATTGCGTTCGTCGCCTCTCCAATAAGCCCCGGCAACTCCGGTCAGCTTAAAGGCACCGATGACTCCGGTCGCGGGAACATGAGGCCCGCGGCAGAGGTCGACCCAATCGCCCTGGCGATAGAGGGACACCTTTGCTTCCGGGATCTCTTCCAGGATGGCAACCTTGTAGTCCTCGCCCATAGCGCGGAACAGCTCGATGGCCCTCGGCCGCGGCATCTCCTCACGCTTAATTTTAAGATTCGACGCCGCCAGCTCGTGCATACGGGACTCGATCCTCTCGAGCTCGTCCGGAGTGAAGGACGTCGCTCGCTTAAAATCATAGTAAAAACCGTCCTCGATCGTTGGCCCGATCGTCACTTGGGTGCCGGGGAAAAGGCCCTGGACCGCTTGAGCCATCAGGTGGGCTGTTGAATGGCGCAGAATATCGAGACCTTCAGGACTATCCATCGGGATCCAATCCACGGTGCAATCCTGACCCAGAGGGCGATCGAGGTCGACCGCGACCCCATCCACTTTGGCCGCGATGATGCGGCTGTTTAATCCAAGGGAAGATGCCAGCTCCTGGATTCGGAGACCCGAGCGAACCCGGAGAACTTTTCCCCCGGGCAAAGTGACCTGGATATCCTCCATGTGTTGACTGTCGGTTGCTTTCATCTACGTAAAAAATGGTAGGCACGGGCGGGATTGAACCGCCGGCCTCTTCCGCGTCAAGGAAGCGCTCTCCCACTGAGCTACGTGCCTATAAACATTAAAGGATGAAGGCGAAAGGATGAAATCCCACTTCATCCTTCATCCCTCATCCTTTCTTCTACTTAATTCCCCTGCTATTGCAAGCGTCTGATTTTCCTATCAATTTTTATCACCCGTGTCAACTTAACCGCGGTAGGGAGGGAGTCCGATTCTGAAGCCAAACCAATCCTCGAAAGATGTATTGGAATCCTGACACGGCAGTGGTCGCTGCCGTAACGATGATGAAAAATTCGCGGAGTCGAGACGGCATCAGCGCGGCATCATAGAGAAACAATAGCGCAACTGCGACCGTGAGAAGCTGCAACAGGGTGTTGATCTTGCCAATGAAAGAGGGCCGGACCTGCAGACGCTCACCCACGAGAAAATAGATCATACCGTACCCGAGAATAATAATGATATCGCGGGTCAGGACGAGGACCACCAGCCAGGAAGGGAGACTGCCGATGAGCCCGAGCGTGACAAAGGAGCTCATGACCAGCAATTTATCGGCCACCGGATCGAGATAGGTTCCCAGGGGTGTCTGCTGCCCGGTGATCCGCGCCACCGCGCCGTCCAACGCATCTGTCAACCCCGCGAGGATCAAAATCATCAGGGCTTCGAGGTAAAGGCCCGAAGACAGGAGGACGAGAAACACGGGCACTGTAACGATTCGGATCAGCGTCAAAAAATTCGGCAGATTGAGCATGGGAAGGCCTTCATCTCGACTCTGAAAAGTCGCGCTCTCTCAACTGCTTGCGGATCTGACCCGCGAGCTTCGGCGTCACGAGCGCCGTCACCACGACGCCGTCTTCCTGGTACTCCTCCGTTAAGATCCGGCCCCGCCGGCGCAACAACGAAAGCAGATGCCCTTGGGAGGGGGAGAAGCGGAAATGCGCGCGCTCCTTACCCCTATCGAGCACGCTCCCGATCACGTCAAGTAAGCGCTGGATCCCGTTACCGGTCAAGGCCGAAATCGGACACACCTCGAGCGCTCCCTCGCCAGTGATCTTCGAGACGGGCGCCTCAAACACGTCAATCTTGTTCGGCACCATGAGCCGAGGGGTCTCCCCGGCTCCGATCTCTCTCAGAACGCCTTCGACCACCTGAATCTGTTCTTCGTAGAGAGGAGACGTTACATCGACCATATGAAGCAGCAGGTCCGCCGTCCTCACTTCTTCTAGCGTGCTCTTGAAGGCTTCAACGAGGGCATGGGGAATCTTGTTGATAAAACCCACTGTATCCACCACCATCACCTGGTCTCCGTCAGGCAGCTTGAGACAGCGAATGGTGGGGTCGAGGGTAGCAAAGAGCTTATCCTCGACCACGACCCCGGCCCGGGTGAGCGCATTCATGAGCGTCGATTTTCCCGAGTTGGTATATCCTACCAGCGCGACAGTGGCGTACGGCACCGCGGTGCGCTCCCCGCGCTGCAGGGCGCGCGTGCGCTCCACCGTCGCCAGGCGACGTCTCAAGGTTCCAATCCTCTCGCGCACCCGCCGTCGGTCCACTTCCAACTGGGTCTCGCCGGGCCCCCGAGTCCCGATTCCCCCCCCGAGGCGAGAAAGATGCGTCCAACGGCGAGTCAAGCGGGGCAGCAGATAGCCCAGTTGCGCCAACTCGACCTGAAGCTTTCCTTCGTTGCTCCTGGCGCGCTGGGCAAAGATGTCGAGAATCAGCTGGCTCCGATCGATAACGCGGACCTGGAAAGCGGCCTCGAGATTGCGCTGCTGCGCCGGGCTAAGATCCTCATCAAAGATCACCAGGTTCGGCTTGAGACTCAAGAGACCCTCGCGGATCTCCTCCACCTTTCCGCGTCCGATCAAAGTCGACGGGCTAGCCCTCTTCACGTGCTGAGTGAATACGCCGACCACGAGCGCCCCGGCGCTCCGGGCCAACTGCGCGAGTTCCTCCACGCTCCACTCCACCGGGATCCCGCGATCTGCCGAAGGGATCTCGACACCGACCAGGACGGCCTGCTCGCGGATGCGAGAATGGATCGCGTGGACTCGCTTCAAGGGTCTAAACTAGCACAAGTGACTCGGTCGCCGAACAGGCGCTCGACCGCCTCACTCAACGCCCGGCCAGAGGCGACCCTAAGGTGGATGGGAAGTTCGATTACGGTTTCAGCCTGCTCCGGCAGCAGAAGATGAAGGTATACGGGGCAGGGTCCGGGATGTTCGACCAGCGCGTCATGGAGCTGGCGCAATTCTTCAGAGGTCACTTCGGGACCCCGGAGATATACATGGACTTCTTGACCGTTGCTTTCTTTTGCACGCGAGGACTTCTCCGCTCCACGGGCCCTCCGCGGCTCGCGGGATACTTGAGCGAGAGGGGTCACCTCACTTGCGATGATCTGCACCCGTTCCTCCCCCACCTCCAATCTCCCTTGTACCAATATCGGATCGTCGACCACCAGCGTCTCCATGCAGCGACGATAGAGGTCGGGCCAGACAAGCACCTCGACAAATCCAGTCCTGTCCTCAAGCTGAAAACTCGCGTAGCGCTCACCCTTCTTGGTGTTCCTCAGTTTTAACGCCGTCACGACACCACCTACCTTCACCTCGCCGCCCGCAGGCTTCTCCCGGATGTTGACGATGGCTCCGGTAGTCCATCGTTTTAACGCACTTTCATATTTATCAAGTGGATGGCCAGTGATATAAAAGCCGACCGACTCCTTTTCGAAGGCCAGCAACTGCTGGGCGGACCACTCTTCGGCTGGCGGATAGCTGCCATCGTTCTTCTCCTTGCCGTTCCCTGTCCCCAGAGTGTCAAAGATATCGATCTGATTGCTCTGCCGCCCCTTTTGGTAAGACTGCCCCACTTTCATAGCGTCGTCCAGGGCCGCCATCATCCGGGCCCGGGAGACCCCGGTCGAATCGAACGCTCCGCACTTGACGAGGCTCTCCACCACTCTCCGGTTAACCGAGCCAAGGTCGACCCGCCGGCAAAAATCGAAGAGTGACTTAAAATTCCCCTCCCGCTCCCGGCTCTCCAAGATCACCTCCACCGCCTTCTCGCCCACGTTTTTGACCGCGGCCAGACCGAAACGGATCTTGTCCCCCACCACGGTGAAATCGGCCCGGCTTTCATTGATGTCCGGCGGAAGCACCTCGATCCCCCGTTCGCGGCACTCCGCCAAATTTTTGATCACCTTATCGGTATCCCCCATTTCCGAGCTCAGCAGAGCGGCCATGAACTCGACCGGATAATGGGCTTTCAGATAGGCGGTCTGGTACGAAATCATCGCATAAGCGGCCGAATGGGACTTATTGAAGCCGTATCTGGCAAAAGTCTCCATCTGATCGAATATCTCGGCGGCCTTTTTTGACTCGATCCTGTTTTTGCGCGCGCCCTCGATGAAACGCTCTCGCTGGCTGGCCATCTCCTCGGAATCTTTTTTCCCCATGGCGCGGCGCAGGATATCAGCCTCTCCCATGCTGTACTGGCCGAGCTGTTGAGCGATCTGCATCACCTGCTCTTGATAGACGATGACGCCATAGGTGTCTCTAAGGATGGGCTCCAGCAACGGGTGGAGATAACGGATCTTTTCTTTCCCGTGCTTGCGCTTGATGTACTCCTCAGTCATTCCGCTGTCGAGCGGGCCGGGACGAAACAGGGCCAGGATCGCCACCAGATCCTCGAAACAGTTGGGGCGGATCTTGACCGTCATCTCCCGGATCCCCGTGCTCTCGAGCTGGAAGATCCCTGTGGTATTCCCCGAGCAGAGGAGACGATAGATCTTCTTGTCGTCCAACGGGAGATTGTTGATGTCGATCTCGGCCGCCCGGCTGGCGCGAATGAGCTTGAGACAATCGTGGATCAGGGTCAGGGTCTTCAGCCCGAGAAAATCAAACTTGATCAGCCCGATCTTCTCCACGCTCTCCATGTCGAACTGGGTGACGATCCCTCCGTCCTTGTCGAGATAGAGGGGAAGATAATCGACCAGCGGCAGATTGGACAAGACCACGCCGGCCGCATGCGTTGAGGTGTGGCGCGTGAGCCCTTCGAGGCGCAGGGCATGATTGATAAGATTTTGCACCCGCGGATCGCCCTTCATGAGCTCCTGTAAACGCGGCTCCATCTTGAGGGCATCCGCTAGAGGGTAATCAAAGCCCTGCTTTGGGGCGGGAACGAGCTTCGCGATGGCGTCGGTCTCGGCAAAGGAAAAACCCAGGGCGCGTCCTACGTCTCTGATTGCCGCCTTGGCTTTGAGGGTCCCGAAGGTGGCGATCTGGGCTACTTTGTCCGCGCCGTACTTCTCCTTCACGTAGCGAATCACCTGATCCCTGCCGCGGATGCAAAAGTCGACGTCGATATCCGGCATGGAGCGCCGTTCCGGGTTGAGGAACCTCTCGAAGAGGAGAACGTGGCGGATCGGGTCCAGATCGGTAATCTTGAGCGCGTAGGCCACCAGACTGCCGGCAGCGGAGCCCCTCCCCGGTCCCACCGGGATGCCATGGTCCTTGGCGTAGTTGATGAAATCGGCGACAATCAAAAAATAGCCGGAAAACTGCATCCCTTTGATTACCCCTAGTTCGTAGTTCAGCCGTTCCTCGTAGAGCTTGAACCTCTCCTGATGCTCCTCGGGATGGGCCGTTTTCACAGGCTCAAGCCTTTCCTCCAGTCCCTGGCGAGCCAGCTCATCGAGATGATCGTCGAGAGTTATCGACTTGGGCGGCTGGAAAGGAGGAAAATGATAGTGGCCGAATTCCAGTTCCAGATTGCACCTCTCGGCGATCTCTATGGTGCGCTCCACCGCCTCCGGAGAATAATCAAAGCCCTTTTTCATCTGCTCCGCAGACTTGACGAAGAGCTCGTCCGTCTCCATCTTCAATCGGTTTTCATCCTGCACGGTCTTGCCGGTCTGGACGCAGAGCAGGACATCGTGCGCCTCGGCATCGTCCCTCTGGCCGTAGTGGCAGTCATTGGTCGCTACTACCGGAAGGGAGAGCTCTTTGCCGAGCTCGATGATCATCGGGTTGACCTTTTCCTGTTGTGGAAGCTTATTATCCTGGATTTCCAGGTAGTAGCGATCTGCAAAAATGGCTGCGTAGCTCTCGGCGGCTCCCTTCGCCTTTTCCACCTGGCCCACCGATAAAGCGGACGCCACCTCCCCTTGCAGACAGGCGCTTAGGGCGATCAACCCTCTGTTGTATTCCTTGAGCAGCTCCTTATCGACCCGGGGCTTGTAGTAAAAGCCCTCCATGTAGCCTGCGGTCACGAGCTTGCAGAGATTGCGGTAGCCCTCCAGGTTCATCGCCAGGAGAATGAGGTGGTGGTTGTATTCTTTGTTGCCTTTATCCACCCCCTTGCGCTCGAAGCGGCTGGCCGGCGCCACATAGATCTCGCAGCCGATGATGGGTTTGACGCCGTGGCGCACGGCCTCCATGTAGAACGCGATCGCGCCGAACAAATTGCCATGGTCGGTCATCGCGAGCGCCGGCTGCTTGAGCTGCTTCACCAGCTCGAGCAGCGGTTCGACCTTATTGGCGCCATCTAGAAGGCTGTACTGCGTGTGGCAGTGAAGGTGGACGAAACGGGAATGCTCCATTTGAATAAAATCACGCTAGCACAAATCGAAATCCGCTACAATTATTTTTGTGCCTTTGTTTCTTTTCTATCCGACCTTTTCTCTTTGACCATCGCCACCGTTTCCCTCAAGTCAGTCAGTTTAAGATCTCTTTTCTAAAAACTCCCTGGGGGTCAACGAAGGGATTGAAAGACGATCAGTAAAGTGCTGGGCATTCCATGAAACAAAGCTCGCAGCGCCGGAGACACACTTTTCCATGGCAGCGATAATTAAGGCATCACCAAAACTCACCTTCCTTGCGATGATCTCGAAAAGATCGCCGACCTTGAGGGCCGGAAGAAGACTTTCGAAATCGAGATGCGGAAGCACGTCAACCTGGTAGTGCTTGGCGAAGTGAAAAAAGAGTTCTTGAAGCTGCTTCTGGTTGAGATTGAAAGAGAGCACCCCACAGATTTCAAGCAAGTTGAATATGGTGGTAGCCCCGGATCGATCTTGAGCTACACGGTTCAAAAAAGCGCGGTTAGTGGCAAAGTTCTTGTCCCTCTTATACCGGAGGTCAATGATAAAAACCGAGGTGTCTATGATGGTTAGGCCCGCCACCGTGTCCGCCGTATGGCTTCTTCCCAGGTCCTATAACGAGGCCTTGAGGTTTTCAGCGCCTTTTCGATATCTTCCCACGCCTCTTCATATTCGCGGAGCCCAAGGGGCCTAAGCTCCTCTGCTTTGACGGGACTCAATACGGCCCAAGGCTTGCCACGCTTCATGATAAGTACCTTCTCCCCCTCCCCCACCTTCCGCAGCACCTCCCCGGTCTTATTTTTAAGCTCTTTTGCGCTGATCGATCGCATAGAAGTACCTACTTGAGAATCAAAATAGCTACTTTAGGGTCGCCTGTCAATAGCTGGTAGGACCGACAGTCTTTTGATGCCGCTGCCATTGATGATGGACTGCAGCACGTCCGTTTGCAGCAAGCCGTCACGCAGACGTTCCAGCTCCGCTCTACGCGTGAAGCGATAGCGTCCGTCCAGAATCTGCATTTGCTAAAATTTCGGGTCGTTTCATATAGCGCTTAGTCAAATAGGCATGCCTGGCACAGGCCTGCTCTTTCCTTAATTGCAATATTCACAGGCCAAGAGAGTGACGGAGTTTCTGGTCGATCGCCTCCATATCACGCTTCGGCATGGCACCGAGTTTCCGATCGACCATCGTCCGTTTAACGGTTCGGAAGATCCCGGTCGCCAAGGAAGGGAAAAGCAACCCGGCCCCCTTCCAATCGGCTATCAGATGATCCCCGAAGAAACGGCGTCGGATGTTACTGGTGATGGCTGCTATAATGATTTCTTGCCGTGAGCGGCCGTAAGCGGCAGAGCTGATGACAACGGCCGGGCGGAGCTTTTTTCCCGATTCGTCGGAGAACACGAAACTGACCAGTACGACATCGCCTCGGTTATAAGCGGTCATACTCAGAATCTTTAGGATTATCCCACAGCTCTGCCAGCACCGGGTCAGCCTTCGCCGTTAAGGTCAAAACCCCCTCATCTTCCTCTCCTAGATCTTCCCGAATGCGCTCTGCAATCGCTTCAAGCACATACTCCCGGACCGTGATGTCACGCTTTGCCGCCGCCAGCCGAAGGCGGCGCCGCACTTCAGGCAGTACGTCAACGCTGATCCGCGGTCGCTTGGGCGAAGATTCCATTGGGCGTCCCATGATAGCTCACCTCCCGACAAGACGATGGCATAGAGGCTCCATGGTGTCAATGACACCAAAATGCCGAAGTCCCAACCTGCCAATTACCTAATCACTTGATTCGCCCGCATCCCCGATGTGGCAGAACTGGCTTCTGGGGCACATATTTTAGGCACCCAGGTAGCGCCTCAATCCATCTCTTTCCTTCCCTGTCATGCTTTGGTAATCTGCCCGCATATCTGTGAGAGACTCAGAGGATGACGGCCAAGCGTTACTACACCATCACGGAAGCGGCGAGGAAGCTTAAGATTTCCCGCGCCGCTGTCCACCGGGCTATCAAACAGACTCGCCTTGAGGCTGACTGGGGGCCGATCAGTCCACCGCCAGAGGCGTGGCGGATTTCAGAGAGGGCTCTCCGTTACTACCGCGTTTCGCTGTTTCACCAAAGCATAGGAAAAAAAACTCCATAACGGTTGACAGCTATCAACCAATTAGCTATTTTTCTCACTAAACAGGGAGGGCAGCAACGGTAGCTGTGGGCTTCTTTCACTCTAGTACGGTGGTTGTCTATCACTGTGGCCAAGCAGCGTCCGGAGAAAGACCAAGTCCCTTTTAGCTATCTACCGAATATTCCAAAGGCGAGATGGAAAAAGTCGATTTGGAAGAGCCGCACGCGACACAAGAGGTCGAATATGCTTATTCACGCACAAGGGCTCAACCGTGGTGACGCTCCGGTAAAGCTCTACCACGCTGTTGAAAGTAGCGGCGCCATCCTAGTGGGAGACGCTAAGACACGGATTCTACTTACCCACGAGGAGATGCTGGAGCTCTACAGGCTATTAGAACCATACGTTCGGCCAGACCTTGACAGCTCGCCCACACCCAAAGGAACCCTTCAGTCAAAAGAGTAGGTCCTACTCCCGCTCGATCGTGGCCGGGAGCTTGGAGGAGATGTCGTAGACAACGCGGTTGACGCCGCGGACTTCGTCAAGGCATTAAGCTGCGTCCGGGGCGAGGAGAATCCAAACCTTCGTTACCCCTTTGATAGCCTCCAAGTGAGGCCGAACTTGTGCGACTTCGGGACTGTCAACGCCGAGATGACGCGGGAGCCAGATTGTCACAGCAAATCCTCCTCCTGCAGCGCCAGATAGCGGATCAACATTAGCCACTTGTATCTGATAGGGTTGGCAAATTGCCTGAGCTTCCTGGCGTATTCGAAGCGATTCAGCCAAATCCGACAAATACTACTCCCACTCAATCGTAGCTGGCGGTTTACTGGTGACGTCAAGGAAAACCGCATCGACACCCGGCAATTTAATTATATCCTCCGCGATGCGCCGCAATACACCCTTTGGAAGCCTCGCAAAGTCAGCCGTCATGCCATCTTCTGAATTTACAGGACGAAGAATTATAGTCTCACCGCCGGCAAAGGAAATCGGAACCAGCACCACCGGAAACTGCCATACGTTCTCCGTGAGATTGTTCTCTTCCATCCTCGATCTCACGATAAAGTCGGCTTCTCGAACTAACTGTAGACGTTCCGAATTAAGTTCGGCGCGCTTGACGGAAGCCGCCGCAAGGCTAGTCACATTTCCAGCAACGAAGGTAATAACCCTGTTTGTCTTCGCAAGCACATTACATGCCTTTGTGCTTATAAATTGAAGCGTCCCGTAGTCAAACAGGCCTCGGCGATCATGCAGGGCTAGCACGCGCCTGTAAGTTCGGGCATCACCTTGGACCCCCACACTCTTGATGGGCAACAGGACCCCTTCATAGTTTCGATCGGCTATTAATGTAGCTAACACCTTGCCGGCTGGCTGGGCTTTCGCCCTGCTCCGACTGCAGAGGCATCTTATCGCCAAGCCCGGACCGGGGAATGGCCACCCGTTGGTCAATTTAGAGCTGAGACCCAGACGCTTGCCTAGCTCTCTCACTTCATCTTTATAAAATTCAACAAGCGGCTCAATCACACGGCCTTTTCGGATCAAATCTATAATTTCAGGGCAGCGATTGTGGTGCGTTTTTATCACAGCCGCCAGGCCTCTTGTTCCGCCGGACTCGATGGTATCAGGATAAATGGTACCTTGTCCGAGCAGCCAATGCTTTTCGTCAATTTGAAACTTTCGCATCGCATCCGACTGCACTTCGACAAAGAGGCGGCCTATGATTTTCCGCTTCTCTTCCGGATCAATGACTCCTCTCAGCTCAGCAAGAAACAACCTGGATTTGTCAATGATCTGCAATCTATCGGCCAACCCCAAGGCAGATAAATTGGCGCGCAAATCCTCTGTTTCACCTTTGCGCATTAATCCGGTATCAACGTGAAGACCCAAAATACGCTTTTTGGGAAGCGCTTTGGCGCAAAGAGCAAAGGCTACTGTTGAATCCACCCCGCCGCTAACGAGAAAAAAGACGGATTTCTTACCGACCCTGGCGCGAATGTTCCTGACGAGCGGCTTGATTTGATCCGTTGCATCTTCCCTTACTTTGAGGCCGCAGATTGAGGAAACAAAACGTCTGAGGATTTGTTCCCCATACTGCGTATGAACGACTTCGGGGTGGAATTGCACTCCGTAATAACCCTTGGCAGTGCCACCGAACGCGGCGATACGACATTGTTCCGTCGATGCCAAGGTCAGCAATCCGCGTGGGAGTTCAGTTACCGTATCTGTATGGCTCATCCATACAGTCTGTTCCTTAGGCAATCTTGTAAATAGGCTGTTCTTGGAAGCAACGGAAAGCTTCGCAGGGCCATACTCGCTCCTACCTTTTTCGACCTTTGCCCCTAGCATTTGAGCCAGTAATTGATGGCCATAGCAGATTCCTAGGATGGGTACTTTGCGCTGAAGAACCTCTTGGCTGATCTTAGGTGCACCCTCCTCATACACACTCTGTGGACCCCCAGACAATATGATGCCGGCATGGCCACCAAGGGTCTGCGCTCGTGTTTCGGGCCTGTAAATCCGTGAATGAATACTCAGTCTGTGCAGTCGCCGCCCGATTAAATGACAGTACTGACCTCCGAGATCTATGATTGCGATGGAATTTTTCATTCCCGTCGTGTGTTGCCCAGGTCTAATTAGCTTCGACAGTAAAAGAGCACAAACGCCCGGAACATCTTGTTATCACGTAACAAGCTGAAAGACATCCCGGCATTGAGAACCGAAGTCGAGGATGAGGATCATTCCGCTCTGTAGTTCGGGGCTTCCTTGGTAATGAAGACATCGTGAACGTGGCCTTCTCTGAGCCCCGCCGAGGTCACCCGGATGAAGCGCGCCTTTGAGCGCAACTCACGGATGGTCCGGCAGCCGAGGTAGCCCATCCCTGCGCGCAGACCCCCTATGAGCTGATGGACGTTGAAAGCCAGCGATCCTTTATAAGGCACCTGGCCCTCGATCCCTTCAGGAACGAGCTTCATCTTGTCCTCTACATCACCTTGGCCGTACCGGTCCCTGCTCCCCTCCCCCATAGCACCCAAGGAGCCCATACCGCGATACACTTTATAAGTCCTTCCCTGATAGAGGATAGTCTCGCCGGGGCTCTCCTCGGTGCCGGCGAAAAGGCTCCCGATCATCAGCGAATGGGCGCCGGCAGCAAGCGCTTTTGTGATATCACCCGAATACTTGATACCGCCATCGGAGATGATAGAAACGTTGTGCCGCTCGGCCACCTTGGCACAGCTTGAGATGGCTGTAAGCTGGGGAACTCCCACTCCTGAAACCACACGCGTGGTGCAGATCGACCCGGGACCCACTCCTACCTTGACCGCGTTGACGCCTGCCTCGATCAGAGCCAGGGTTCCTTCCTCCGTCGCCACATTCCCGGCCGCGATATCCAAATCCGAAGAGTGACGGCGCAGTCGTCTGACCACGTCCAAAACATTTCTGGAATGGCCGTGGGCTGTATCCACGGCGATCATGTCCACTCCGGCCCTGACCAGCGCCTCCACGCGCTCGTCGCAGTCGGGTCCCACCCCCACCGCCGCACCTACCCGCAGCCTGCCCTTCTCGTCCTTGCAGGCGAAGGGATGCTGGATCTTTTTCTCTATGTCTTTGACGGTAATCAGCCCCTTGAGATGATAGCGCTCGTCGACAACCAATAGCTTCTCAATCCGATGGCGCTGGAGGATCTCTTTGGCCTCATCGAGATCCACACCCGGCCGGGCGGTCACGAGGTTTTCCTTGGTCATAACCTCCGCCACCTGCCGATCCAGCCTCTTCTCGAAACGCAGGTCCCGATTGGTCAGAATTCCCACCAAACGACCGTCCTGGGTTACCGGCAGACCCGAGATACCATACTTCTGCATGATCTCTTTCGCCTCGGCGATCTTCTGCTCCGGACGCACCGTAATCGGGTCCGCAATCATCCCGCTTTCAAATTTCTTGACTTTCTCGACCTCCGCGGCCTGGGCCACCACCGACATGTTGCGGTGGATCACTCCCAGACCTCCCTCTTGCGCTATCGCGATGGCGGTGCGCCACTCGGTCACCGTGTCCATCGCAGCGCTGAGGAGCGGGATATTGAGTCCGATGCGCTCCGTCAAACGAGTCGCAACGTCAGTATCCCGGGGGAGAATGGAGGATTCAGCCGGCACCAGAAGCACGTCGTCAAACGTTAAACCCAAGGGTAAGATTTCCTGATCCAACATGGCTTGCCTCCCGAAAAAGGAAACAAAAAACCCAGACCGAGGCCTGGGTTTTTAAGCACGAAACCGCTTCAATGCAAACATAAATTCTTATACCAGGAAACTTTTTTCATGACAAGGTCAGCCGACCCTCCTCTGCCTCAAGTCCCTAAAGAAAGACAGATTCTAGCGCGGGCACCTGTCTCTCCTCTTCGCTGCGCTCCGAAGGCGAACCCACCACCGCCTTTCTAGAATTTGGGAAAAGGCGGAGCGTCTTTTGCCAACCATAAGAAAACGAAGCAGGGAGAGCCGAGGAATAAACCCGTAAGTACCCTCTCCTCCTGCTTCTTGTAATGGTATAGCTTTTGCACCAAAAGCTGCGCTTAAGAAGAAGAGGTTGAGCAATCTAAAAGAAAGTCTCTGCTAGCTCTCAGGAAATCAAGAGTGCGAGAGAACGTTTGGATCAAATCGACCTGCTTCATGTGCTGGAACACCTGCGGCATCAGAGTCAACCGGGTCGATGGCACTGTGGTCAAGATCGAGGGCGATCCGGAATGCCCGCAGAATTTCGGGAAGACCTGTGCCAAAGGGAATTCAGGCCACCTCTCCCTGTACGATCCCCACCGTGTCCTTATCCCGCTTCGCCGCACGAACCCGATCAAAGGGTTTGATGCCGATCCCAAATGGGAACCCATCTCGTGGGCTGAGGCCCTGGACATCCTTGAGCTGAAGTTAAGAGCCATCCGGTCGGACAACCCGCGAAAGCTTGTCCTTGCCTCCTTCGATACCCGGGGCCAGTCGGGCGTATTCTGGATGGCATGGGCGTCGGCATTTGGAACGTCGAACCAGTGGGGAGGAGCGGCCAACTATTTTTGTGGCAACGGCTTCCACCCGGTGACCTATCTTACCCACGGAACATGGTTCGGCGAGCCCGATCTACGCCGCTGCCGCTATCTCATCCTCATGGGCACTCAGAACGGCTCCGTCGTGAATCATCTGCCGATGGACCTAGCGTCCAAGATGGCCGACGCTCAAATGCGAGGGATGAAGTTGGTCGTGGTGGATCCGGTGGGAGTCAATACTGGCTCCAAGGCGGACGAATGGGTTCCCATCCGTCCCGGAACCGACGCGGCCCTGTCGTTATCCATGATCCACGTGCTACTCAACGAGGAAGGCATTTACGATCGCGAGTTTCTGCGGAAGTTCACCAACGGGCCGTATCTGATCCGCCGCGACGGGCACTACCTGCGGGATCCTCAGAGCAAGAAACCTCTGGTTTGGGACGCCTCGACTGGAAGGGCCATACCTTTTGGCGACTCCAACGGAGGCCCAATCGCTCTCGAGGGGAGATTCGGGATCAACGGAGAGACAGCTCCTACGGCCTTTACCTTGTTCAAAGAGCACGTCCAGCCGTACACGCCGGAGCGCGTCTCCTCAATTACCACCATCCCGGCAGAGACTATTCGACGCCTGGCGCGTGAATTCGGCGCCGCCGCCCAGATCGGAAGCACGATCATGATTGAAGGTCACGAGCTTCCGTTCAGGCCCGCGGCCGTGAACTGGTACCGCGGAGCGATCGCCCATAAGCACGCTATGCTAACCGGGCTCGCCATCCAATTCCTCAACGTGATCGTGGGGGCCATCGATGTTCCCGGCGGACATTTGGGAAGCAATCCTGTATCCGAAACCCCTCCCTTGCACTGGTCCCCCGTCTCCTCCGCAGACGGATTGCTGATTCCCCAGGGCTACGCACGGCGGCGAAAGCCGCCCTACCCGGCAACCAAGGTCAAGCCTCCGGAGACTTTCGACTTGCTCGATCTCGCGCCCGTGGCTCCGTACGGCACGACATTTTTCACCGAGACGCTGCTCCACCCGGAAAGATTTAAACTCGCCTATTCCCCGGAGATGCTCATCGTCTCACGCTGCAATCCCTTGATGACCTGCGCGAACCCGGAGGTGATGGCTGAAGCGTTGAAGAAATTCCCGTTTGTGGTGGCCTTCGCCTGCGAGATGAATGAGACGGCGCGGTTTGCCGATCTGCTGCTGCCTGATGCCCATTATCTCGAGCGACTCGATGCCTTCCCCAATGAACCCACGGAGTTTATGGGAGCAGGGGAAGGCGAGTGGCACTGGATGGTCCGCCAGCCCGCTCTCCCTCCCCGGGGACAGGCGCGGCAATGGGTAGAGGTCCTGTTTGAGCTGGCGGACCGATTGGGGTTCGTGGGTGATGTTTATGCGCTGCTCAACGGCATTCTCGACCTCAAAGAGCCCTTCGCCTACAAGTCTACGGAGAAATACAGATGGGAGGAGCTAGCGGATCGATGGGCAAAATCCTGGTTTGGCCCCGAAAAGGGGATCGAGTGGTTTAAGGAGAACGGCTTCATCCGCAGCGGCAGAAAAACGGTTAAGGAGGCATACCCGAGAGCCTTTCTCGCGCCGCGACTTCCGATTTACCTCGAGTACTTTCTGGACGCGGGAGAGGAAATAAGAAAAGTGACCCGGACCCTCGGCATAGAGTGGGACACGGACGATTACCAGCCGCTCGTGGATTGGAAGCCTTGCCCTGCATATGGCTCCTCGCGTCCCGGATACGACCTCTTCGCCGTCAACTACAAACTGCCCTTCCACTCTCTGAGCTATACGGCCCACAACGGCCTGCTCGCCCAGTTGAGCGAGAAAAGCCCGTCTGCCTACTCCATTTTGCTGAACGCGGACACGGGGCGGCGAAAGGGAATCCGGGAGGGAGACCGGATCCGTTTGGAAACAGAGTCGGGACTTGCGGTCGAGGGATGCGCCTATCTGACGGAATGCATTCATTCTGAAGTTGCGGGAATCGCCGGCTGCTTCGGGAGGAAAAGCCCGGAATTGGCGCTTTCCTATCAACAAGGGGTTCACTTCAATACGCTTTTGCCCCATTCGCTCGATAGGATCGATGCCCTTTCTGCGGCATTGGATGCCTGCGTCCGCGTCAAGGTGAGCAGGCTTTAGAGACCTAAAAGGGGTGCGGACGTTGGGCGGCCATGACGGACCCGAAAAAAGATAACATAAATGTCCAGGTGCTTTACTTTGGCCTCATTCGAAACGTCGTGGCGGTGGCCGGAGAGGCCTTGACGCTGCCGGCGCGAGCCACCGTCCGCCAACTCTTCGACCTGCTCTCCCGCAAATATGGCGCTGGCTTCCGCGACGCCATGTTCACCGCGGAAGGCACTCTCCTCGCAAATGCCATCGTCCTGCTCGACGGTAAAAACATCCTTTACGCAAACGGATTAGATACGGAAATCGCGCCTGAGAGTTCGGCCCATATTCTGTTGACCATGACCGCGATCGGTGGCGGGTAAAAAGGGGGCGTACCATGAACGACGGCACGGAAAAAATCTTCTCCTACTGCATCCACTGCGCGGCCTTATGCGGTGTAGTGGCCCACGTAAAGGATGGTTATCTCGTCAAAGTCGAGGGGGATCCCGAGGCCTGCAACAATGCCGGGACCCTGTGCCCGAAGGGACTTGCAGCCAAGCAGGAGATTTATCATCCGGAGCGCCTTAAACATCCCGTGAAACGAACCCGGCCGAAAGGAAATGCCGATCCCGGCTGGGTAAGAATTAGCTGGGACGAGGCCTTGGATACGATCGCCGAAAAGATGAAAGAAATAAAGGAGCGCTATGGTCCGGAGGCCTTCTTCTTTCAAAAAGGCTCCACGGATGGCTCGTCAGGGACCGAATGGTACAGGTTCTTTAATCGCCTCGGAAGCCTCTACGGCACTCCGAACTTCGGCGGCACCGGACACATCTGCTGCTACAGCCGTAGCTGTCCGGGCCTTCCCCTTCATCTCGGCAACAAGGGGCTCCACCCTTCCATCGACTATGAGAAGACCAATCTGATCCTGCTCGTCGGCTACAACATCCTCCACACCAAGCCGCCGCTCGCCCGTAGAATCCTCGACGCGCAGCGGCGCGGGGCAAAACTCATTGTGGTGGATCCTCTTCTCTCGCCTACCGCGGCCAAAGCCGACGTCTGGCTCGCGTTAAGACCCGGTACCGACCTGGCCCTCTTTCTCGCCCTGCACCACGTCATTATCCGGGAACGACTCTACGATGCCGATTTTCTTACTTCCTGGACCAACGCGCCCTTTTTGGTGCGAGAAGACAACGGCCAATTTCTCGACGGTGCCGGCGCGCCTTACCGGGTTTGGGACTCAAAGGGCGGCGAGCTGTGTCCGGCTGACCCATGGTTCCCCTCTCACGTTCAGCCCGCGTTGACCGGTTCTTACACTGTAAACGGTGTCCGCTGTAAGCCGGCCTGGCAGCTTTTTGTCGAGATGGTGGAGCCGTGCAGTCCTGAGTGGGCGCAGGAAGTCACCTGGGTGCCGGCGGAAAAGATCCGCAGCTTGGCTCGTATCTATGCCACCACCAAGCCGGCAAGCACAGACTGGTATAACGGCTTGCACCGCGGTTCCAACGGCTACTATACGGCCGTGGCTCTCGCGCTCCTTTCCGTCGTCACCGGGAATTGGGACGTACCCGGGGGGCTCTCGTTCGAGTCCGATGTATCTTTCAGGGACGTCAAAGGGTCCGAGTTCCTCCCCCGAGACTGGGTCGGGAAGAGTCTGGTCGCGGCGGCTGGATTCAAGGTCAGGGCGCACAACAAGGAGTACGTCGGGCCGATGAATCTCGTGGCCGATGCGATCCTCACCGAAAGACCCTACCCGATCAAAGGAATGCTCTCTCTTGCCTCAGGGCTAGCCACTTCGAACCCCAATTCTAAAAGGATGATGGAGGCGCTCAGCCATTTGGAGTTCTTGGCCGTGGGGGATATCTGGCAAACCCCGGCCATGGCAGCGGCCGATGTTGTTCTCCCCTGCGCCACGGCTTGGGAGTCTGAGTTTGTCAATTTCAATCCACCTTATCTCATGTACCGCCAGCCAATCGTAAAGGCCCGGTACGAATCTTGGCCGGACTTGAAGATCGTCTTCGAGCTGGCCAAAAGATTGGGTTACGCAAAGCAGTTCTGGGATGGCGACCCCCGGAAGGCATTTGATGAGATGCTCGATCCCTTCAAGCTAACCGTCGACGAGCTGGCCGCTTCACCGAAGGGTGTTCGCTTCGAACCGCCGCAGCCGCGTCACAACACATATGCCACTATTGATGAGAAAACCGGCAAACCAAAGGGGTTCGCCACCCCGACCGGAAGGATCGAGATCTACTCGGGAAAGCTGAAAAGCCTGGGCTATGATCCTCTTCCCTACTGGCGGGAGCCCGAACCCGGACCGGTCAGTACGCCGGAGCTATTTCGAGAGTTCCCTCTGATCCTTAGCAGCGGATTTAAACCCATGTATTGGCTCCACGGCCAGATGAGAGCCGTGCCGTGGTTGAGAGAGTGCCAGGAAGAGCCTCTGATCATGATCAATCGACGAACCGCATCGAAGCTGCAAATCCACGACGGAGACCAGCTCCTCGTGGAAACTCCTAAGCGGGATGGAACCGTCCAGGGTTTTATTCACCTCAAGGCTCTGCTCAGTGAATCGGTGCACCCTCAGGTGGTCTACATCCCCTACGGATGGTGGCAAGGCTGCGAGTCCCTCGGCTTAAAGGGCCACGGCGCCCTGGATGGCTCCGCCAACGTGAACAATCTCTACGACGATTCATTCACCGATCCACTGAGTGGCACCATCGGCATGGCCTCCTATCCGTGCCGGGTGAGGAAGGAGTAAGAATGATGTCGCGTTATGGTTTGGCCATAGATCTGGGCCGCTGCACCGGTGGCTTCGCGTGCGTGATCGCGTGCAAGTCGGAGAACTCTACGCTTCCAGGCA
>JACPSF010000035.1 GCA_016193385.1 Deltaproteobacteria bacterium
GGCGCGAGACAGCCAAACCCGATCTTGAAGATGACAGAGCCTGGGCCGATGCCATCCATAGGGTTTTCCCCTACATGATGTTGGCTTACAATTTGTCGCCCTCCTGGAACTGGGACGCTTGGGGATTTACGGATGACCAGATCCGTAATTTTGCTGATGAGTTGGGGAAAATGGGATATGTCTTTAATTTTATAACCTATGCGGGTCATCAAACCGAAGCGTTAATGAACGGTCGCTTGGCACGAGCGTTAAACGAAGAAGGTGTGCTTGGCTTTGTCAGATTGATCCAACGGGCACTCCGACTTGCGAATGATCCCGCACAGTATCCCCAGACCTTTGTTGGGGGGCCCTGGGCGGATCGGTTCCGCCGGGCAGCTCGGGGGGCGTCTCTAACCACCTCGTCTATGGGCGGAAAGTCTACAGAAGCACAGCATAGAAAAGCGATAGAAGTGCCCACGAGTGAGCTTGAAAGGTGGCTCGGGATGTGGGCCCAGCATTGGAGCGAGCAAGGTCTATACGATAAGGGAGATTTGAGCGTTGAGCTTAAAGAAAGATGGGCCGGGTCAGAGGAAATGATGTTAAATGTTTTTGATGGGGCGAGCGATAAGATCGCTGAAATCACATTCAGGGTCGACAAAGACAGGGAAGGGAGAAAATTCCTTGCAGTCAAGGACCAAAATACGGTCAAACGATTCCGCTACAAGCGGTTGATGACATTGATGCATTTTTTTCTCCTTCATCGTTATAAGACGGATCTGGTACACTACGTTACTCCGACAGACGACAACCGATTGTCGGTTCAGCGCATGACGCATTATGGTGTTTTCAGAGAAGCCCGAACGGATGACCCAAACGTCATAGCCATCGAAGTTAATACCTCCCGTGCCCAAAGAATTTTTGCTAACGACCAGTCGCTAAAAAACTTTATCGCAAGACCGCCTAAATGACGGGAATTTCCTTCCCCAACTTTAGTTGACGTGGTTCCAGGCGTGGTAGGAGCTCCGCACCAGGGGACCGGACTCGACGTGGCGAAAGCCGCGCTTCTGCGCCTCTGTCTTGAGTTCGTCAAACTCCGCGGGAGAGACGTAGCGCTCGACGGGAAGGTGATCCCCTGACGGCTGCAGGTACTGCCCCAGGGTGACGATGTCACAATCGACCTGCCTCAAATCCTTGAGCGTGGTCATGACCTCATCAAGGGTCTCCCCCACGCCGAGCATCAGGCCGGACTTGGTGAGGAGGTCTGGACGGATCTCCTTGGCCCTTTTGAGGAGTTCCAGGGACCGCTGATACATCGCGCCCGGCCTGACTCGTCGGTAAAGCCGCGGCACGGTTTCCATATTGTGGTTTAGAATATGGATCCCCGATCGCACGACGGCCTCCAGAGCCTTCTTGTCCCCTCTGAAGTCCGGAATCAGGACCTCCACCCGAATTCCGGGGTTCAGAACTTTGATCCAAAAGACAGTCTTGGCGAAATGGGTCGAGCCGCCGTCGGGGAGGTCGTCGCGATTCACCGAGGTCACCACGATGTGCTGCAGGCCCAACTCCTTGACCACCAGGGCCACGTTGCGTGGCTCTTCCGGGTCGAGCAGATTGGGCTTGCCCTTGCTGATGGCGCAAAAGCGGCAGCCGCGGGTACAGATGTCTCCGAGGATCAGAAAGGTCGCCGTGCTATGCCCCCAGCACTCGCCGATATTCGGGCAGCGCGCCTCCTCGCAAACCGTGTGGAGGTTGTGCTGCCTCAGGATATGCTTGAGGCGGAGGTAGTTGGGACTACCAGGGAATCTGGCTTTGATCCAGTCTGGGTGTATTCGTGGCATAGCTCTCGTATTTCTGAGTAACCGAATTTTTTGACGAAACGTCGCACGAACTCCGCTTTGACCTGCTCCAGCGGAAGTCGATGCCCGACCTCTCTCTCCATCGAGGTGATTTCAGCCCAGGGGAGGCCGCACGGCACGATCCGCTGAAAGTAGCTGAGATCGGTATTCACGTTGAGCGCGAGCCCATGATAAGTGATGCCTCGCTTCACGGCGATTCCGATGGATGCGATCTTCTTATTTCCGATCCACAACCCCGTCCACGGAGGCCTCCTCTCTCCTCTGAGGCCGAAGCTTGCGAGGGCTTGAATGACGGCGAGTTCGATCTGTTGCAAATAGCGGTGGACCGCCCTTCTGAGTTTTGATTGCAGATCCAGAAGAGGGTAGACGACCATCTGCCCCGGGCCGTGATAAGTGACATCGCCGCCCCGGCTCGTGCGGTAGACGGGCACCTCCGCGGGACAGAGGAGGTTGGAGGTCTTGCCGCTTCGGCCGATGGTGAAAACGTGGGAATGCTCGACCACGAGAAGGATGTCGGGAAGTCCTTCCCTCGATTTTCTTTCGAGGAGCCTCTCCTGGAGCGAGAGTGCAGTCGGGTAATCCGTCTCCCCCAAGTCGCGATAGAGAAGCGTGCACATAGGGAACAGACTTTCTCTTTTATCGCTCATGCAGCCAAGTTTCAAGCTTTCTGACGTGTTTGACAGAACAACGGAACGAAAGGTAAAGTTCCCTTCGTTTTATCACGTAGCCGGCTTGCCGGATGTCCATGCCCGAATCGTCTCTCAGCACCCCGTGGTTTGTGCGCAAAGACCTGGATGGGTTTTTCGGCCTCATGATCGATAACCTCATCCAGCTCATTCTCATCGTCAGCCTCTGTCGCGAACTCATCCATCTCCCGGATGCCTACATCTTCGGCCGCATCCTTCCCGGCGCCGCAATCTCGATCCTGGTGGGAAATTTCTTCTACGCCTGGCAGGCTCGCCGGCTTGCGGCCGAAACCGGGCGGGAGGATGTCACCGCACTTCCCTACGGGATCAACACGGTGAGCCTGTTCGCGTATATTTTCTTCATCATGCTCCCCATCTATCAGCAAACTAAGGATCCGGTCTGGGCCTGGAAGGTGGGGCTCGTAGCCTGCTTCTTTAGTGGCGTGATCGAAATGGCGGGAGCCTTTGTCGCCGAGGCCGTGCGTCGGATGACCCCGCGCGCCGCCTTGCTGGCCGCTCTGGCGGGCATCGCAGTGACTTTTATCTCGATGGATTTTACTTTCAGGATCTTTGCCCGGCCCTTAGTCGCGATGGCGCCCATGGGCCTCATCCTGCTTTCCTATTTTGCGCGCCAAAGGTTTCCTCTGGGCCTTCCCGGCGGGCTGGTCGCCATCCTCGCCGGCACCGGACTTGCCTGGGGCTTAGGGGTAATGGGGGAAGGATCACGGGAGTTGGGTTTCAGGCCGGTCGCGCCGGAGTTTAGCGGCGGTCCTTTGTGGGAGGCTCTCGGGCGGCAGGAATTTTTGGAATACTTATCCGTGATCGTTCCCATGGGGATCTTTAACGTGGTCGGCTCGCTCCAGAACATAGAAAGCGCCGAGGCCGCTGGGGACCGCTACCGCACTTTCCCTTCCCTAATGGCCAATGGAATCGGCTCGGTGGTCGCATCGCTGTTCGGCAGCGCCTTTCCCACCACCATCTACATCGGTCACCCCGGATGGAAGAAACTCGGGGCGCGCTCGGGCTACTCAGCGCTTAACGGGATCTTCATAACCTTGCTGTGCTTCACGGGGACAATCCAGGGGGTGCTCGAGGTTATCCCCCTCGAAGCGGGCATCGGGATTCTCCTCTACATTGGAATCATCATCGTGGCCCAGTCCTTTCAGGAGACGCCGAAGGAGCATGCGCCGGCCGTGGCTTTGGGGCTTTTTCCGGCCTTGGCAGCCTGGGGGCTTCTAATGGTGGAATCAGGAATACAGGCCACGGGCAAGTCTCTTTACGGGGTCGGTCTCGCGCCCTTTGCGCCAACTATTGCGATTCACGGAATGATCTCATTGGAAAGGGGTTTCATCTTCACCTCGATGATCCTGGCGGCCATCGGTGTTTTTCTGATTGAAGGAAAATTTTTCCGTGCCGCGTTTTGGGCGCTGGCGGCGGCTCTTCTGGCTGCTTTAGGCATCATTCATGCTTATGAACTGACTTCGGGAGGCGTTGCGACACGTTTTGGCCTTCTTGCAGCGCCGGAATTTACGGTGAGCTACTTATTTTTGTTTGTTCTCTTCTTAGCCGTTGGCTCGTGGGAGAAGCGGCAAAAAGCTTAACGGTATCAGCCGAAGCACTCGACGGCCGCCAAACAGGTGTTGACGTGGATCGTCACCGTGTCATTGGTGTTCGTAGCGTATCCTCCGCCTAACAACGCCGCCACAGGGATTCCGTGCTTTTTGCACTCGCCGAATACGAGACCATCGCGTCTTTTCAGGCCTTCGATGGTGAGCTTCAAGTTGCCCAACTGATCTTCCCGGTAGGGGTCGGCGCCCGCCTGGTAGAGAACGAAATCGGGCTTAAATCTTTGGATGATCGCCTGGACCGCCTTTTCCAGCAGCGCGAGGTATTCGTCGTCACCTACGCCGTTCCGCAAGTGAATGTCCCAGTTGCTGTCCTCCTTCAGCGGGTAGAGATCGCGCTGGTGCATCGAGAAGGTGTAGACGCTCGGGTCGTCCTTGAAGATAAACGCGGTGCCGTTTCCTTGATGGAGATCGCAGTCGATCACCGCAGCTCTGAGGCCCTTCTGGAGGTGCTGCAGTCTGCGGATACCCAGCGCCATGTCATTCACGTAGCAAAAGCCTTCGGCGTGATCCGGGAACGCGTGGTGAAAGCCCCCCGCGAGGTTTACCGCTGAGCCTGTCTCCAATGCCTTTTCGCAGGCACAAATGGTTCCGCCGCTGGCCAAGAGGAAGGCATCGATGATCTCTTTAGAGATAGGCAGCTCCGAGGAGGCGGTGCGCGGGCTCAAGCGGGCGTGCAGGAGGTCGTCCACATAGCTTGGTTCGTGCACGAGCAGAAGGTCGGCCACGGAGGCTGGCGCGGGTTCGGTCGGATTCCCGGAGAGGATGCCGCGGTGGCGCAACTGCTGGTAGACCAGGCGGTATTTTTCGATCGGGAAGACGTGGACACCTATATCAGCGAGGTAGCCCTTCGAGTAGACAAAGACCGTGGCCACTAAAACTCCCCGCTAAATCGCCCCTTTTGACCGCGGCTCTCCTCCACGCCAACCTCGATCCGGCGCAGCCTTGCCCCAGGAAATCGCCGGCGCAGCCGCCGCCTGAGCTTCCCTGCGATGTATTCCGCCAGCAGCTCCGTGCTGGTATTCAGGAGCGGCAGCAAAATGACATCGCGTCGCGGCAGGACCAGGCGTTGGTCTTTGTAGAAAATCTCAATGTCCTTTGGGCTCCGACGGACGCGGAGCAGGGGGCTTCGATTTTGGATCAGGGTACGATGGTCCAAGTCATCGCAGACGCCTTTGACCAGGGGCTTGAAGGTGATGAAATCGAGCACCACCCCGGCCCGGTCCATGTCTCCTTCGAGAGCCACGGAAACTTGGTAATTGTGGCCGTGCAGCGCCTCTCTCCTGCCGTTGGCAAAGATGAGGAAGTGGGCCGAGGCGAAGTTGAAGTAGTCTTTGGCGACTTCAATGCTGAAAACGCGCGGCATGACCGGACGTTATAAAAATAAACGTGCTGTTGCAAGCAGCTTCGTGACTCGTGTTCGTGGTTCGTGTTCGAAAAAAGCGAGCACGAGGGACGAGCACGACCGCGATCTGAGTTTTCCTTGCAAACTCCCGGAGGAAGGGTTAGGTGAAACCCATGACCCTCAAGGAGGCCTTCGGCCTTAAACAAGGAGAAATGGTGGCGTTGATCGGCGCCGGGGGAAAAACCACGACCCTGTTTCGTTTGGCCCACGAGTTATGGAAGGAAGGTGGAAAGGTCCTCGTCACGACGACCACAAAAATTTTTAAACCCACAAAGCCTCACGTCCACAAACTCTATCTGGCACAGGAACTCGATGCCCTTCTGAACCAACTCGCTCAGATAAATGAGCCAATGATTGTCAGTGCAGGCTCAAGCCTGGATGAGGCGGGAAAACTCGTTGGCTTGCCGTCGGACTGGCTGGGTCCTCTGCAAAACAATTGCGGGATGGATTGGATTCTCATGGAGGCTGACGGGGCGGCCATGAAGCCATTCAAGGTGCCAGCAGACCACGAGCCGGTTGTTCCCGAAGGCTGTCCGCTTACGGTCTGGGTGATGGGGGTTAAAGTCCTGGGGCAGCCCCTTACGGCGGATTTGGTGCACCGGGCGAAGCGGGCCGCGGAACTGGCCGGGGTGAAGTTGGGAACCCCCGTCACCCAACAGCTCATCCTCCGATTGGTGCAGGATCCTCGGGGCTGCTTGAAGGGGATCCCGCCCGGGAGCCGGAAGGTCGCCCTGATTAATCAAGCGGACACCGCCGAAGACGTAAAAAAAGCCGGCGCTCTTGGACGTGCGCTTCTTCGACAAGGAATAGAGAGAGTGGTCATTACCAGTTATCTCAGCGACGACCCGGTTAAGGAAGTGATCACAAGTTAAGAGGGCGAGAGGCGTGAGGCGGGAGTCGGGAGATTTATTTACTGTTGTCTAATGCCTGTATCTTTATGATTTCCGGAATCGTATTAGCCGCTGGTGCGGCAGAGAGAATGGGGCAGCAGAAGCTGCTTCTGGATCTGCGGGGAAAACCCGTCCTTCGATGGGTTTTGGAGGCAGCCCTCGGTTCCGAACTGGACGAGGTGATCTGCGTGGTGCGAGAGCCAAAGGAGATACAGGAAAGAATTTTTCTTGGGCATGATAAGCTTCGGTGGGTCACCAACGAAAAAGCCAAAGAAGGGCAGAGCACTTCGGTCATTGCCGGACTGAGAGCTATTAACGCGAAGAGCGATGCAGCTCTTTTTCTGGTGGGCGATCAGCCCCTCGTTAAGACCGACCTCATTAACGGCCTGATCGGACTTTTCAAGAAGAGCCGTTCTCTGATCGTTGCCCCGACTTTCCGGGGTCAAACACGCAACCCTGTTCTGTTCCAGAAGGACTTATTCCCGGAACTTCTTGAATTAACGGGCGACAGGGGAGGAAGGGGGCTGATTGAGAAATATCGAGGAGAGGTGGCAGCGCTGGACTGGAACGAAGAAATGCCATTTCTTGATATGGACAAGTGGGATGATTATGAGAAGTTGAAGCGCTTATGTTAGTGAATCACATGCTGGCACCGCTCCCCACCGCCTCGGAGATATTCTTCAATCCATCCCGCTCCATCAATCTTAGCAGCCCCATGTTAATCCGTTTCACCGCTCCGGGGCCTTCGTAGACAAAGCCGGTTAGGATCTGAACCGCTGAGGCGCCGGCCTTGATTTTCTCGTAGGCATCCTGAGCGGTGAAGATTCCTCCTACTCCAATGATCGGCAGACCTCCCCGAGTCGTCTTGTAAATGTGGCGAATAAATGAGGTGGCCAGAGCCTTGATCGGCTTACCGCTGAGGCCGCCAGGCTCATGGGTCGGCGTCACGAGTTTCTCTCGCAGGAATGCTGTGGCGTTGGTGGCGATGATACCCGCGATTTTCTCCGACTGCGCCACAGCGATGATGTCATCCACCTGAGAGAAATCCATGTCTGGAGCGATTTTGACGAAAATAGGTTTCTCTGAGACCTTGAATCGCTTGGCCAGCTCCCGGTTTTTTCCCTGTATCGTCTCGAGCAAATCCTGAAGCAACCTCTTTTCCTGAAGGTCACGCAACTGAGGTGTATTGGGGGAACTCACGTTGAGTGTGAAAAAGTTGCCATAGGGGAAGAGTCTTTCAAACGTGAAGAGAAAATCCGCCGGGGCGTCTCTGGTTTCAACCACCTTGCTTCTTCCGATGTTGATGCCCAGAGGTATCCGTTTTCGATCGTTGGGGCTCAGCGCTTCGAGTTTGGCGGCGATCGCTTCAGCCCCTTCGTTGTTGAACCCTAGCCGGTTGATGAGAGCTTCATCCTTCGGCAAGCGAAAGAGCCGAGGCGTGGGATTACCGGGTTGAGGATGCGCGGTTACCGCCCCGATCTCGATAAAGCCGAAGCCGAAGCCGGGCCAGGCTTTCACCGCCTGCGCGTTTTTATCGAAACCGGCGGCGAGGCCGACAGGGTTGGGAAAAGTGAGCGGCCCAAGGCGGACTTCCAGGCGGGCGTCCTTGACGGCGAAGAGCCATGCCAGCGGAGCTTCAAGAAAACTCAGGCTAGAGATGAGCGATAGAGTTTGATTGTGAGCTTTCTCTGGGTCGCGAAGAAAAAGCAGGGGGCGTAACAGGGTCCTGTAAAGCATCGTGTCGCATAAGCCTTTGGTGAGATCGTCGGGCTTACTTGTACAGCTCTTTTAAAAGACCGCTCTTCTCCAAACTGTCCAAGAAGCGAAAATCGATGAACTGCTCCGGTCTGGCCTCCTTCGCTGCCGGCATCTTTTTGGCCAAGTCATCCAGGGCGTTTTTCATCCCCGCCATGTCGATGTACGGGGCCTTCTCCAGCACTTTTCCGATGTAGAGATCGTACGCTTTTTGAAGAAAGAAGGGATCCTCGACCTTGCTGTATTTTCCGATCGACCTGAGAGTGAGTTCCCTGTCCGTCCTGGCCCGGTGCATCCCCCGCGCATAGGCGCGCATGAATTTATGGACTATCTCAGGCCGGTCGCGCAGAATTCCCCCTTGGACAACCAGGGAAGGATTGGGAAAGGTAAGGTTCATGTCTGTGACGTTGACCAGCTCTTTAAAGCCGAGCTTTTCCACCGCGAAAAGCGTCGGTGGGGAAACCACCCCGGCCTCGATCGAGCCCCCCTGGAGTCCCCCCATGATAGAACTCATCGACCCCATCTGGAGGATGGCGACATCCTTCTCCGGCTGGAGGTTATGCTTGCGTAGGGCATACCTGCCGGATATATCGGTGCTCGATCCAAAGCGGGTAACACCGAGCTTTTTCCCTTTTAAATCCTCCACGGTCTTAATCTCGGGTCTGACATAGATGGAGAAGATCATCTTGTTGACTGTGTTCCCGATGATTTTGATGTCAGCCCCCTGGAGCGCAGCAGCCATCGCGGAACTCCCATTGAAGGAGCCGATCTCGACTTCGCCTGCGACCGTAACCTGCGCTAGTTGGCTGCCGCTGGGAATCAGGATGATCTGGTCCTCGAGCCCCTCCTTTTGAAAGAGGCCACCGTCGTGGGCGACCCACAGGCCGATGTAGGAGCCGCTGATGGAACTATACCCGATCCGTATCCTTTCAGCGCCCCATGAAGAGGACGCGATCAGAAGAGCCAAGAAGGCGGTCATGAGAATCATTCGCTTCATACGTGCTCCTACGGCAATGATTACGGCACTTGCCTCTGTCAGTGCAAGGGTGAACACGCCGCGGGAACAACCAGCATATTCTCCTGCTTGAGCAAAAACTCTCTGGTCTGGGGCGGCCACCCTTTAATCTTCCGAGCCTCCTCTCGAAGACGATCCCGCTCGCCCGCGTCCCGATAGGCCCACACGTGGATGAACTGGTTCAGCGATCCGATGGCGCTATACCAGGCGCCGGCCAGGGGTGAGACTTTGGCGCGCTCGGGCATCACATTTCCAAAGCGCTCCAGCACCGTAGGCATGGCACCCGGCTGATACGTATAGGTCCGAATCTCATAAAGATTTCCGAGCTTTCTTTCTTCGAGCGGTGGAGAAAAGGGCGCGGGCTGGAGGATCTTGCTCTCCTGAAAGATAATAAACTCGTGCGTCTTGGGCGGCCACTTCCCGGTCTTTCTCGCTTCCTGACCAATCCGCTCCCTCTCCTCAAA